>PWTL01000032.1 GCA_003562845.1 Candidatus Acetothermia bacterium
ACCAACTCCCCGTGACCGCCGACACCCGCTTCCCCATCGCCTCCATCACCAAGTCGTTCACAGCGATGAGCGTGGCCCTGCTGGTGGATGAGGGGAAGCTGGAGTGGGACAAGCCGGTGCGCGAATATATGCCCGAGTTCATTCTCGACGATCCCTACGCCACCCGGCACGTGACAGTGCGCGACATGTTGGCGCACCGCACCGGACTGCCCCGCCACGACTTCGCGGCCTGGCGGTTGGACGTGTCCCTGGCCGATTTCATCAAACGCATGAAGCATCTCGAGTTCAACCTCTCCTTCCGCGAGCACTTCCAGTACAACAACCTGATGTACAGCGCCACCGCCTACCTGGTGGAGAAGATCGCCGGGCAGCCCTGGGAGGAGTTTGTGCACGAGCGCATCTTCGTGCCCCTCGGGATGGTGGCATCCAACTTCGCGCCAGAACCCCCTCGGGCGGGACAGGTCACCGCTGCCGGCTATCGTGTCGATCGAGATGAGGAGGGCGGAGCCAAGGGGCTCGTCCACCTGCCTTTCGGCGAGCATACCCGCCTCTCGCCGGGCGCGGCGGGGTCCATATTCTCGACCCTGGCGGATCTCACCCGCTGGCTCAGGGTTCACGTGAACGCGGGGCGGTTGGGGGACTTCCAGCTCGTCTCTCCCGCCAACCTCCAGCAGATGCATCTGCCCCAGATCGTTGTTCCCGGCGGCGGCATCAGCGAGGCTCTGATGGGCAATACGATCTTCACCTACGCCATGGGGTGGAGCGTAGAGCCGTACCGCGAGTACACCCTCGTCCACCACAGCGGCGGCGTCGAAGGGCATCGGCTCATGGT
Source organism: Candidatus Acetothermia bacterium (assembly GCA_003562845.1). Lineage (GTDB taxonomy): Bacteria > Bipolaricaulota > Bipolaricaulia > Bipolaricaulales > Bipolaricaulaceae > T3SED10-47. The sequence goes on from PWTL01000032.1 coordinate 833, forward strand.
CGGGTTCGTGCCCCAGGAGGACCTCGGTGTCGTGGCCTTGACCAACATCGCCGGCCTGCCCGTGCCCCACGTCTTCCTCTACGAGGGCATTGACCGCGCCTTGGGGCTGCCGGCGCGGGACTGGAACACGCGGTTTCACAACACGTTCGATCCGATGATCGCGGCCGAGGCCCAGGGCAAACAGACCGCGGCTGAGGAACGGGTCGCCGAGGCCCCGCCCACGCATCCTCTGGAAGCGTACGAGGGCACCTACGAAGCGGAGGGGTATCCCGACTTCGCCGTAAAGCGGCAGGGCGAGGGCCTGCAGGCCCGTACCGTGGGCAGCCTCGATTGGTCGGAGCTGCGCCACTACCACTACAACATCTTCGAGTGGCACATCGCCGCCTTCGACCACTGGGCGAAAGTGCGCTTCCGCGTCAACGACCAGGGCGAGGTCGATTCGGTGTCGGTCCCACTGGAACCGGCGGTGGACAACATCACCTTCACCCGCAAACAGCCGGAGTTGTCCGCCGAGATCCTGGCAGCCCTGGTGGGGGAGTACGATCCGCCGGTCGAGGGTCTGACCTTCACCATCACAGCCCACGAGGGCAAAGTCTATGCGGCTGAGTCAGGCAGCCCCCCGGCAGAGATCACGGCCTACAAATTGACCGATGACCTGGTGGGCTTCAGGATGGAGCGGGCCCGACTCGACTTCGTCCGAGAGGACCACGGCATCACGCGCCTGATCCTCAAGGCCCCGGGTATGACTCTCGAGGCTCCCCGGAAGGCGGCGGGATGACAGTACGCGGGCTCCCCACGTACAGCCGTAGCACCGTCACCGGCGCGGCAGAGAGCCCGGCGTCCATCGAACAGCGTACCTGATCAATAGCCCCGTGCTGCCGCCCTCTGGGCCCCCCCGCCGTCGGGCACGGTCCGAGGCCTCCTCTTCGGCTGGCTCTGCGGACGGCGCCACCGCGAAGCAACGAGGGCTGCTCTCCCGGGAGGTCGGGGGCGCCGCTTCGTCACGGGGGAGATGGCTGCTCGAGGATCCCCCGAAGGAGGGAGCCGAGATAGGTGGGGAGGAACCGCCAGCACCCTCCGGCCTCCCCGTTTCGAGAGCGTGCTGGGAGAATCCGGAGCAGCCCCGCGTTTGGGAGGAAGCGGACGCGGTATCCGGGGGATGCGGAACCAGGGAGAGCCACAGATGGATGCTGCCGGTGGGTCCGGAGCCCGCCGGATCGTTCCCAGAAGGAGCTGGCTGGATGGGCGCCCTGACGTACTACGCGAAAGACGTCCCGCCTTCCTGGGGATTTTGGCGGCCAGAGCGACTGCGGCCTGATCTGGCTCACTTCGGCTGGCCAGGGAGCGTGGAGCTCGGCTGGGGATATGGGGGAAGCGATCTCGCTACTTTCGTTTTCGGCCGCTACAGTAATGGAGGCGAAGGGCACTGCTATCATCGCCTGCGGCCCAGGCAAGTAACGGAACGCCTTTCCCCTGACTCCGGTGGCAACTGAAAAGACGGATCGGCCGTCTACTGGTCAGGTGTCCAGGTGCGACCCTGCCCGCATCGCCGTTGTGGGCGCGACCCGGAGTGGTATAGTTGGTAGTAGGCCGCAGGAAGGTGGAGGGGGCGTATTCGAGGTGTTCCCGAAGAATGACATCGGAACAGTCTACTCCGAGGTCTATGGGCCGGAGCAAGCCCGGCGGTCGTGTTCTCGCACGGCGTCACCATGGGCCATCGCACCTTTGGACAACAGGTCGCAGCCCTGGAAGACCGCTACCGGGTGATCGTCTGGGATATGCCCTATCATGGCCGCTCGTCCGCCATGGACAGGCGGCTGCGATTCTCCACCACGGCTGCCGAAGTCGCTATGGCGACGGTGGGCGAGCCGAGCGGGCAGCGGGCTGGGCTGCCGGCCTATCGCTGGGCAGCTTTGTGGCGTAGCAAGCAGCGCACAACGGCCCGG
>PWTL01000098.1 GCA_003562845.1 Candidatus Acetothermia bacterium
CTGAAAGCTTTTCTTGAATTGTTTCAATGCCCCAGTCAATAGCAAAAACGTCGATTAGAGTAACGTGCAGCAACCAATCGCTTGACGGGAAACTATGGCCTTCTTCAGCATCTTCCAGCAGGCAATTTATTGTATATTTTTGTGTAAATTTTTGCATATTATTAGGGTAACACGGGACGCTTTTACTCAGGGGTGTAAGTTGTTTCATTTATCTCTTGCTCCTGCTTATAGACTCTAGGCCAATACGCGAATACAGCGAGAGATTCAACGAAAACTTCATAAGCTAGAAAAGACTTTCGGCAAGATTGTTAAATGAGCGAATACGGATTCGAGCCTCAGCCTGACCCACATGCACTTTATTGACCAATAACAAAAACGACCTTACAGTTTTGGTTACAACACTAAAACAGAAAGGTCGTTTTCTAATGACTACCATACAAAAACTCAGCACACATGTACAGACGTTAGCCTGTGCCTACATCCCCAAGAAGCTTCATCCACGGTTTACAACTGGGGTTGCGGCACTCAGTACCACTGCACTGTCTTCACTCAATGCCAATGGCCGAGGTTTGAGCGAAAACCGCTGGACTGGCGAATCACGGGTACGTCGCACCGTAACCGATGAACGCTTTCCAAGTTTACTACTTAAGATTATTCTCAAGGATTTTTTACCTAAGGCTGGACGGCTGCAACTGTCGCTTGACCACTCTACCTTTGGCGTATTCACCATTGCCGTTTTTGCACTGAGTGCTGGCAAGGGACGGGCGTTGCCCGTCTGGTGCATAGTCACTCGGACTGGCAAAGGCTACAAGCTCTTGAAACCCTTGTTACGAGGCTTTAAGCTCCTGCTGGAGCAGCTTAGTTACCAACAGCGTAAACGAGTTATTGTCGTCATGGATCGTTGGTTCGCCCTACCGGATTTACTAGAGTGGCTAGACGGCGAGCACCTACGTTTTGTCGTACGTCTCAAACAGGATACCCCAGTAGGTGTCCCTTGGGTGGAGCCACACAAAACTATCCCAGCTGGTGAAGTGAGCTTGCCAGATACGCCCGTGACATACCATGGGCATGATTGGCGGTTAGTGCGTAGCGACCTACGCCCAAACATGAAATCACCTGAGCCGTGGTTCTTGCTAACCAACATCCCTGTGCGTAAATTGAGCAGGCAACAGGTGCTCCGTATCTACGCCAAGCGCTTTGAAATCGAGGAATACTTCAAAGATGTGAAATGGATTGAAGGCTACGAGTGGCACCAGATGAAAAAGCTCCAGACAGCTCGAACCGTCTTCATGTTTGTGTTCTTTGGCTGGTGGTTACTCTTGAAGGCCTACGGCCGAGCAACTGATCACCCCCAAACAAGGAAGACACACCCCCATAAACGACTATCCTGGTTCAGAACTATCTGGGAATACTGGCAGCGGCTACGCTCGCAGCCAATATTCCTGACCGGCTGAAGGCTGGTACTCCGTACATTAACAATTAGAAGTGCATGTGGGTCAGAACTCTTACCTCTGTTGAGGTTTTTTTGATACACTTAAGTTATGAATAAACCAATCATCACAATCTGTTCAAGTGCAGCGTTTTATAGACAAGCCGTAGATATACAAGAACAGCTAAATAAGCTCGGAATCGAAGTTATAGTACCTGCTACCGCTACACGCATGAAGGAGACTAGCGACTTTGATGTAAGTCACTATAAAACATGGTTTGCTGATGCCAATGATTATCATAAAAAATCACAGCTTATGCGTGCTCACTTCGAAGAGGTTGAAAAAGGTGATGCAATTCTCGTCTTGAATTACGAGAAACACGGTGTCGAGAATTACATTGGCGGAAATGTACTAATGGAGATGGCAATAGCTTTTTGGCTCAAGAAACCGATTTTTATCCTAAATGAAATGCCTGAGGAATCAGCGTTCGAAGAAGAAATTAAAGGCATGGAGCCGATCCTTCTGCATGGTGATGCAAAAGCTCTACCAAAGTTGTATGCAGAAATAGCGAGTAGATAAGTGGACGAGCTTTGGCAACTCTATGACGAACAAGGTCAAGCTTTAAGTGGTGAGGGAGCTAAAAAGGATGACGTTTTCAGTAAAGGCTTGCTCCATGGTGCATCACATGTTTGGATTTGGCGTAAAGTTAACGATACGATTGAGATTTTGCTTCAGAAACGTGCTGCCGACATGCGAACATGGCCTAATCGATATGATATATCGGCGGCTGGCCACATAGACCTAGATGAAACACCACTAGATGCCGCACTGCGTGAAGCAAAAGAGGAGATTAACCTTGATATTGTCAGCGATGAGCTGAAATTGTTCGGCGTACATCGTGCCTACCTCAAAGCAGACAATGGGGCAATAGAAAATGAATTCCAGTGGCTTTACAGTCTAGAACTAGCCAGTAATTCAAACTTTACTCTACAGGCTTCGGAAGTTGAATCTCTGGCATGGATACCATTGAGTAAGTTCAAAGTAGAATGTACTGGCGACCAGTATGTTCCTCACGGTACGCTTTACTACGGCACAGTTAGTACAGCTATTGAGTCAGTGGCACACTAAGCAACTCTTTAATGTACTTCACTTTATACTCATCATAATCTGCACTAGCAGTTCGTAATGCGTCTGCCAGTGTGAGCCAAAATAACAGTCCCAGCCACAGGTTGGGGCTTTTATTTTGCCGTTCTGAGGATCAGAACCTCGAACCGCAGGTTCGTTCGTAACGATTGCGCGCAGGAGCTCGCTCCGAGCACATGAGGCA
>PWTL01000057.1 GCA_003562845.1 Candidatus Acetothermia bacterium
CTTCTTCAGCTCAGGATAGGCGTGCGCGGGCAGCATTTCTCCGTGCGTATATACGTTGATGCCCAGGCCTTGTGTTTGCTCCAATAGGGAGTGCAAGTCCTTCATGTCATGCCCGGACACGACGATAGCTTTGCCCTCCCGTGGGGTGACCCGGACCTCGACCGGTTGGGGGTGACCGTAGGTCTCGGTGTGTGCCCGATCCAGAAGCTCCATGGCTCGCAGGTTGAGCTCTCCTACTCGAAGCGCGGCAGTCAGCAACTCCTCCCGCTGGGTGCTTCCTGCGCTCAGCTGGGACAGTAGTTCGTGGAAGTCCCCGTACAGCCCCGAGTCCTCGTACCCCAGGAGCCGTGCGTGATCGGTGTAGGCCGCGGCGCCCTTGAGTCCGTACAGTGCTAGCTCTCCCAACCCGGCCGCTTCCGCGCCCAGGGCATCGATGCGCCGGGCAAGCGAGGCCTGTTGGGCGACCTCCTGTAGCGCTTCGGGGTCGGAAATCTCTTCCCAAGAGAGCTCGCCGGGGAGAGGATTCCCCCGTCCGGCGAGTACCTTGGCAGTGGCTTTGAACTCCGCAGCTCGGCGCAGAAGCCCGTGCAGTCGCTCCGGGTCGAAATTGACGTTCGTCACGGTGGAGAACAGGGCCTCCAATACAAAACCATCCACCTGGGGGTCCCGGCGCCCGTCAGCTGCGGCGCGGCGGGCGTACCAGGCGATCTCCTTGGCCGCTTGGACCAGCAGGTCCTGCAGGGCGGAGGCGGCCGGGTCTTTCCCACACACCCCGTGCGTCGTGCAGCCAGTGCCGTGTGCCGCTTGCTCGCACTGATAGCAGAACATATTCATAGAGCAACTCCTTTCGTTGCAGAGGTAGGGAGCTCATCGTTGCGCCTTCCTCAGGCATAGCGCTGGAACACCCCTGCCAGATCGTCCAATGTGGTGTGCTCGAGGCGTGTGTGTAGCTCCCGGTTCACTGTGCGCAGCACATTCCCCAGGATGCAGGATTCACCGTTACACACCGGGCGGGGAAGAAGGCAGTTGGAAGGCGCGACTCCTCCTTCTACTGCCCGGTACACGTCCAGGAGCCTGATCTCCTCGGGGAGAAGAGCCAGCCGGAATCCTCCCTTGGGACCGCGATCTGAGTGGACAAGGCCGGCTCTCTTCATTCTCTGGAGGACCTTCGACAGATGCGCGTGGGACACGCCCAACTCGGCGGCCATGCCGGCGGCAGTCAGGCAACAGCGCGGGCTTGCGGCGAGCAACGCCCCCGCGTGAAGCCCCAATGAGGCCGCCTCGGAAATGCGCAATGCGGTCGCCATTATATCAGCATTATAGTACGTCAATACCACAATAACAAGAGAAGCCTATGCTCTAGCTGTGAAAGAGATCAGAACGGCACTTCGCTCGTCTTCTCCTCGGAATCGCCCTCCTCCTCCCCGCCTACAGTGTGCTCTGTCTCCAGGCGCTGGGTGACTGTCTTCACCTGCATCTCAGCGTGGGCGATCTTCTCCCGGCACAGCTCCAGCAACTGCGCCGCCTCGTCAACAAGGCCGGAAAGCTCGTCGATGTCGGCCTCGCCGCCCTCGATCCGCTCCAGGATCTTGTCCAGCCTCTCCACTGCCTGGGTATAGCTCATGTGGTGTGTGACTTGGTTGTCTTCTTGTTCGCTCATTGCTCACCCTCTTGTTCCTTGTCCGGTCCCTCCGAAAGCAGGTGCAGCCTCCCTGTCCGGAGCTCGGCGACCAGCGTCTCCCCCGCCGGGGCGTGCTCTGGCGCGGTTACTACCCTCCCCTGCCGTGAGCGGAGGAGAGCATAGCCTCTTTCCAGTACCCGGCGGGGGTGAACGAGCTCCAGGCGGCGAGTGCGCACGCTAGTGCGTTCTTGTTCTCGAGCGATGTGGCCACGCGAGGCGTGTAGCAGACGCCTGCAGGCCGCGTCCAGGTGTGTGTGCTCTCTCCCCAGCATGTACCCGGCCGCGCGGGGGAGTCCACCCACCCGTGCAGCCTGTGCTTGTCGTGTCCTGTTCAGAAGCGCTCGTGCCCCCTGGAGCAGACGGTGTCGGCCATGGTGGAGGTCCCTCTGGGCATGGGTCAACGCTTGCTTGACAGTTTGAGCCAGCCGCTGGGCCCTGCCGTTTGTTCGATCTGTCTCCGCAACCAGGCGGGTTCCCACGATCTCGATCGCCCGTGCGCAGGTCCGCGCGGCGTGGTCCATGGTCTCGGCTACTTGGCCCACAAGAATCTGGGCGGCTGCGGTGGGAGTTTTGGCTCTCCGGCCAACCTCGTCCAGAACGGAACGGTCGTTCTCGTGACCGATCCCCACCACGACAGGCAGCGGAAAAGCGGCCACCTCCCGGCCCAGGGCCAGCGAGTCTAACCAAGCCAAGTCCGTACGCGAGCCGCCACCCCGGCAGATCAGGACCACATCGAAGTCGGACGCTCGCGAGGCGAACCAAGCTAACGCCCTCAGCATGGTGGGCTCCGTCTCCCTGCCTTGCACCCGGGCGCCGTGGACGGTTACGTGAAACGCGTACCCTGACTCCTGGAGGGTGTTGAGGGCATCTCGCTCAGCATCGGACCCCGGGCTGGTGATCAAGCCCACTCGCAACGGGATGACAGGGAAGGGGAGCGAGCTGTTCCTCTCCAGGAGCCCCTCTGCGGACAGAGTACGGAGGATCTCCTCCCGACGGCGGGCGGCCTCGCCCAAGGTGTACGCCACATCGATGTCCTGTACCACTACGCGGAATGCTCCCCAC
>PWTL01000121.1 GCA_003562845.1 Candidatus Acetothermia bacterium
CAGGGGGTCGTGGAGCCCGAAGATGTGCGCCGAGCGGTGGAACGGCAGTTGAATGTGAACAGTTACTCGGGGGTCTGACCCCCCTGAGTGTCAAGCCCCTGGAGTAGCTTCCAACGCCAATTACGGTTGAAGCGATCCGCGCAGCACAGCACTCCGCAGCTCACGTTGTAGAATGGGGAGACGATGAGCTGCGGGTCTGTGGCCGACGTGCGCTGCAGCCCAGGACTTCGGAGAAGGAGGCGTTGTGAGGCGGAGCATGCTCCACGCAGGAGCTGTATTGGTGTTGGCGCTGACCATGGGGTCGGTCGTGGCCTTAGGGGAGCCGACGGGGACTTTTCGCGTAGCCATCCACCCCATCGTACAGGTGGACCCGGCGTTCATCTCCTCAGACGCGGAGGTGGCAGTGGCCAGCCACGTGTACGACTACCTGGTGGATGTGGACGCGGACAACCAGATAGTGCCGCGGCTTGCGCGGGAGTGGGAAGTGAGCGAAGACGGCCTGGAGTATAGTTTCTGGCTCCATGAAGGCGTGACCTTCCACGACGGGTCTCCGCTCACGGCGGTGGACGTGGTGTGGACGTTCGTCCGGCTGCGGGACCCGGAGCGCGGGCTTCCCACTGCTGATCTGTACAAAAACATCCAAGAGATTGCGGCTGTGGGGGAGCTGGAGGTAGTGTTTCGACTGGAAGAGCGGAACCCGTTCTTCCTCCATGATCTCTCCGACAACCACGCGCTGGTGGTACGCGAAGGGACGGAACAGGCCGACGACTTCAACGGAACAGGGCCGTTCATCGTGGACTACTACGGAGTGGAGGACCGTGTGGAGATGGTGGCGAACCCCGACTACTTCCTGGAAGGCCTGCCCCAGCTGGAGCGGTTGGAGTTCATCTTCTTCGGCGACGCTGCGGCGGCCGTGTCCGCCCTACGTGGAGGACAGGTGGACCTGGCCTGGCGCATGCCCAACGTGCTTCTGCTTGGGCTGGGGGGGGTGCCGGGGATCGAGTCTTTCGCCGTCCCCACGAACGGGTTCGACCTCGTTCGCCTGCGCTCGGACATCCCCCCCGGGGACGACCCACGGGTGATCGAAGCGCTGAAGCTGGCCACGGACCGAGAGGAGATCTTCGAGCTCGTCCAGCTGGGGATAGGGGCGCCGGGACGCGACAGCCCCATAGGACCGTTGTACGGCGACTACTATACAGAGGAGAGCCCTCTGCCCGAGCGGGATCCGCAGGCGGCACGGGAACTCCTTGCTGAAGCCGGCTACGCAGACGGCCTCACGCTGGACCTGTATACCCCGGACACGGGGGCGCGGCCGGACCTGGCGGTGGTGCTCAAGGAACAGTGGGCTGCGGCCGGGGTCGAGCTGAACGTCGTTGTGGAACCGGAGAGCGTCTACTATGGGGAGAACCGGTGGATGGATGCCGCGTTGGGGATCACCGGCTGGGGATCCCGCCCCTACCCGCAGTTCTATCTCGATGTGATGCTCACCTGCGGGGCCATCTGGAACGAGTCGCGCTTCTGCGATCAGGAGCTGGACGAGTTGGCGCAGGTGGCGGGGACCACCCTCGACGATGACGAGCGAGCCCGCGCTTACGCTGAGATCCAGCGGATCCTCATCGAACGCGGCCCCGTGATCGTGCCCTACTTCTTCGCCCAGACCGCTGCGATCAGGGACGGCTTTGGGGGCTTTGAGCTGAAGGCGTTTGCCGGAAGGACGGACTTCCGCACCGTGTACGTGGAGTGACCGTGGCGCAGACAGGCGGCGGGAACGGCGGAGGCAGGCGCCGCGCCCGCCGCCTCGCTGTCTTGCGGTCTCTCTTTTCCCGGCCGTCGTCGGCGGTCGGGGCTTGTGTGGTGGCGGTTTTTCTCCTCCTGTTGGTCTTTGGCCCGTGGATCGCTCCGTATTCCGCCACTCAGCAGATCCTGGCAGACGCCCGGCAAGGGCCGACCGCGACGCACTTTTTCGGTACTGACCACCTGGGGCGCGACGTATTCAGCAGAGTTATCCTGGGGACGGGGAGCGTCGTCGGTCTGGCCGGTTTGGGCACAGTTCTGGCGGTGGTCGCGGGGACGCTGGTCGGCCTTGTGAGCGGGTACCGTGGAGGTTGGCTCGACGAGGTCCTGATGCGCCTGTTTGACAGCTTTCTGGCGATTCCCGCCTTGCTCTTGGCCCTGCTCTTCCTGGGGGCGCTGGGGCCCACCCGCACCGGGGTCGCCCTGGTGATCCTCGTCGTCTATATGCCCATTGTGGCCCGAGTGGTGCGCTCTCAAGTCCTGGCCACGAAGTCAAAGGCGTTCGTGGAGATGGCACGCCTGCAGGGAGAACCTCTGGGGCGCATTCTGCTGCGAGAGATCCTCCCCTCGGCGCTTCCGGCCCTGTCGGTGGAGGCGGCGCTCAGGTTCTCCTACGCCATCTTCCTGGTTGCGTCGCTGGGGTTCCTCGGGGTGGGTGTGGGGCCGCCGTCGCCGAACTGGGGGCTGATGGTCAGTGAAGCGCGCAACTACGCCACCTTGACTCCGTGGGCGCTCTTCTTTCCCGCCGGAGCGATCGCCGTCTTGGTCGTGGCCGTGAACCTGACGGCCGACGGACTCAAGCAGTCGCTTCTGGAGCCTGGGAGAGACCGCAACCGCCGGGGACCGGCTACAGCCGTCCCCCTTGAGCCACCGGCAGATGTGGAGGCCGCGGAGGCCCTGCTTTCGATACGAGGTCTGACCGTGGAGTACCGTCAGGGGGACCGCTGGCGCGGCGCCGTGCGCGACGTGAGCTTGGACGTCGAAGCGGGAGAGGTCTGCGCGATCGTTGGGGAGAGCGGTTCAGGGAAATCCACGCTGGCGCTGGCTCTGCTGCGGCACCTGAGCCCGAGTGGCCGCATCCGTGCCGGGGAGGCGCAACTTGCCGGGGACGACGTCCTGCGGCTCTCCCCTCACGCCTTGCGGAACCTCAGGGGACGGCGTGTGGCCTTTGTTCCCCAGGATCCGCAGGTTTCGCTGAACCCCTCGCTGCGGATCGGAGAGCAGGTGGCCGAACAGGTCCGTGTCCACCACGGTCTAGGACGCAGGGCTGCACAGCAGAGGGTCCTGCGGCTTCTGGGCGATGTGGACATCGCCGATCCGCCGCGGGTGACCGCCAGCTACCCCCACCAACTCTCCGGGGGGATGCAGCAGCGGGTGATGATCGCCATGGCGCTGAGCGGCGATCCGGAGCTTCTGATCCTGGACGAGCCGACCACCGGTCTCGACGTCACCACCCAAGCGGTGGTGCTGGACCTCTTGCGGTCGGTGATCGCCCGGCGGAAGGCCGCAGCGCTCTACGTTACGCACAACTTGGGAGTGGTGGCCCAGATCGCCCAGCGGGTAGGAGTGCTGTATGCAGGAGAGCTCGTAGAGGAGGCGCCCGTTGAGAACCTATTCGCCCGCCCCCTGCACCCCTATACGTATGGGCTGATGGCCAGCGTCCCTCGCCTGGGGGAACTCGGTCGGGAGGTGGTCCTGGCGGCCATGCCTGGGCGGATTCCCGCCCTGGGCGAGTACGCGGCCGAGTGCGTGTTCGCCTCGCGCTGTCCGCTGGCGGTCGACAGATGCCGTGCCGGCCGGCCCGCTCTCGTGCGCGCCGACGAGAACGGCCGGCGGGTGCGCTGCGTGCGCTGGGAGGAGATCCGTGAGCAAAGTGCGATTCCCACTTGGTCTGTGGAGGAGGCCGCCGCCGAGGGGGCCGCTGCCGGAGGCGAGGTGCTCGTTGTGCAGGGGCTGCGCAAACACTTCGCCGGCCGGCGGACGCTTCTGTCGCGTGGAACACCCCTGCGGGCTGTGGACGGGATCGACCTGCGAGTAGAGGCGGGGGCGACACTGGGTCTTGTCGGGGAGAGCGGGTCCGGGAAGAGCACGTTGGCCCGGGCTGTGGCTGGCCTCGAGTTTGCCGATGCCGGAGAGCTCACCTTGCTGGGGGAACCTCTCTCCCGGGCGCTGTCCGAGCGGAGCCGCGCGCAGCTGCGGGCCTTGCAGATGGTGTTTCAGAACCCTGATGAGGCCTTGAATCCGTATGTAGCAGTGGGCGAAGCTCTGGTCCGGCCGTTAGTGCGCCTCCGCGGAACAGAGCGGAACGCGTCGCGGACTGAATGCCGAAGGCTCTTGGAGTCCGTGCGGCTTCCCGGTGAGTACGCCCAGCGCAGGCCCGAGGAGCTTAGCGGTGGGGAACGACAGCGCGTGGCCTTGGCCCGGGCGTTTGCCGCGGGGCCGCGCCTTGTCATCCTCGACGAACCCACCTCCTCTCTGGACGTCTCGGTGCAGGCGAGCCTGCTCAACCTGTTGCGGGCTCTGCAGCGCCGGGAGGGGGGCGCCTATCTGTTTATATCGCACGACCTTGCGGTGGTGGGTCATTTGGCCGACGCGGTGGCAGTGATGTACCGGGGGCGCCTGCTGGAGGTCGGGCCGACGGCCGGCGTGTTCGCTCCCCCCTACCATCCGTACACGGAGGCGCTTCTGGCCTCGGTTCCTCTGGCCGACCCCCGGGCAACGCAGGCCCGGGTGCGCCTCCCCGAGCTACTGGGCACGGAGGCGGGCGCGGTGGGCTGCCCGTTCCAGGCTCGCTGCCCGCGGAAGCTCGGGGCCGTCTGTGAGAGGGAGGACCCCCCGTGGAGGGTCACGGAAGGAGGCGGAGGGCTCCTCTGCCACATCCCCCTGGACGAACTGTGCACACTGCAGGAACCCGTGTTCAAGTTCTCCGGGAGCCGGACCTGTGGAGGGGAGGGCTGATGGCCCGCTTTTTGACCAGGCGGTTGGGGTTCCTCGTCCTCACGGTGGTCTTCACTTCGATGCTTGTGTTTGCCGTGACCCGGCTCCTTCCAGGAGACGTGGCGCGGATCGTGCTGGGAAGGGAGGCGGGGGAGGCGGCCCTGGAGCGGTTCCGGGAACAGATGGGCTTGCTGGACCCGGCGCCCGTGCAGTACGGCCGTTGGCTGGGCGGGTTTCTGAGAGGCGACTGGGGGACTTCATACAGCACGGGCGGTGAAATCCGGCCATTGGTCATGGCGCGGCTGGGCAATTCTGTCCAGCTGGCCGGGTTGACTCTGCTTTTGGCTGTGCCCCTGGGCGTCCTGCTCGGCGTGCTGGCGGGACTGTACGAGGGGCGGTGGTTGGACGCGGCGATCAGCGTGGCGACGCTCGCCGTGGTCGGCCTCCCGGAGTTCGTCACTGGTCTGGCCTTGGTACAGGTGTTCGCCTACGTGCTGGGGGTCCTCCCTGCGACTTCCTCCATCCGTCCGGGAACGCCTTTGTTGCAGGCGCTCCCCTCCCTGATCCTTCCGGCGCTCACGGCGACGCTCGTCATGCTGGGCTACGTGGCACGCCTGACGCGCGCTCAGGTGGCCGAAGAGCTGCGCCGACCTTACGTACGAACTGCTGTGCTAAAGGGGCTCTCCTGGCGTCGGGTAGTGCTGCGCCACGTGCTGCGCAACGCCCTGCTCCCTACGGTGACCGTGGTGGCGATCAGCTTCGGCTGGCTCATCGGGGGGATCATCGTCATCGAGAACGTGTTCAACTACCCCGGGCTGGGGAGGTTACTCTTGTTCGCCATCGACCGGCGGGACTTCCCGCTGCTGACGGCGATCTCCATGGTCGTGGTACTGGGTGTGCTCCTGGCCAACCTGGCGGCCGACCTCCTCTACGCCTGGCTCAACCCCCGGATCCGCCTCGACTGACCGCCGGCGGCAGCTGACCGGCGGCCGCGGCGTCAAGCAACCAGACGAGCTTTCCGTCCTGTGGAGCCACACGCGATGCGGGCAGTTCGCGGCGGCCTTCCTCCAGCACGGCGCGCACGGCTTCGGCCTTCCCTCGGCCGCTGACCAGGAACACCACGTGCCGGGCGGCGTTGAGCGCAGGGAGCGACAGCGTCACCCGGTCGGCGGGGCGATCCTCGTACGTGGCCCTGACCGCCGCCGTCAGGCGGTGCGCTTCGTCCAGCGCCGCTGAGCCGGGGAACAGGGCCGCCGTGTGCCCGTCACCCCCCAAGCCCAGCAGTATCAGGTCCAGGCGGTCCCGGGAGCCGCGCAATGTCTCCTCGTACGCGTCGGCTGCGGCCTCGGGCCCGCGTTCCCCCGGGATGCGGTGGACCTGCCCTGCCGGGACCGGCACGTGCGCCAACAGGAGCTCGTGGGCCAACCGGTAGTTGCTCGCCGGATCGTCGGGCGGGACGCACCGTTCGTCCGCCCAGAAGACGTGCACCTTCACCCACGGGATCCGGTCGCGGTACGGCTCTCGGCTCAGCAAGCGGTAGGTGGGTCCGGGCGTCGATCCCCCGGAAAGCGCCACGGCGAACCGCCCCCGCGTTCGGATCGTCTCCTGGGCCAGAGTGGAGAACACCTCGGCCGCTTGGCGGTGCAGCGCCTCCGGGCTGGGCAGCACGGTCACTTCAGGTCGCATCGCGCTCACAGCCAAGATGCCACCGGCGGCTCTCCTGTGCGAGCAGACGCTCGGCTTCTTTCGGACCCCAGCTTCCCGGCTCGTACTGGACGAACGATGGGGCCGAGGGCCCTTCCCATTGCGCAAGCACCTGATCCACGAGCCCCCAGGCCAGTTCGATCTCGTCCGCCCGGGCAAACAGCGAGGGGTCCCCCTGCATGACGTCGAGGAGCAGGCGTTCGTAGGCATCGGGCAGGGTCGCCGCCCCGAAATAGGTCTGGTACGCAAATCCCATGTCGACAGGGCGGATACGTAGCCCGGCGCCGGGTTGCTTTGCCTGGAAGCGGAGGCGGATGCCTTCGTGGGGCTGCAGGCACAGCGACAGCACGTTGGGTGCCCTTTCGCCTCCCGGCGCCGGGAACGCGGGGTACAGAGGGCGGCCGAAGTGGACCGAAATCTCACTCGTCCTTGCCGCCAGAGCCTTCCCCGAGCGCAGGTAGAACGGCACCCCTTTCCAGCGCGCGTTGTCGATCTCCAGCCGCAGAGCCGCGTACGTGGGGGTATGGGAATCGGGCGCCACCCCGGATTCCTCCCTGTAGCCGAGGTATTGGCCGCGCACGCTCTGGGTGCACCTCGCCAAAGCCTGGAGGGCTTTGGCCTTCTCGTCCCGCAGTGCAGTGGGCTCGAAGGCGGCCGGCGGCTCCATCGCGATCAAGGCGAGGAGCTGCAGGAGGTGGTTCTGGAACACGTCGCGCAGTACCCCTGCCCGGTCATAGTATCCGGCGCGGTGCCCGACGCCCTGCTCTTCGGCCACGGTGATCTGTACGTGGTCTACATGACGGGCGTTCCACAGCGGTTCGAACACTGTGTTGGCAAAGCGGAAGGCGAGGATGTTCTGCACCGTTTCCTTGCCCAGGTAGTGGTCGATCCTGTGGATCTGCTCCTCCGCGAACACCCGTTGCACTCGCTCGTTGAGCTGTCGGGCACTGTCCAGGCTGTGGCCGAAAGGTTTCTCGATGACGATCCGGGTCCAACCACGGGCGCTTCGGTTGAGCCCGGCCCTCCCCAATTGCTCGACGATCACCGGGTAGAGTGGCGGTGGGGTGGCCAAGTAGAACAGGCGGTTGCCCTGTGTGCCCTGGCCGGTGTCGAACGCGTCGAGCTCCTCGGCAAGGCGCTTGTAGGTTGCAGAGTCGTCGTACTCGCCGGCCAGGTACGTCAGCTGCTTGCTGAAGTCCGCCCACGTGTTGCATACGTCGGGGTCTGCGCGCGAGTATGCCTGTACGCCGTCGAAGAGCCGGTCCCGCAACTCTTGGTCCGAGAGAGGACTGCGGGCCACCCCCAGCAAACGCGTTGCCGGGGGCAAAAGCCCTTGGCACCGCAGCGTGTGGAGTGCGGGGACGAGTTTGCGGCAGGTGAGATCCCCAGATGCCCCGAAGATCACCACCGTGGACGGCGGTGCCGGCGTGGATCTATCGTCTGCTGTGTTCATATTCCCAGTCCGTTCCTCTCATGGAGCTGCGCCCGCAGGCCCGTGCTGTGCCGTGCGCGTAGAACTGCGCCGATGGCTCGGTTGTGCGTCACTGTAACACGCCCCGGTCACCTCCGGCTACAGCCCCCTCCTGAGGTCCGGTCGGAGCGTGGATCATCGCAGCCGGACATACGGAGGATGCGCTCCACCGTGGAGGCAAGACGAGCGTGGTGCGTGCCTCGCCAGTAGAGCTTGCGACAGTCCCGACACAGAAGGAACTCGTCGCGCCAGGCACGGACACGCGGAGGGATGCGGGGAAGCACGCTGTCCTTGTCCACCGGATCGAGCCGACCGCCGCAGCTCAGACAGAGGGTGAACGGCCGTGCCTTGCCGGCCAGGTCGAACCGTCGGACCACCTCGCGGGCCTGCTCTTCAGGGTCGTCGGAGCGTACCCAGTAGCCGTGACGGACTACGCTTCGTTTGAGGAGCCCCCGGTCCCGGGTGAGCACGATGCGATGCTGTCGGGCGGCTTCCTCGGCTATGTCCGCATCGTCGAGCTCGCGGCCGTACAGCGTGTCGAAGCCCAGGAGCCTCAGCAATCGGGCCAGCTTGCCCAGGTGGGCGTCGGCCAGGAAGCTGACCTCTCGAAGGGGCTCGGGGCGCACCCTCTGTACCTGGCCTATATCCAGCGTCTCGAACATGGGGTACACGGCGACGCGGTCCCCGTGGCACAACCTGTGTCCGAAGTCGACGGAGCTCCCGTTGACCAGGACAAGATCAACTTCCACGTGCGGCACCCCAAGCGCCTCGATTGCGTCCTTGACCGAGGGTTCGCCCTGGAAGCGATATGGGAACGGCCTCTGCCTGAGCTCCCCGGGGAGGCAGTCGTTGAGCTCCGCGTAAAACCTGAGTATTGCGGTCGGCATGCCCACCGAATGATAACGCAACACCTGTTGGCTGAGCGGGGGTCGGGATCATCCGGGACTCCCGGTAGTTGACACTGTGACGTAGGTGCGGCTGTATTGGATGTTCGTCCCGGGCCAGCATGCTGGAGGTGATGCGCCAGGAGCACGTGATGACCGCGCGGGCCAAGGGCCTGCGCGAGCGGCTCGTGATCGGCAAACACGCCTTCCGCAACGCGATGTTGCCAGTGGTGACCATCGGCATTCAAATAGGGCCGTTGTTCGCTGGCGCGGTGCTTACGGAGACGACCACTGCTTGGCCGGGGATCGGTCGGCTCATGGTAGAGTCCATCGACCGGCAGGACAAAGCTGTCGTGTTCGGTTTGGCTCTGTTCATGGGGGCGTGTTACATGGTCTCCTACTTGGTGGTGGACCTGCTATACGCGTACATCGATCCGCGCTTGCCGTGGCAGCCCCAGCCGTTTCGCTACACAGTCTCCACGGGGCACACTGACGGTGGCCTTCGCTGCATTGGTCTCGATCCTTGTTGTGGTGTGGGTCATCGCTCTCCTCGACCCGCGACTCAAGTGACGGGGGTTGTCTTCAGGTTGTCGTTTCCGGCACGGTCGCTTTTGCTGCGCACGTGGTCTACACTCTCCTCGGACGCGCGCCTACAGTGCGCATCCATCGAGAGGATGATCCGATGGAACTGAGCGAGGCAGCCGCATGAAGGTCCTGCTGTACGTCGAGGCGCCACGACTGCTGAAAAACTCGGGCCTGGGCAGAGCGCTCGAACACCAGCGGCGGGCGTTGGACTGTGCCGGTGTCGAGTGGACGAGCGATGAAGACGCGCAAGTGGACATAGCCCACTTCAACACGGTGGGCCCGGGCGCGCAGTTGGCCCTCAACCGCTGCAAGCGGAAGGGCATCCCCACGGTGTACAGCACGCACACCACCCGCGAGGACTTCCGCAACTCGCTGTCCTTCTCCAACATCCTTGCTCCGCTGGTGGGCTGGCGGGTGACGTCCTTGTACTCAGCCGCCGACCAGCTGGTCTCCCCGACCGACTACGCCTTGAGCGTGGTGCGGGAGCATGGGGTGAAGACGCCGGCTGAGGTGATCTCCAACGGCATCGACACGGCGCGTTTTACCTACGACGAACAGGCTGCGCAGGCGTTCCTGGCCAAGTACAGCTTGTCCAAACCCCTTGTGTTGTCGGTGGGCCTTCCGTTCCGGCGCAAGGGGGTCACGGACTTCTGCGCGGTCGCCGAATCGATGCCGGACTACAACTTCCTGTGGATGGGGGCGCGGATGATGCGGGTGCTGCCCCGGGAGGTGCGACGGCTGCTCACCGACCCGCCGGCCAACGTCGTGTTCCCCGGGTACGTGCCCGACGAGCTGCTCGTCGGTGCCTACTCAGCGTGCGACGTGTTCTTCTTCCCTACCTACGAGGAGAACGAGGGCATCGTGGTGCTGGAGGCCCTGTCCACCGAACGGCCAATCGTTCTGAGGGACATACCAGTGTACAAGGGCTGGATGCAGGATGGCGAGAACTGCCGTAAGGGAACCAGCAATGAGCAGTTCGTCGAGTTGCTGCGCGCGCTGGTGGACGACCCCCAGACCGCCGAAGAGCTCGGATCCCGCGGACGGGCCACCGCCGAGGAGCGTGACCTCCACATCGTCGGCGAGAAGCTCACGGCCCTGTACGCATCGCTCGTCGAGCGCAAGGCGGCACCGGCTACCTTGCG
>PWTL01000029.1 GCA_003562845.1 Candidatus Acetothermia bacterium
AATCGCTATCCCGTTATGGGGTCGAAAAAGCCAGGGTGCTTGCCCAAGAGAAAAACCTCAATTGGGACACAATGACTGAAGAAGAGCGTGACGCCTTTATTGATGAGGTGGTGCATGGGGACTAAGTGACTGCTTCAAGAGCTAGCCCGCCTTAATCTGGTGCCATCAGCTAAATCAAGGCTTGGAACCCTTGGATCTTTAAAGTGACTCTTAATGCACTGTACCGTAGTTTTTGACACTAATATCTTAATCTCCGCCCTATTGTCTACAAATAGCAGTCCATTTCGATGTCTAGCATTGGCAAGAATAGGGCAGATTGAATCTGTGACCTGCCAGGAGATTTTAGATGAGTTTGCTGAAAAGCTACTTGTCAAGTTCAGGTTTTCTGAAGAGATGGCACAGGCAGCCGTGGAGGAGGTGCGTGGATTTTCTCGCTTGGTTAAGATTTCAGGAACACTCAAGGTTGTCTCCAGCGATCCGGATGACGATATGGTTATAGAATGTGCCGTGGCTGGCAATGCAACGCATATTGTCACAGGAGACAGGCATCTTTTATTGATGGCAAACTACCAGAAAATTATGATTTTGAAGGCAACCGAGTTCATTAAATTTTTGTCATCATTTTAAGGTTCTGTCAGCCGCCAAAAAACTACTTCATCAAAATATTTAAGGCTAAGAAACAAAGATTATCTTGCCTCCAGAAAGCGAAAAGCTTATGAATGCCCCAGGCTTAAATCCGTACTTTTTTGCCCCCCTCTACTCTCCTGAGAAAAGTGTTCAGAGGGCGGGGTGGATCCCCCAGACTGGGCTAACCCACCCCTGCCTACTTCGGCAAGTTACCCCTTTGGGGTCGCTGCGCGAACAGCATAGGCCTCCCCAGGAGGGGAGGTTGGAAGCGGAGGTGCCCCACCATGGCTAAACCCGCTCCCGTCGTAGGGTGGGCACTGCCCACCATAGTCTCGACCCACAGCACATCCCCCCCGTCCCCTCCTCGGAGGGGTGCCCGCAGGGCGGGGTGGGTCCCCCAGACTGAGCTAACCCACCCCTGCCTACTTCGGCAAGCTCAGCACAGGCCTCCCCAGGAGGGGATTTTGCCACAGGAGGTGCCCCGCCGTGGCTAAAGACGACCTGGCCAACCTGCGCCTGGACCTGGCCCCCAAACTCGATCGCCCCCTCTCCCTCTGGAATCCCCTCGACTACCTGCGGCTGCTGTTTTGGGTGTTTTATTTTCCCCAGGCGTTGCGGTGGTATGTGGATCGCTTTGGCGGTGGCTACATCCCCAGCTACGAAATGAACTGGCGCAAAGGGCTGGAGATTCTGCGGACAAATCGGGTACAGCGTTACCTTCTTATCCAGGGATTATTACTCACAATTGTCACACTACTGCTGTTTGGGTGGGGAGCAGAGCAGCTTGGTATTTCTGTTGATTGGGGCGGCATGGCATTTGGCGTTGCAATCAACGTGGTGGTTGGTATGGTGGTCAGTTTGACAGGAGGCGTGGCGATCGGCTTGATAGGAGGAACTGTACTCAGCATGGTGTTCGGCACGGCGTTCGGCATGGCGGAAGGCATAGTGTCCGGCATGCCGCGAGAACTGGGGAATGGCGTAGTCTTCGGAGTAGTGTTTGGAGTGATATTTGGAGCGGTATTAGGTCTAGCAAGAGGTGCGACAGGAGGTGTGGCGATAGGCCTAGCAGGGGGGGGAGCAACAGGTGTAGCGGTAGGCCTAGCAGGAGGGGTAGTAGTAGGCTTAGTGTTTGAACTGACTGGAGGCTTGGAAGAAGGTATTGTAGGAGGCATAGCTTATGGCGTAGCACTAAGTCTGGCAACCTTACGACCAGATGGTTGGTTTGTTGCAACCTCGCTGCAGCGAATTCTATCTCAAAAAAACTTGGCACCAGCAGCAGCAATCACACCCTTACCCTTGCCTTTTACAGACCAAGTTCTAAACCATGCTTTTTCTGAGAGGCTAGAGATTGCTATTCATAATTCTAATCAGCTTCTTGCCTTTACTTATCAATTTATTCCAACTATAAACCTTTTCAATCAGCACCTAGAGAAGATCCCTGATAAGCAGCTTATCCAAGCGATTGCTAGGACAAGTGAAGCTCTTTTTGATTGGCAGCTGATTAAATTCAACTCCGCCTCCCTGGGCAATGCCCTCAAAGCAAAATTTATTGACGGTCTTTTCATCCTACCCTTTCGCAAAAGGATGTCGTCCCGCATCAACACTGCCCCCCGCCTTGACACCCCCGCCCGTGCCGCCGCTGCTGGCTTCTGGTACCTGCACGAAGAACAACCTGCCCAAGCCGCCCAAGCTTTCGCGGTCGTCCGCGACATTCGCCACGGCGAAGAAATGCACGGCCTCGCCAGCCTGTTGGCCCTGTTCGATGCCGCTGAAACCGCCGAGCAAATGGCCGCCATCGAGCTGCCCGACCTGCCCCGCGATCGCAGCCTCCGCCCCCACACCTGGGAAGCCATCCGCCGCTTTTGCCACGTCATTTCTGATACCAAAACCGTCCAGGCCAGTGCCTCCCGCAGTGCCCGGGCCTTCGCCACCAACCGGGCCTTGGGGGAACTGCAACACATCATTGAATACCAAGAGGATATCCCCGAAGCAGAGCGGGGATTGGTGGTGGAAATTGCCAAAACCTGGCGCAATGCTCTGCTCGACATCACTGCCGAGGTGGGGGATCTGGCGATTACCCAGCCGGT
>PWTL01000123.1 GCA_003562845.1 Candidatus Acetothermia bacterium
GAGAGCAGGCTGCTCTCTCCGGGATTGCACCAGGTGCAGGTAGCGGTAAGCTTGGACAGGCCCGAGCCGCACGAGTTCGCGCTGGAGGTCCATGTGGACGACGACCCGCTGCCGGAGAACAACCGACTCCATTGGGTGGTGATGGCCGGACAGCCCAGCGACATCCTGGTGGTCAGCGGAGACAACACAGCAGCTCGACTGTCGGAGGACGCTGGGTTGGCTGTTCGCCTTCAACAAGCGTTCTCTCCGGCCGATCTTGCCGGCGTGAACCTCGTCGTCCTCGACGACTGGCCGCTGGCCGGCCTCAGCAGAGCGCACCTCGAGGCGCTGCGGGCCCACGTGGTGGGAGGAGGTGGATTGCTGGTCGTACAGGGCAGACGCGCTGTGGAGGGCTATGCGGGCCGGATGGAGGAGCTCCTTCCCGTTACCTACTCGGTGCCGGGGAGGCTGCAGGAGTCACCGGCGGCCATAGTGTTCGTAATGGATAAATCTGCGTCCATGGCCGCCACCACTGCCGGCGCGCAACACATCGACCTTCTCAAGGAGGCCGCCGCTTCCGCGGTGGAGACGATGCATGCGGACGATGTGGTCGGCGCGATAGCCTTCGACCGGTACCCGCAGTGGTTGGTTCGCCCCGGCCCAGTGCACGAGGTGGAGCAGGCCCTATACAGCGCGCTGCGCACGATGGTTCCCGCTGGGGGGACGGATCTCCTACCTGCGGTGCGCGACGCCCTGGACGGTGTGGAGCCCCTCGATGCTCGCATTAGGCACATTGTCGTCCTTTCGGATGGGAAGACTCTGCCCAGGCCGGATATTCCTGATCTGTACGATGAGGTGGCCGCCTCCGGCGTAGGAGTGACGTCGATCGCCCTGGGAGCGGACGCCGACCTGGAGGTCCTGGGAGAGCTCGCCCGTGCTGGTCAGGGGGAGCTGTTGATAGTTGCCGACGCCCGGGACCTCCGACGCGTGTTCGTGGGAGAGGTGCGGCAAGCACTCCGGCCGCGATATCGGCAGGGGACGTTCCCCGTTGGGGACGGTCCTGACGCCGCCGCGCTTGGGCTATCGCAGTTGGACTTGCCTCAGTTAGACGGTTATCTGCTTACCTTTCCCAAGGCCACGGCGCAGGTGGGACTCATGGCGCCGGAAGGGGATCCTGTGGTGGCCGGTTGGCAGCTCGGCTTGGGTCGGGTCGTCGTCGTCAACGCCGACTTGAGCGGCCGGTGGACGGGTAGTTGGCTGGCCTCCCCCTCCTTGGGCCGCCTGTGGGGTTCGCTACTGGGCTGGTTGTGGGCAGAGCGGGACGAGGTCGCGCTGGACTGGTCGCGCGAGGACGATTCGTTGACGCTCCGGCTCGACGTCCAGGACGCGGGGCGCTGGATCAGCGGCCTGGACTTCCACGGAGAGCTGGTGGGGGCTGGTGGAACCTCTGAACTGCACTTCCGACCCACCGCTCCAGGGAGATACGAAGCGCTGGTTACGCATGAACGGTCCGGACCGCACGTACTCAGCACTTGGGACGCAGGAGGCCAATACGGAGGAACATTCGGCCTCGCTCTGCCTTACGAGCAGGAGATCGCTCAACTGGGTGCCGATCTGGAAACACTCAGCCGGGTCGCTCAGTTGACGGGCGGGGAGCTCCTGGGAGATGAGGCGCTGCCCACCACAGCGCCCGGCCGCACGTGGATTCCTGTGGAGCGGGCGCTTCTGTGGGCGGCAGCTGTTGCTTTTCTGGCCGATCTTGCCCTGCGCAAGGCTAAGTTTGCCCTCCTCCGAGGTAGGCGCGCTGGGCAGGCGTAAGTTCGTCTAGCCCCGCCTCCTGCGAACGAAGGAACATGCGAGCCACCTGGTCGTCGATCGCGGCCGGCACAGCGTGGACTGCCGGAGCGAGATTGGAGCCGTGTTGGGCCAACCACGCCAGGCACAATGCCTGCAAGGAGAACGACAGGTCCATGATCTCCACCGGGTGACCGTCCCCGGCCACCAGGTTCACTAAACGGCCCTCGGCCAGCACATACACCGTCGGCCCGCTGGGAAGATCGTACCCCACTACGTGTTCGCGCACTGGACGAGCGGTCGCCCTTCGCCGCAGTGTAGCCACGTCGATCTCCACATCGAAGTGCCCCGCGTTGGCCAGCACCACCCCTTCCTTGGCCCGCTCCAAGTGAGAGTAGGTGACTACGTCGCGGCACCCGGTGGCGCTGACGACGAAGTCCGCCTGGCGAATCCCTGTAGCCACAGTCGCAGCAGTGAAGCCGTCCATGACCGCCTCCGCTGCTCGTACAGGGTCCACCTCGCTGATCAGCACCCGCGCCCCCAGGCCGCGCGCGCGCAAGGCGATGCCGCGACCGCACCACCCGTATCCCGCCACTAGGACAGTCTTCCCGGCGATGGAGAGGTTAGTGGCGCGCATGATCGCCTCCCAGGTTGACTGGCCAGTACCGTAACGGTTGTCGAACAAGTGTTTCATGCGTGCGTCGTTGACCGCCAATGCTGGGTACAAGAGCTGCTCGCTCGCGGCGAGGGCACGTAGGCGCAGAACGCCGGTAGTTGTTTCCTCACAGATTCCACGGACATCGTTCCCCAGGTCTGTGCGAGCTCCGTGCAGCAGGGCCGTCAAGTCTCCCCCGTCGTCCAGGACGAGATGGGGTCTGTGTTCGAGTACTTGCTCCAAGTGCTGCCGGTAACCGGCCTCGTCCACGCCTCGGCGGGCGTACACAAAGAGCCCGGCCTCGCCCAGGGCTGCGGCAACATCGTCCTGAGTGGAGAGAGGATTGGAACCAGTTACGGCCACCTCGGCTCCCGCAGCCCGGAGAGCCAGGGCCAACCGCGCTGTCTTCGCCTCTAGGTGCACGGAAATGGCAATGCGCAGCCCGCAGAGCGTCCCTTCGCCGGACAGGCGCTCCTCTATGTGCGCCAGTACGGGCATCCGTGCACGCGCCCACTCTATCTTCTGTGTTCCTCCGGCAACGGTGTTCTCGCTCATCAGGTTCCTCCTAGTGACCCCTTCGGCTGGCGCCACAGTGCGCGCAGAATGCCGGTTACAATCAGCACCATCCCCATCCCCTGCACCAACTCCACCGGCTCGCGGAAGATCAAGTATGCCCACAGCGTAGCCGCCGCCGGTTCTCCAAGCACGGCCACCGCCACAGCCGGGGCCGCCACCCTGCGCAACGCCCAGTTGACGCTGGTGTGTCCCAGAAGCTGTGGCCCGAGGGCGAGTAGCCCTATCCACAGCCAGTTCATCCCCTGCGGTAGTGCCGGCGCGGAAGTCCCTAGGGCCACCAGTACCAGCACCAGCGCAGCCGTGCTGTAGGCCACGGCCACGTACGGCAACAGCTCGCCGTGGCGCCGCACCAGTCTCCCCACCACAAGATAACCGGAAGCGGCGATGCCGCCTGCCAGAGCGAGCATATCCCCGAGGAGTGCCGTCCCGCCAAGCCGGAAGTCCCCCCAGGAGAGAAGCACCCCACCCCCCAAGGCCAGGACAATGCCTTGCCACAGGGCTTTGTCGGACCGTTCCCCGAGGGACCACGCGATGAGCCCCACGAATATGGGATGCGTGTTCACCAGCACTGTGGAGCTGGCCACAGTCGTCAGGTGCACTGACTCGATCCAGGTTGCGAAGTGAACCGCGAGCATGATCCCCGCTCCCAGTGCCAGAAGCAAGCCCCGGGGGGCAAGCCCCAAGCCCCGTCTCAACGCCAGCGGAAGAAGCACTGCAGAGGCAAACAGCATGCGCCACGCGGCGACGGTGAGGGACGACGTATCAGTGAGCCGTACGAGGATTGCCCCAAAGGAAATTGCAGCGACCCCTAGCCCGAGAACCACCGGAGTGAGCCTGCTCTCTGTCATTCCGCCCCTCCGAGTAGCTCCGCGAGCTCGGGGAGGATAGCTTGAGTTGCGCGGTAGCCAGCCTGAACACCGCCTCCGGCCGCGGCGTAAGTCGGCGGCCGCAGGCCGAACAGGGGCTGCACGAGGAAGTCGGGGGCTTCCACCTGTGCTTCAAGCCCTGCCAGTCGCTTCTGGAAAATGGTGCTCATCTGAAACAGGATGCTGAACACGTTCGGACGGCGAATCTGTTTCTCAGCCGGAGAGGCAAGGACGTCTACCGCTATTATCACTTCACTGCCCAGGTTGCGGGCGATGCCTACGGGGAGAGGCGAACTAAGCCCTCCGTCCACCAGAAGACGACCGCCCAACTGGACGGGCACGAACAGGCCGGGAATGGAGGTAGAGGCGCGGATCGCCTCCACCAGTGTACCGCTGTCCAAGGACACACTCTCGCCAGTGCCTAGGTCGGTGGCCACGGCTACGAACTTGATCGGGGTATCCTCCACCCGCCGCTCCCCGACGAGGTAGCGTACCCCCCGCGCCACCTCTTGCCCCGTGGACCAGCCCCGGTAGGGGAAGGTGGGCAGCAACCCTCGCGCCATCCGTGGACCACCCAGGCTCGTCCAGAGTTCCTCTATTTGGGTCAGAGGCACACCAGCCGCGTACAGGCCCCCCACCTGCGCCCCCACGCTCACTCCGGCGATAGCGTGTACGGGAATACGCGCATCCTCCAGCGCCCGGAGGACACCGATGTGCGCCACCCCCCGCGCCCCTCCGGAACTTAGAGCCAGGCCAAGGCGGCGCATCAGAGCAAGACACCGCCGAGGGTCGAGCTCACTGAGCTCGACCCTCGTTTGTCCGTCAGCGGCTGATAGCCCCGACGGGGCACTGATCGACTGATTCGTCTACGCAGTCTACAGATTCGTCTGCTCCGGCGATGACGTGCGCGTAACCGTCGTCGCCCAGCTCAAACACATCCGGGCAGATTTGAGCGCACAGCCCACACCCTGTACACAGGTCCGTATCGACTTTGACAGCCATAACACCTCCTAATGCAAGTCCGTTTCGCCCAAGCTTACCAAGGTTCCCAGCTCAGCGCCATACTTGCCGCGTCGCGCCCCAGCGCCTATAGTCCACCCAGCCTACACGGAGGTGGTAACCGGTGAAGTCGATGCTTGCTATGTTGCTCTGTGCCGTCGGAGCCGTGGCCCTGGCCGGGGCGGAGCTGGAACTAGATGAAGCGCTGGCCTTGATCCCAGAGCACGACGTGATGATCAGCTACGATACGGAGGGGCGCGCCCAGCTGGAAGCGGCCATCGGGGTCCTTCGCTCTGCGCTGGGCGTGACTGCCGCGCTCGACGAGTTGGACGAACGGGCGGTGAATCGGTTTCCTGTCGATCCGGAACTCCGGCATGTGGTGAACAAGCTTTCCCAGAGCTACTATACGCTGGCCGATGCCTTTCTGGAACAAGGGAGCGAGGCGGCCAGACAGGCGTACCTCAAGGGGAAGCACTGGGGACTGAAGAGCCTGCGCATGAACCCCGAGTTCGCCGCCCTGGAGGGCAGGAACTTCGCAACAGCAGTGAACACCATTTCCGACGTGTCCGCGCTGTACTGGGCCAATGCCAACTGGCTGCGGGCCGCGGAGTTCTCGCCGATGGTAGCCTTTGTTGCGGGAGTCACCTGGCGGACAGAAGCCCTGATGTTGCGTATCCGTGAGGTGGACCCTTCGTACGTCTCTTATGGTGTGTACCGCTCTTTGGGCGCTTACTGGAGCGGGTTACCCGTGGGACGGGACCTGAATCGTGCTCTGGAATACCTGTGTCACGTGGTGGACGAGCCGGAGTTGTGCGCGCATGGCCCTATCGACCCAGACGTAGATGAGTACTTCGAAAACCGTCTGTTCTTCGCCGAGTTCTACCTGATGGAAGCGGGAAAGTGGGAGGACGCGCGCCGCGTTTTGCAGAGCATCCTCGACGAGCCCATAGGAGACAAGTACCCCCTGTACAACGCGCTGGTGCACGAGCGGGCGGCGCAGCTCCTGGAGGAGATCGAACAGCGCTGAGCTTTGCGGCGTTGCGCGGCCCGCGCCGGCTGTAAGTGCACCGCCTCCGCTCCCGCTATAGGGTCACGCTCTCCTGCCACTTGGGGATGTGTGTGGACAGGCCGCGGTCTCCGAGGCGCTTGCCCAAGGTAGCAAGCCCGGCCTCCTCGCCGTGGACCAGGTACACCTCCTCCGGGTCGGCGTTCAGCGCCCAGTCGGTCAAGATGGGCTGATCGGCGTGTGCCGACAGCCCGTCGATCTTCCAGATGCGGCAGCGCACGGGGACAATGGACCCCATCACTTCCACCTTGAGGGCGCCCTCGGAAATCTCCCTCCCCAGGGTCCCCACGGCTTGGTAGCCGACGAACACAACCGACGAGTTGTGCAAGGGGAGCTGCTTTCGCAGGTGGTGCAGCACGCGGCCACCCGTGCACATTCCGGAGCCGGCTATGATGATGCACCGCCCCTCGTCCACAGGTATCCGTTTTGAAGCCTGCCTGGTGAGCGTGTACTCAAGAAGCTCGAAGTCGAACGGGTCATGCTTTTTACGGAACAGCTTCCGCGCTGGCTCGGGGAACCGCTCGGCGAACTTCTCGAAGATCTTCGTCGCTGCCGTGGCCAGGGGGGAGTCGAGGAAGATCCGACAGCGGGGAAGGGCGCCCTGCTCCCACAGGGTGAATAGTATGTACAGCACCTCCTGGGTCCGTTCCAGGGCAAAGGAGGGGATGATCACGTTGCCGCCCGCGTCGAACGTCTCCACGACTGCCTGCTGCAGCGCTTCCACCGACTCCTCCACCGGGCGGTGAATACGATCGCCGTAGGTCGACTCCAGAATCAGTGCATTGGCCTTCGGCGGGTAACTCGGATCCTCCACCAACGGTTTGCCGCGGTTGCCCAGGTCGCCGGAGAAGACCAATGTCTTCCCCTCGGCCCGTAGCTCAACGAACGCGGCCCCCAAGATGTGCCCTGCGTCGTGGAACACCGCCTCCAGCCCATCGCCCAGGGCCACGGTCTCCCCGTACTCGCCGCTCAGCTGAAATCGGTCCAGAGCAGCTGTGGCGTCCTCAGCGGTGTACAGGGGGCCGTTTTCCTCTTCCTCCTGCACTTTGGCCGCGTCCATGAGCATGATGCGAGCGATGTCCTTGGTGGGGACTGTGCTGGCGATCTTCCCGCGGAACCCTTCCCGTACGAGGCGCGGGATAAGCCCCAGATGGTCCAGGTGCGCGTGCGAGAGGAGCAGCCAATCTACGTCTCGCGGTTCAAACGCGAACGGCTCGAAGTTACGCTGCTCCACCTCGGGCAACCCTTGGAACATCCCGCAGTCCACAAGAACCTGCCGCCCCCCGGCCTCCACATGGAAGCACGAACCCGTGACCATTTCCGCTGCTCCAGCGAACGTTAGTTTCATCCCGTAGCCACCTCTCGGCCCCGACTGCAAGCGGGGCAATTCGTTCCTTCTATATGCGCCACGAACTCATCGCGAAATCCAGTCAGGGCGGTATGAACAGGAAGGAGCACCGATTGTCCCAGGGGGCACAGCGACGCGACCTGCATTGTCGCCGCTATACGCTCCAGTTCCTCCAGAGCGCTTGCCCCTCCCTGGCCCCGCCTGATGCCCTCGAGTATGTTCACCAGTCGGTCAGTGCCCGCCCGGCAGGGGACACACTGTCCACAAGATTCGTGCCGGAAGAACCTGAGTACCGACCCCAGCATGTCCACCAGGCACGCCGACTCGTCCATGACTAGAATGGCGCCGGAACCCAGGGCTGCAGCCCAATTGCGCAGCGACTCGTAGTCCATCCGCACGTCCAATGCCTGTGGGGTCACAAACGCCCCCGCGGCGCCCCCGACCAGGACAGCCTTGAGAGCCTGCCCGTCGGGGAGGCCGCCGCCCAGATCGTAGACCAGCGCCCGCAGCGGTGTTCCCATCTCTACTTCCACGAGTCCGGGGAACCGCACATGTCCGAGGATTGTGTACACCTTCGTCCCCGTGCAGGCTGCAGTGCCCAATTGCTTGTACCATTCAGCTCCGCCGGCGACTATCTCCGGCACGTTGGCCAAGGTCTCCACGTTGTTCAAAGCAGTGGGCTTGCCCCACAGCCCGAACGTCACCGGGTACGGAGGACGCATCCGCGGCCATCCACGCTTTCCCTCGAGGGACTCCAAAAGGGAAGTCTCCTCACCGCATACGTAAGCCCCGGCCCCCGGCCGCACTTCCATGTCGAAGGCAAAGCCGCTGCCCATGATATCTCGGCCCAATAGACCATAGTCACGGGCCTGGTCTATAGCCCCCTGGATACGCTCAATGGACAGACCGTACTCGCCCCGGATATACACAAATCCTTGCGAGGCGCCGCAAGCATACGCGCAGAGCACCATGCCCTCCACGAGCTTGTGCGGATCACCTTCCAGGATTAGGCGGTCCTTGAACGTTCCCGGCTCGCCCTCGTCGGCGTTGCACACCACGTACTTGGGCTCGCCGGCGGCACGGCGGACGAGTTCCCATTTTAGGCCGGTGGGGAAGCCTGCCCCGCCGCGGCCCCGCAGCCCGGACTCCTTTATCTCGGCCACAACTTCCTCAGGGCGCATGTCGCCCAAGGATTTGCCCAACGCCTCGTACCCGCCCGCAGCAATGTACTCGTCAATGTTTCCCGGATCGATGACGCCACAGTTCCGTAACACCACGCGCGTTTGCCTTCGGTAGACCTCAGACGGGCGCACTGCGGCAGTGGCGCTCGGCAAGCGGAGCGACTCCACGGGACGTCCCTTAAACAGGTGCTCTTCCACAATGTGGGGAACAATGTCTGCGGTTACATCTCCGTAGTAGATGCCCTCCGGGTACACCACCAACACAACACCATGGCCGGACACACCCAAAGTACCTGTTTCCACCACTTGTATCTCGTCCGCGAGGCCGGCCTGCTCCAACGAGGTGTGCAGCGTTCGGATGATGTCCTCCACCCCGGCGAGGCGAGCCTCGTCGTCGACGCCAATCAGCACATGGGCTCGCGCCAGTTTCATCGCCCCTCCCGATATCTGGCAAGCACTTCCTGCAGCCTCTCCGTTGTAAGATTTCCCACCATCTCCTCGTCAACCATCATCACCGGGGCCACCCCGCAAACTCCGAGGCAGCTGGTGAGCTCCAACGTGAACAGTCCGTCCTCTGTAGTCTCTCCCACCTTCACCCCGAGGAGCCTCTGCAGCTCCTCCAACACAGACCACGAACCGCCTAGATGGCAGTGCGGAGAGTCACAGACGCGGATCACATGGCGCCCGCGAGGGCGGAGGCTGAACATGGAGTAGAAGGTCAGCGCGTCGTGCACCCGAGAGAGCGGCACGTTCAAGTGCGCGGCCACCAACTGGAGATCCTCTCGCGACAGTGCGTTGTCCGAGTTGGCCTTCTGGAGGTCGTGCAGGATAGCGAGCAAGCGATCCTCCGACCGTGGATGCTGTGACAAAATGTCCTGTTTGTTCGGCAAGTTCACCCCTTTCGGCCCGGTCGCACAATGACCGCGTCAAACGGGCACGCCTCAACGCATGCTCCACAACGAATACACAGCTTGTCCTCGATGACATACGGGGGTTTTCCCGCGGTCCCCTGAGCGGCCCCCGTAGGGCACACCTGGCGACAACGATCGCACGCCCGGCAGACATCGGGCAACACTGCGTAGTGCACCAAGTCCGGGCACACGCCGGCTGGACAGGCCCGATCGCGGATATGGGCCTCGTACTCCTCTGGGAAGTAGCGCAGTGTGGACAGCACCGGGTTCGGCGCCGTCTGGCCGAGGCCGCACAACGAGCCGCTGCGTACCGTCTCCGCCAGTTCCGTGAGCCGCGGGATGTCCTCCTCTATGCCTTGTCCGGCGGCGATGCGGTTCAAAATGTCCAGCATTGTGCGTGTCCCCACGCGGCAGGGAACGCATTTCCCACAGGACTCATCGGCCGTGAACTCTAGGAAGAACTTCGCCACGTTGACCATGCACGCGGTGTCGTCCAACACGATGATCCCCCCGGAGCCCATTATCGCCCCGTGCTCGCGCAGCGATTCGTAGTCCACAGGAACATCTAGCAGTTCCTGCGGAAGACAGCCGCCGGAAGGCCCCCCGATCTGGACGGCCTTCAGTTCACGCCCTTGCGGCACCCCTCCTCCAACGTCCAGCACCAACTCCCGTAGTGTGATCCCCATGGGGACCTCCACCAGGCCCGTATTGCAGATCTGACCGGCCAAGGCGAATACCTTTGTCCCCCTGCTCGTTTCGGTCCCCACCGCCGCGAACCGCTCGGCGCCGCCCAACAGCACGTGGCGCACGCAGGCAAGGGTCTCCACGTTGTTGATCAGGGTGGGACAGCCCCACAGACCGGATTCGGCCGGATACGGGGGACGAGGTCGGGGCTCGCCACGCCTCCCTTGGATCGAGGCGATGAGCGCCGTCTCCTCGCCGCACACGAACGCGCCCGCGCCCATGCGCAGCTGTACATCGAAGCAAAAGTCCGTCTCCAGAATGCCCTCTCCCAGCAGGCCCATTCCCCGCGCCTGCTCTACGGCCCCCTCCAACCGCTGAATGGCCAGCGGGTACTCGGCCCGCACGTACACATAGCCACGGTCCGCGCCCACCGCATAGGCGGCGATAGCCACTCCCTCGAGGATCGCATGCGGGTCTCCTTCCAGGAGGGCCCGGTCCATAAACGCTCCGGGATCGCCTTCGTCGGCGTTACACACCACGTACTTCGGGGTGCCGGGGGCCTGCCGCATCAACTCCCACTTCTTCCCCGTAGGGAAGCCCGCTCCCCCGCGACCCCGCAGTCCCGCCGCGCTCACCTCGTCGATCACCTGCTGAGGGCTGAGCTCGCTCACCGCTCGGGCCAGCGCCTCGTAGCCCCCGCGCGCTATGTACTCTTCGATGCGCTCGGGGTCGATGGTCCCGCAGTTGGCCAACACCAGCTTGTGTTGCCGAGCAAAGAAAGGCACCTCCTTGACCGTGGGCGCAGTACCCTCCCACAACAGCCGGCGTACGGGACGGCCCTTCAGAAAGTGCTCTTGTACAATGTCTTGGGTGTCTTCAGGCCTCACTTTGACGTAGAAGGTACCCTCCGGATAGACGAGCATCACCGGCCCCAGTTCACAGGGGCCCATGCATCCGGTCTCCAGGATCCGGATCTCCTCTCCGAGGCCTGCCTCGGCAATCGCCCGCGCTAGACTGTCCTTCAACTCTGCGCTGCCGGATGATACGCAGGCTGTACCCGAGCACACCAGAACGTCCAGCCGCTTCATCCTCTACCCCTTTCCGCCAGGTATGATCGAATGCGCTCGACCAGGCCAGAGGCAGCGCGGAAGGTCCCTGGACTTAGCCCCTCTCCGATGTCGAAGTCCCGAGCAGGGACAGTTACTAGCCACGCCTCCGGCATCCGCGAGAACAGCCGTTCGGCCCACGCAAGGAGAGCTCCCGGCGTGAGCGAGTGGGCCAGGCTGGGAAGCGCGGATGCCCGCAGCCTCTCCCAGCGGACGGGGCCCGTGCCGGCCCTCGCGTCTACGAACAAGACCAGATCGGCCTCCGCTACCTTGGGAATGAGTTCGGGCGTCAGGACCTGCCCCGACACTACGTCCACGCCCTGAGTGCCTTCCAGCCGGCCGGCGACCCATAGCCCTACGCCATCATCCCGTCGCAGCGGGTGCCCGAAACCTACCAACAGGACTCTCACCGGCGGCCCTTCTCGTCTATGATCTCCCCGTCAGGGCCTTCCAGACGGACCTTGAGCGGCATACTGCCCGCCGCATGCACCGAACACGAAAGACAAGGATCATAGGCGCGGATTCCCCCCTCCAGCCGGTTGAGCAAGCCCTCGGTAACCTTCTGCCCCGTCAGGTAGTGGCGGCCGATTTGTGCCACCGTGCGGTTCATGGCCAAGTTATTGTGGCCGGTGGACACAATCAGGTTTGCGCGCTCTATGATCCCGTTTTCGTCCACCCAGTAGTGATGGAGCAACGTTCCCCGTGGGGCCTCGTGGACGCCGACTCCCTCCAACTCGTTGATCCCGGCGTCGGCGCGCACGCGCTCTGACTGGAGATCGTCGTCCCCCAGGTACCCCTCGATCCTCTCCAACGAGGCCAGGATCTCGATCAACCGGGCGTAGTGGTAGTAGAAGGAGCCCGTAACGGCCTCCCCATCGGCCACCTTGCGGAACCGACCGAGGACCTCATCGGCGAGAGGCGTACCCATCGAGTCACAGCAGTTGAGGCGCGCCAATGGTCCCACTCTGTACAACCCGTCTGGGTATCCGTGGGCCTTCCAATAGGGGAATTTGAGATAGGACCAGCCTTCCACCGCCTCGCCAACGTAGTCGAAGTAGCGGGCCGGGTCGATCCCTTCCGCCACCGGGCGCCTCTGCTCGTCCACCACGCGCAGCAGCCCATCGTGGTGTTCCCACACGTTGCCCGGGCCCACTAGGGACAAAAACAGCGACGGGAAAGCCCCAAATGTCTCCGCCTCTTCCTGCCATTCGGGGAGGTGCTTCTCAAACAGGGCCAGTGCATCCTCCGCTGTTCGGCGAGCCGCAGGCAGTTCGGCTGCCAGCCGATCGCGGGCCTCGGCGGGCAGTGGGGACCTCACGCCTCCGGGAACGGCCCACGCTGGATGGACGCGTCGTCCCCCGAGAGCTTCGATGATCTCCTGGCCGAACGCCCGCAGGCGGATCCCTTTGAGAGCCAGTTCCGGCGAGTCCTCCGCCAGGCCGAGGACGTTGCGCTTGGCGGGATCGGAGTCCCACCCCAACAGCAGATCGGGAGCCGACAGATGGAAGAATGACAGGGCGTGAGACTGCACATACTGCCCCAGGTTCATCAGCCGGCGGAGCTTGTCCGCTGCGCGGGGAACGCGCACGGCCAGGATCGCATCACCGGCTTTGGCGGAGCACAACAGGTGCGAAGCCGGGCATATACCACAGATCCGGGCCGTGATACCGGGCATCTCCCACAGCGCGCGGCCACGGCAGAAACGCTCGAACCCCCGGGCCTCGGTCACGTGGAAGCGGGCATCGGACACCTCCCCGCCGTCGTCCAGCTTAAGTGTAATAAGCCCATGGCCCTCAACGCGGGTCACTGGGATGCGGATGTTCTCCATTAGAGGTTCCTCCTCAGCCGAACCGAAGATCCTCGCCTACGAGCTCCAGATCTTCCCCCGCCAACAGCTTGCGGACGAACGTCCAAATGCGATCCGCAGGCGGCGGACAGCCGTGGATGTAGGCGTCCACCGGTACCACACTGTGTACCGGTACAGCCTGGGGCAGAAGCTTGGGAACAGCGCCCCCTTCGAGCCCCGGCACGTCACCCTCCCCGTACACCTGGTGCAAGACCTCCTCCGGCGCCAGCGAGTTGCGCATCGAGGGCACGTTTCCCGTCACTGCACAGTCACCGAAGGACACCACCAGCTTGGACTTACTCCTTATCTCCTTGACGAGCTCCAGGTGCTCGGTATTGCCCACTGCCCCCTCCACCAACGTGGCATCCACGCCATCAGGGAACTCCTTGATGTCCACTATTGGCGAATAGACCAGGTCCGCCTTCGCTGCTAGCTCCAACAGCCGCTCGTCCAGATCCAGCAGCGACATATGGCAGCCCGAACAACCGGAGAACCACACTGTGGCCAGCCTCACCTTGCCCTCAGGCACGCGGTCTCCTTTCCGTCACCCGGGAAACAACCTCCGGATCCTTTACCTGTTCGGCCACGCTGGTCCCTTTGTCCAGAAGCGCCCCGGTGGGGCAGGCCTCCACGCACTTGCCACACTCAGTGCAGGTGGAGGAGTCGACCCAGGGCCCGCCCGCGTCCGTGGCCACCACAGTGTCCACACCCCGGTGCGCAAAACCCCAGGTCATCGCGCCCTCGATTTCTGAACAAGCCCGCACGCAGCGGCCGCACAGCACGCAGCGGTTGTGATCCACAACGTACCGGGCGTGGCTGGCGTCCATCCCTAGGGCGGGGAAACGGTACGGGACCCGCACGTGGTCCATTCCCAACTCACAGGCGAGATCCTGAAGCTCACAATTGCCGTTGGACACGCATACGGAACAGATGTGATTGCGCTCAGCGAACAACAGCTCGAGGATCGTCCGCCGTAGCTCTCGCAGGCGAGCAGAGTGTGCGACCACCGTCATGCCCTCTTCCACCACCGTGGCACAGGAGGGTACCACCTTACCGCGCCAACTGGTAACCTCCACAAGGCACAGGCGGCACGCCCCACGCGGGGTAAGGCCCTTCAGGTTACAGAGAGTAGGAATGTGGATTCCCGCCGCCTCTGCTGCCTCGAGGATGGTCTGTCCGGGAAGCGCCTGCACCTGCCGTCCGGCAATCTCCAGCGTTATCAACCGTCCACCTCCCGCACCTCCAGGACATGCCCCTGTACAGGGCGCCCGTTGACCACGTGCTCGGACACGATCCGCTGAGCCACGTCAGGGTCGACATCGCCGTACACCGTTACCTGTTCCGCCTCATAAACCTCCACCACAGGCTCATGTGAAGCCAGCCCCTTCTCCCCCGTTTGCCCGACCACGACGTCGCCCAGCTCCCGACGGGAAACTTCGTCCAAGATCGCGCGCAACACCTGCCGGGCGCCCGCGGCGATACCGGACGTGCCCATCCCGACCACGACTCTTACTCGGGCGGTCCCCCCGCGAAGTCGCAACTCATCCTGGACCCGCTCGCGTATCTTGCGAAGATCATCCAGCTTCATTCATCCTCCTTAAACCCGGTCAGCTTGAGCCCTTCCCGGAATTCCTCTTCCAAAAAGGTAAACACCTCACCGTGCGTGAGAGGCACATCGCCCAACGCAGCGCGAATCTCGCGGGTGTCCAGCTCCCATGCTGCGTGATCATGCCGGAGCCGAACTACGAATTCAACCCCGGGACTGGTTGCGATCAGCGGCAGAACAGTGCCCAGGGGATCTCCCAATGGAGGACGGTCCGGGTGGTCCCAAGGGAGCCGCGCCTCGACCCGCGTCCCACCCTCTTCTGGGCTGCGGAGGGAAAACTCGCCTCCTGCCTGCTCCGCCGTCTGACACAACAGGGGAAGGCCCAGTCCTACTTGCCGTCCTGGCTTGCTTGTGTAAAAGGGGTCGCAAGCCCGCTGGTGGCCGTCTTCCGAGAACCCGGATCCGTCGTCGGCCACCCACAGGACCAAACAATCGCCGCGGCGCTCTATGCCCACTTCTATATGTCTTGCCCCCGCCCGGAGGGAGTTCTGCAGCAGGTCGGCCAGGTGCATACACAAGTCGCCTATCATCCCCGCGCGGTGCGGTGATCGCGGACAACAGACCTCGCCTTCCCTGGATCCAGTCGCCCGTGGACCTCCTCGTCCACCATCATCACCGGGGCGAGTCCGCACGCCCCCAGGCAACGCACACCCTCCAAGGTGAACACCCCATCCTCAGTCGTTCCCCCGATCCCCACTTTCAACTCGTCCATCAGGGCTTGGAGCACACGATCGGCTCCGCGTACGTGGCAGGCTGTTCCCAGGCACAAGCGTATCGTGTGCTGGCCCGGGGCCTCTGTGCGGAAAAAGTGATAGAAAGTCAGCACACCATGCACCTCGGCCGGAGGAACTCCCACGATCTCTGCCACACTCTGCTTGCTGCCCGAAGGAACGTACCCCAGCTCCGATTGCACTCGGTGCAGGGCTTGGATAAGCTCGCCAGGCCTTCCCGCGAACGGCTCCACCAGCTCGACAACCCTTTTCGTATCGCTCATCTACCCTCCTTGCAGTGAGGACCCGCTCTCAGCCGTCGCCCACCTCGGCCCTCGGCCGCAGCGCGCAGTTCGGCGAGCGACGGCTCGGCAACAGTGAGCTCACTCCAACTGCGCCCGATCTCGTGGGGAAAGTGCGCGTCCGACGAACGGAGAAGCGGAAGCTTGGCCAGCTCCGGCCACCGAGACACAGCCTCTGCTTGTCGGACCCACGGCGAGAGCTCCGCCGCCTCGGGCCATGTTCCCTCGGGAAGCAGTCCCAGAACAGCCAACAGTCCGCCGGGCACCCGATCTACGTGTGCCGGCAAGGTCCAACCGTGGAGATCCTCCACCCTCTTGACGAGCCGGGCCAATGGCCACGGCACAGGCGACAGAAGGAGCTTTTCTACCCGCCGCACTATGTTATCCTGTTCGTCCACGACCACTTGGTCGCCGAATAGCTCTGGATCACAGTTTACGTCCGGCAGGTCCCGATACACCTCGGCCTCGAGCGTCAGACAGGAGTCTGCGTCCTCAAACAGCGCCAGTATCTCCACCTCTTCCTGCGACTGGAGCTCCATCCCCAACAGCACCCTCGGCTCTCCACGTGCGATCTCCCGTACGTACGGTCCGTTTGCAGCAGCATTGTGATCGGCAACCGCGATAAGAGCAAGGCCGGCCCGGCGAGCTTCGTCCACGACTCGTCGCGGGGACATGCTCAGACCAGCACAAGCCGACAGCACTGTGTGAATATGCAGATCGGCCCGCAGACGTTTCATCCCTCGAGCAACTGGTACAACCTGCCCGCCACCTGGAAGGCGCTCGCGGAGCTCCGCAAGATAGTCACGCCCTCACTGCGCGCCCTCCCGGTCATCTCTGCGCTGGGGGCGGCCCCGCGGACCAAAATGACCGCCGCCACTTCTTTGAGCTTGGCCACAGCAACGACATTCATGTGCCTCTGGTGGGTGATCCACATGTCTCCGGACTGCGCATGTGCCAGCACATCGGACAACAGGTCGGAGCAGTACCCTCCTGCCACCGTCGCCTTCAGCTCACCTGCAGCCAGTGCCTCAAGCTCTAGTCGTTCCACTACCTCCGCTACCGTCACCCTCTCCCCCTTCGGAACACGGCGCGGATCACCGTACCCCCCTCCAGCCGAGAGCGAATCTCCAGCCGATCTGACTGGTGCTCCATGTTGGGGATGCCCATTCCAGCTCCGAAACCAAGCTCTCGAGCCCAGTCCGGAGCAGTGGAGTAGCCCGGCGTACGCGCTAGTTCAATGTCGGGTATTCCCGGACCTCGGTCCGAGAACAGAAGCTCCACGCGGTCATCAGCCACAAGGAGGATGATCCTTCCCCCCTCGCTGTACATAGCGATGTTCATCTCTCCCTCAAAGCAGACTACGCCGGCCCTGCGGACGATGTCCTGTTCCACTCCCAAGGCGACAAGCTCGCGGCGCACGTCGCCGGACACGGACCCGGCCTGCTCAAGGTTCCCCGGAAGCAGGATGAACACCCGCCTGTGCAGCAGCTTCTCCTTAGGAGGCATCGTCGGGGTAATCCTTGGGGAAACGCTTCCGCCGTGCGCCGCCCAGCCCTTCGCAGTACAACGCCCCGCATGTTTCGAACATGCTTAGCTCCGTGACAAGGAGGGGCACGGATGCCTGGCGCGCGTACGCGCACATGGCCTCAGTGGGACGTTTGCCGCGCACAAACAGGAGACCGCCCAGGCCCAGCACTTCAGCAACCCGCAGGACCTGGGGAGCCAGTGATCCCGTCACCAGCAGCACTCCCTCATCCTGCACCAATGCCAAGACGTCCGACAGTAGATCTGCAGCGCACGCCTGGGTGATCTCGAAGTCCAGGGCCTCTTCCCCGGCCAGCAACTCCGCGTTGGTCAACCTTGCCACATCTCCAAGTTTCAGCTTCGTCGTCATGCTCCGAATTTCCCCCCCAGATCACAGTACCCGAGAAGTTGCGGAACCAGCCTCCCGGAGAACCTCCCCAGGCCTCCCGTACCGGCTGCCGTCTCGTCGAATCCAGCTGCCCCATCGGGCCGTACCGGAGGCCCCCAGAACAGCGCCGGCACGGGATCCGCTGTGTGCTCTCCTACCGCCGGTGGCGTGGTGTGATCACCGGAGAAACACAGCACAACGTCTCCCTCTCGCAACCGCTCCTCGAGCACCGCAAGAAACTCGCCGTCGATCCGCTCGATGAAGCGCGTCTTCTCCAGCGAAGAGCCGTCGTGTGCCGCGTTGTCAGTACCTTTGATGTGCACAAAAACGAAGCCGGCCTTGTCCAAGGCCCTCCAGGCCGCCTCCGCTTTGGCCCGGAGGTCCGTTTTCAGGTCACCTGTCGCGCCGTCCACCTGTAGAACTTCCAGCCCGGCTGCTCGGGCAACGCCTTTGTACAAGGCCCCCCCGGCGACGCACAGTCCCTGAACCCCATACTGCTCAGTGACAGGGGACAAGTGCGGCATTGCAGCCGCCCCTCTCAGAAGCAGTGCATTGCCCTCGGGCTTGCCCTCCTCCCGTCTCATGCTGTTTGCCGGGTGTTCACGCAGACACTCGTACGCCTTCTGGGAGAAGGTGTTAACTAGCTTCGCCGTACGCCGCGCCGCCGCACTGTCGGCAAGTGGCCGACAGGAGGTCACGGCAGCCCCCTCCACGTGGGGATCAGTATCTGTGACCTCCGAACTCAATCTAGGGCCGCGTAACACTAACGCCCCGCGGTGTTCAGTGGACGCCCGGAAAGTGAACGACACCTCCGGGTCGCCCAGGTCCACTGTTTCCAGGGCCTCCGCCAGTTGCGCCCCTTCGGCAAGTCGGCCCGCGCGCCGGTCGTGGACCACCAGCTTGCCATCTTGTTCCTTGACGGTGGCGAAGTTGGCCCGAAAGCACACGTCTCCCCCCCGTACATCCAACCCAATCCCCAGAGCCTCGAACGCTCCTCGCCCCGTGTACACCTCAGCCGGGTCGTAACCGAAGATCGCCAGGTGTGAGGTATCAGACCCGGGTCGCACGCCCGGGGCGATGGGGTCCATCAGCCCCAGCGCCCCCTCTCGGGCCAGCCGATCCAGGTGGACCGTCCGCGCCCGGGCAAGACAGGTAGCATCACCCCAGTCGGTAGGACGTCCCCCCAACCCGTCGGCAATGACCAACAGCGCTCTCATCTTGGCCTCCTCCACCCTCAGTTCTCGGGAAGAAACACGTCGTCGTATTCCTCCTGGAGTAGCTGCTTGTGCCGTCGTTCCTCGGCTTCAAGTTCGGAAAACAGCTCCCCGGCTGTCCCCCCCAGCGAAGCGAACCCCCGGTACAGTGCAGCAGATGCCTCCTCACGCTTCAGGGCGATCACAAAAGCTTCCTGCAGCGACATGTCCGGCGCGGCCTCGACCTCGGCCAACAGTTCCGACAAGTTCATGTCCGAGGTGGCCTGCGCCGCCTGGACCAGCTCGTCTGGGGTAATGCGCGATAGACGCTCCACATGTCCTTCCTCCCAGGCTGCCAGCTGGGAGAAGAGAGTTCTCACGCCGGGGTCTTCTGCCTTTTTCGCCCAGCTCCGGTAGAAGGCTGTGGCCTCCCGCTCCTTCTCCACCGCGAAGTCAAGTGCCTGACGCAGCTCGTCCATAATCAGGCCCCCTCAAACGTGGGCCCCGCGCCAGGCGGGGCCCACGGCTAGCGCTCTATGGTTTGTGCTTTCAACCTACACTCAACCGCTTCTCCGACTCCCACAGTCCGTGGATGTTGCAGTAGGCAATAGCGTGCACAGTCCCCGGCCGAGCGGTCTTGAATGAGAAAGCGACCTCGTGGTGCGTGTACACAGGTCCCTCATTGGCTCCTGCCGCTGCTTCTCCGTGGGCGTTGAACTCGAACCTGCCGAGTTCGTAGGTGAACTTGTCATCGTCCGGGGAGAAGAAGACCTGTATCCAGCGGATGTGGTGTTCCGTCGTGTTCGGGTGCGCAACCGCCTTGCCCAGACTGACCTTTGCCTGAGTCCATTCGCCGGAAGCTACCTGGTCAGGGCACTCGATCACCGGCACGTGTTTTTCCTTCTGCCAGTCGGCCACCTGGATCTTCTCTGTGATTCGCATGCTCAACCTCCCTCGGCCACGCTCACAGCAAGTTCTCGAACGTGTCCTCGTGCTCCAGCTCTTCCTCCAAGATGTGCTGGATGAGTTGGAAAGTAACGTGGTCGGTCTCGCGCGTCATTTCAGAGAGCTTCTTGTACACGGAGATAGCGCATCGCTCCCCGTCAATCGTATCCCTAATTGCCTTGTCCAGGTCCTTCGTATCGCGCGGGGGCTCCTTGTAGCCGCAAGTCGACTGCTCCATCCACTGCTTGGGGTGTGCCAGTGGACGCCCGCCCAACTGCACAATGCGCTCGGCCAGTTCGTCTGCGTGCTCCAGCTCCTCAGTGGCCAACCGGGTCAGCTCCCCGGCCACGTGCCCCGCGTAGCGGCCCTCCAGGAGCTTAGCGGTCACCCAGTACTGGTAGAACGCGAGCCACTCATCGGCGTAAGCCTTGTTGAGCTCCTCCACAATCCTGTCCACATTGCTTCCTGCGAGTTCTCGTGCCTTTTCTCCCATGTGTGCCTCCTTTACTTGTACGAAACGAACTTCTCCTTGGGAGCCCGACACACCGGACAATTGTCCGGGGCCGCCCCTTCACCAGTGTACCCGCATACTGCGCATATGTGCACCTCGCCCAGCGCTAGGTCTTCTCCCCCCCTGACTGCTGCTCTGGCCTTCTCGTACATTCCAGCGTGGATGCGCTCTGCTTCCAGCGCGTACTGGGTGGAGCGCATCGCACCTCGTTCGTCCTGGAGCTCGGCCACCGCGTGATACGCTGGGTACATCTCCTCCACCTCGAACGTCTCGCCGTCGATCGCCACCCCAAGATTGGCCACGCTATCGCCAATCCCCCCCAGTTCTCGGAGGTGATTGGCGGCATGAACTTGTTCGGCAAACGCAATGGCGCGGAACAACTTTGCCAGGTTAGTCTTCCCCTCTCCTTCGGCTACGTCGGCAAACAACACGTACCGCATGTGCGCCTGGGCCTCACCGGCGAACGCCGTCCTCAGATTCTCCTGTGTCATCTTGCGCATCGACATCATGCCTCCTCGTCGGTGCAACGCGGACATCTCCCGAAGAAGATGAGTGAATGGCCCCTTATCTCGAATCCACTCTGACGGGCAGCCTCATCCAATGGCCGATGGTAGGCGACAGGCACGTCCACGGTGCGTCCGCATTTGTCACAGCTGAGATGATAATGGGGATCAATACAGGCGTCGAACCGGTCCGCGCCCGCTCCGTGTAGCGTGCGGGCGAGTTCCTCCTGCTCCAAAGAGCGCAGCGTGCGGTACACGGTGGCCAAACTCACCTGCTCGCCTTGCGCACGGAGGTCCCGGTAGACGTCTTCCGCTGTAGGATGGTCTCTCCTGGATCCCAGTGTCTCAAGGACCTTTCTTCGTTGTCGTGTCCAGCGCCACTCGTTGCTCATGTTTCTGATTCGCATTCTACTCATCTTCTGCCGGGGGTCAACCGTTGGGCAGCGAGCGGGCTCAGGGCAGGGTGTACTCCCCAGCGAGCAATCCTTGGACACGGTCGCCCAAGCTGGCACCGGAGCGAGCCAGCGCCTGCAAAGGCCTTACGCCATCGCGGTCCCCAAGGAGAACAGCACCCAGCAGGCGCGTATGTCCATCGAGTACAAGCTTCCTGTAGACACCGTTCGCGGGGTCTATGTGGCGCAGTTCCTGTCCCCGGCCACCCCGGGGCTGTGCGTCGCCGATGATTGCCAGGTCCACCCCCGCCACCTTCAGCGTGTTCAACGGAGTACTTCCTCGATAACGCAGGGACCCGTGCTCGACCATGTTCGCAGCAGCAGCCAGTGCCTGGTCGCGAGCTGCGGGGATGATCCCGTACACATGACCACGCCACTCCGCCACGTCCCCGGCCGCGTAAATCCCGGAGATGCTCGTGGCCAACCAATCGTCAACCACCACGCCCCGCCGTGCCTCGGTTCCTGCGCGAAGTGCCAGGTCCGTGCGGCAGCGAATACCCGCGGCCACCACTACCAGCTCCGCGCGGATGGTCACAGCACGGCTGTCTTTCACCACCCGCAGGAGACCTTTCTCCGGGAGTGTCACCTCGGCAACTGCCGTGTATACATGGATGCCTTGTTCGTGCAACAGCGCCGACAGAACTCCGGCCCCTTCACGATCAAGCTGCCCCGGGAGAAGCCATTCTTCCCGTTCCACCACGCTGGCCTCGAGGCCGCGTACAGCCAGCGCCCGAGCCATCTCCAGTCCCAGCCATCCTCCTCCGACGATGACAGCAGTACGGGACTTCTCAGTTGCACCCAAGATGCGCTCGGCGTTCTCCGCCGAGC
Organism: Candidatus Acetothermia bacterium; assembly: GCA_003562845.1. Lineage (GTDB taxonomy): Bacteria > Bipolaricaulota > Bipolaricaulia > Bipolaricaulales > Bipolaricaulaceae > T3SED10-47. The sequence continues at coordinate 21,974 of PWTL01000123.1, forward strand.
GCAAGGTGAACACGCCGTATCGCTCCGCCCCGGGAACCGGTGGGCAAAACGCGTCTGCGCCCGTAGAAAGGAGGAGCCGGTCGTACGCCACTGTGTCCCCGGAATCCAGCTGTACAAGACGCGAAGGTACGTCCACCCTCGTGACCTGAGTTGCAGTACGGTAAGAGATCCCCTGTTCTTCGTACCACTCACGGGAATGGGGCGTGATGTCCGACAGGTGCTTGAGCCCCGCCACAACTTCGATCAGTCCCGGCCTCAGGTAATACGGGTGCGGGTCGGCGTCGAACACGGTGACGGAGGCGGCGGGATCCAGAGCCCGCAAGCGTTGCGCCGCGGTCATCCCCGCTACCCCACCGCCCACGATCACCAGGTGCATGCTTCAGCCGAGCTCCTCGAACATGTCCTTGGGTGCCCCGCATTCAGGGCACACCCAGCTGTCGGGAAGGTCCTCAAACGGCGTCCCCGGTTGGATTCCCTGGCTGGGGTCTCCCACCTGAGGGTCGTAAATCCATCCACACACCGTGCATTCCCACTTAGACATTACGCCACCTCACTTCACTGCGTGTTGTTGCGCCATTATACAGATGTGTGCGAGCGTGGAGTGCTGGCGGTGCCCGTTACGTTAGTCACCGTCCACGAACTCCAAAGCTTGTGCTCGGTTCAGCACGCAAACGATCTCGAATCTACGTGGTCGGGCCAGATCGCCGTACCTGACGGGGAGGAAGCCCTCCAGCCCCACAGCGGCAAGCCTCTGTTCGACGCGATCCACAAGCTCGCTCACGGTGACGGGCCCACGCAGGTTCTCGGCAGCCCAAGCCAAGATGTGCCCTGCAGCCCGCACTTGGCTCAGCTCCACAAACTGATGGAGCTTCGTCAGATCAACTCGGCTGTTCCCCAGGCGCAACGTGGCGTGGTCCGCCCGCACTATGCGCTTTCCTCTGCGGTCGCGGGCGTTGAGGGAAAGCGGTTGTACGCGGCGGGGCTGCGGCTGCGCCAGAGGCTGTGCAGTCTCCGGGCGGCGAGGCTCCCCGGCGAGGCTCTTCGCCCGAGAGGTGACGTCCCGGGGACGATACTCGTGCATCATGATCACGGTATCGGCCACCCCGAAGTAATCTCCGGAGCCTCCCATGACCAACACCGTGGACACGCCGAGCTCGTCATAGAGCTCCCGAACCCTGTCCACAAATGGTGTAATAGGCTCCTTATCCTTGCTAACCAGTCTCCGCATTCGCGCATCACGGATCATGAAGTTGGTGGCCGACGTGTCCTCGTCCACGAGCAAGGTTCTGGCGCCGGCCTCCAACGCCTCCGCGATGTTCGCCGCTTGGGAGGTTGATCCAGATGCGTTTTCCGACCGGAAGCGGACAGTGTTTTGTCCTCCGGGCAGCTCGCCGATGAAACTGGAGATGTCGGTGCCGCAGACCCGCCGCCCGTCCTCCGCCCGGATGACTACTGCCTCGGGAACGGCGACCACGAACTCCCGGCCGTCACCGGGAACGTGGTCGTATGCTCCTCTGGCAACTGCGGAGAGCAGCGTTGACTTGCCGTGGTAGCCCCCCCCTATCACCAGGGTCACTCCCTCCGGAAGACCCATACCTGCAACGGGGCGCCCGTTGGGTCTCTCCAATCGCACTTCAAGCGACTCCGGGGAAGCGAACGGCACTGCCCCTTCTGTCAGCGGTCGTTGCGAGACGCCCGATTTGCGAGGCAGCACTGCCCCGCTGGCGACAAAGGCCACCAGTCCGCGCGAGCGAAGCTGGCCCCGCAGAGCGCCAGCGTCTTCCACGCAGAGCACATGCGCACGTACAGCGTCCTGAGGAAGGTTCGACCAGTGCAGGGCCCGTCGGACCACCTGCGGCAGCTCCTCGAGGAGCATGGCCATGGCTTGACGGCCCAGAACCCGCCGCCCGGCGGCCGGGAGGCCACAGTTGATGATGGCCTCCACACACTCTTCGTCTACCCGCACGGCGGTGCGGTCCAATACACACGGCCCGTACTCAACCACGGAAAACCGTCCCGACTTCCCGGATCCGCGGCCACCCTTTGTGCACACCGCGATGGCCCTGTCCACCGCCCGCATGAGGTAGTCCTCCAGGCCCCTCGTTCGCGACGGTGTGGCCCGCATCTCCTTGGGCAGGGCCGCTACGTCCGAGGGGACAGCTATGCGTAGGCGGCTGGGGGCGGCAAAAGGATCGCCCTGTACATGGTCGACGTGTAGTGTAAAGGTGTCGAAAGACCATGCGCCCCGGAGATCCTTGTACGCTCCGTATCCGGCCCTGTCAATGCGCTGCAATGTTGAACGAAGGTCCTTCTGATCATGCATACAGCACATTCTACGAAACAGGGGGGCTTCTTCCCAAACGCTCCTAATCCCAGCGAGAGCGCATACGTGCAGTCAAGTCAGCCTGCTCGGCAGTGGACAGGACATCGCTAAGATCCTCGGGGGCCACTCCGTGCGCCTTTGGCTCCATGGTCTGCACGACTTCCGAACTCATGAAGCGGGATAGCTGAGCATAGCCGTGCCCTGAAGACGGCACTCGCCTATAGTAGTAGCGCAACGGCCATAACACGTACAGGTAGTCCCTGGCCCGCGTGAGCGCCACGTAGGCCACGCGCAACTCCTCCTCCAGTTCTTCCTCCGAGCCACAGGCCATGTCCGACGGCAGGAATCCATCCGCGGCGTGAACAAGGTACACCACATCCCATTCACCGCCCTTGGCCGAGTGAATAGTTGACAGTATCAGCCAATCGTCGTCCAGGTGGGGAGGCCCGGCCAAGTCGCTCGTGGAGTTCGGAGGATCAAGCTGCAGCTCCACCAGGAACCTCTGCCTCGATCGGAACCCGGAGGCGATCTGCTCCAGGCTGGCCAGATCTCGCGAACGGACTTCCGGTTGCTCGTACAGCTTCTCCAGTAGCGGCTCATAGTAGCCGCGGACACGGGATAGCTGGGCAGCGGGAAGCTGATCCGTCTCCAGCAAGTCGGCCAGGAGCAGTCCTAAGTTGTGAAGATGCTCCCGCGCAGATGAAGGGCCGTTGTAGGTGGAGATAGAGCGTGGGTCGTATCCGGCAGCTGCTACATGTCGCAGTGCCGCAGCCGCCGTGGCATCTCCGATTCCCTCCAGCAGCTTGAGCACACGCAGCCAAGCCAGTTCGTCACGTGCATTCTCGGCAATTCTAAGGATAGCCAGAACATCTTTTATATGGGCGTTCTCTAGGAAACGAAGCCCTCCGTACTTGTGGAAGGGAATCCCCCTACGCCCCAGTTCTACCTCCAGGGAAGCGGACAGATGGGAGGCTCGAAACAGGATCGCCTGGTCACGCAAAGGCGTTCCCTGCTCCCAGTGTTCGAGCACTCGGGCTATCACGTAGTCGTCTTGTGCGTGCTCGTCCACACACGTAACTAGCTGTGGACGAGCACCTTCACCGCGGGCGCTCCACAGATCTTTGGTGTACCGTTCGCGGGCCTGGGCGATGAGGCGGTTCGTGGTCTCCAGTATGGGGGTCTTGGATCTGTAGTTCTCTTCCAGGGTCATGACTGTGGTGTTCGGAAACTGAACAGGGAAGTCGAGCATGTTGCGTACCTCAGCGGCGCGAAAACTGTAGATGCTCTGCGCGTCATCCCCCACGACCATGATGCTGTTCCCCTCGCCCCGCATGCCCCGCAAGATGCGCGCTTGCACGACATTGGTATCCTGGTACTCGTCCACCAGCACATGGTCGAAACGTTCGGCCAGGCGGGGGCCCAACCGAGGATGAGTTGCCAGCTCCGCCCAGTAGACGAGAAGATCGTCGAAGTCGAGCAAGCGCCCGCTATGCTTTCGCCGCTCGTAGTGCCTGAACAGTTTCTTCAGTTCGTCTTCCCAGTTCGCGCACCACGGGTAGTGCCGACCCAGCACGTCGGGAAGCGGGAGTTCCGCGTTCACACAGCGCGAGTAGATGTTCAGGCAAGTGGACTTGCGGGGGAAGCGGCGGGCACCACCGGTGAACCCGAGCTCTGCCCGCAATAGGCCCATGAGTTCAGCGGCGTCAGTCTCGTCGAGAACGGTGAACTGCGGCGACAGACCCATTGACTTGGCGTTGGTCCTGAGGAGCCGGTGGGCCACGGAGTGAAATGTCCCTCCCCACACGTTCCCCAAGGCAAGTCCTGTCCGAGACGTAATGGCTGCAGCCCGCGTCAGCATGTCCTGGGCCGCTCGCCTGGTGAACGTGAGGAGCAAGATCCTCCCCGGATCCACCCCGATGCTCACGAGGTACGCCACTCTGTAGGCCAGCGTTCGCGTCTTGCCCGTTCCTGCGCCGGCGACCACCAGCAACGGGCCCTCTCCGTAAGTCACCGCCGCCCGCTGGTTCGGGTTCAGTTCTGCCAGCCAGGGGAATCTCTGAATGTCTTCCACCGCACCGCTCCTTCCGTGGGCTGATTGTCCGCCGCAAAGAAGTAGCGGCGCAACACGGCCCAAATCAGGGACGGCTACCGCTGACTACGGTGCGGGAACCGGGTTTCGTGAGTGAGGCGCCCGTGGCGCATAGCGGGCACTGGTCAGGGGGATAGGTGGGGATGCGCAGCCGGAGCAGTGCCTGAACATCGAGATCGTCGACACTATGGTCCTCAGAGCGGTCCACCAGAGCCATCAGCCCCACGGGAAACGCCCCTTTCGCCCGTACGAGCTGCAGGACCTCTCCCGTGGTCAGGCCCGTTGTCACTACATCCTCCACCACAAGCACTCGCTCCTCGGGCTCCAAGGCGAACCCCCGGCGGAAAGCCAGGGCCCCGCTGGCGTCCCGCTCGGGAAAGAGGAACGGCACTCCCAGCGCACGCGCTACTTCGTAACCAATGAGAATTCCCCCCATGGGCGGGGCGATGACCCGGCTCACCGCGTTCCGCGGGGCGCGGGAGGATAGGGCGCGCCCCAAGGTTTCGCAGTCTGTAGGGAGTTCCAATACCTTTGCGCACTGCACGTACGCCGGTGAGTGACGTCCGGAGGAGAGGAGAAAGTGGCCTTCCAAAAGCGCCCCGCGCCGGACGAACAAATCGTGCCACGCCGGCCTCATGCGCGCTCCCTGGCTGCGCGGATCTGCTGGGCGAGTTGGCGGGCGGCGACGGCCGGGTCAGCCGCACCAGCCACGGCGCGCGACATGTTGACCAGCGACACGTGGCTGGGAGCGGCCTCCAGAACCTGTGCCAGTTGCCCCCCCTGCGGGCCCACCCCCGGAACGAGCCACGGAAGGTGGGGCGCGGCTCTGTGCACCTCCCCGGCGGCGGTAGGGCGCGTCGCCCCCACCACCAACCCCACCTGGCCTGGACGTTCCCTCTCCAAGCGGGCCGCCAACTCCGTCACCTTCAGGTACAACGGGGGATGGCCGTGGTCCACCACCTCCTGTGACGAAGGATTGCTGGGCAGGGTAAGAACAAAGGCGAACAACCCCTTCGCCAGAAGCGGGGTCACCGCATCTTCACCCATGTACACAGAACAAGTGACAGCATCGACGCCCAGTCTTTCCGCCGCCGCCGCGTACGCCGCTGCAGTGGAGGAGATGTCCCCCCACTTGGCGTCAAGAATAAGCGGCCCCTCTGCCTCGGCGTGAATGCACTCCACGATGCGCTGCAACGCCCTCAAGCCCGGGGGGCCCCACCGCAAGTAGAAGGCTAGGTTGGCTTTGTATGCCGCCGCCCAGGGCGCAGTCTCCCCCACCAACCATTGCACGTAGCGGAGCATTCCGTGGGCCGTGCTCCCGAAAGAAGCCGGAATCTGCTCGGGCCGCGGGTCTAACCCCACGCAAAGCCAGCTTCCACTGCGGGCAGCGCTCCGCTCAACAAGTTCTGCAAACATCCACACCGCCTCGGTGGGCACAGCCCACCAGCTGTGAGTACCGCGAGATCCTCCGGCGACAGAGCCATTGTTTGAGCTCTACGCAGAGCCTCCAGGGCAGCTCCGGATCGCACATCACAGCAAGCCCGATGCCCACGAGATCGGCACCGGCCATGGCCATTTCCAACAGGCTGCCCAGGTCGGTTACCCCACCGACACCCACAATGGGGACCTCCGGGAAGGCCCGGCGGGCCTCGAACACCCTCGCCAGGGCGATGGGGAGTATTGCCGCCCCCGACAGCCCACCCCACATTCTGGCCAACGTGGGGCGCCCTGTGTCGCGTTGGATACGAAGACCGCGCACGGTGTTGACCAAGGTAAGCCCCGCCGCCCCCTCCTCCAGCGCGGCCGCGGCCACCGGCACTACATCCGTTACGTCGGGCGAAAGCTTCGCCAAAAGCGGCGTACACGTTGCCCGCGTCGCCGCCCTGACCAGCTCTCTTGTCGAGGCGCTGTCCCAGGACGGCGGGCGGCCTTCCACGTTCGGGCAGGAGAGGTTCAACTCCAGCACATCCACACCGGCGGCCTCGCCCAAGACGCCGGCCATAGCCTCCACCCCCTGTACATCCGAGGCAGCGAAGCTGATCAACCTCACCGTGGGAAGCTCCCGCAGCTCGGGCAACACTTGCGCTAAGAACTCGTCCAGTCCCGGATTAGCCAATCCGATGGAGTTCAGAGCTCCCGCGGGAGCGTCCACCAAGCGCGGAGGAGGGTTTCCCTGCCGCGGGCTCGGGGTCACCGTCTTCGTAGTAAGCCCCCCCAGGGGCTTGCTCCGAAACAGGGGAGCTAACTCCAGTCCGAACCCGGCCGGCCCGGAGGACAACAGCACCGGATTGGCGAAGCTCTGTCCCAGCCGGCTGACAGCTAGATCTACCATCCCAGCCTGTCCAAAGCCACCAAGGGGCCGTCCGTGCACAGGCGCAGCGGCCCGTCCCGTGTCATCACCACACAGCCCTGGCAAGCCCCGTAGCCGCAGCCCATCCTCTCTTCCAGAGCGAAGTACACCCCTTTTCGCTCCGGAAGACCCGCAGCCAGTTGGCGCAGCATCTCCCGGGGACCGCAGGCGATCAAACCCAGCCCCGGCCTCCACACGTGGAGGGCCTGGTCGCCCGCTGTCGGCTGGCCCAGCTCCTCGATCAGCAGCGGAGTATCGGGGAGGAAGTTCTCGTCCACAGTGTGCCGCAGGCCGAACGCCACCGACTCCACAAGCTCCGGGTGACGCTGCCAGAGGAAGCGCAGGGGGGCGATCCCGCTGCCTCCCCCTACCAGGACATACCGCCGGCTGTGCTCGACGGCGTCTCTGTAGGGCACGCCGTACGGACCACGAACGTCGAAACGCGTTCCCAACGGCGCCTCTGCCATGCGGGCCCGCAGCTGCCCCTCGTCTTTGACCAACAGGGCCACTCGCTTGCCCTCGGCCCACAGCAGGGACAGAGGTCGGGGCAAAGCAGGCCCACACTCAGTGCGAGCCATGAGAAACTGTCCGGGCTGCCCGCGAGCTTCGCGCTCGACAATCAGTTCTACAACAGCATACCCACCGCTCTGTCGGCGGCGGTCCAAGTACGCGGCCTGCCAACACAAAAAAAACGACCCCGCTACGGGGGTCGCTGTTCGTCTTCTGCCTTTTGATATGCTCACGCCCGATGATCCTCCTTATCAGGTCACCGGGAGGTCATTATAGCAGCCCCCCCCACGGTGGGGCAACTCGAGTGCCAGTCTTACTCAAGCCAGGGGCCAGACACGCGGCAGCAAGAGCATTATCAGCCCGAACACCAGCACTGCCAGCGGCCACCCCACGTATGCGTAGTCGCGAAAGCGGTATCCTCCTGCACCCATCACCAATACGTTCACTGCGTGCCCCAGCGGGCTGAGAAAGGCCATGGACGTAGCCAGAGCCACGGTCATGCCCAGCGCTTGCACGCTCAACCCTGTATGGAGGGCCGTCTCTATGGCAATCGGGGCCATCACCGCCGCTACAGCCGGCCCCGTCAACGCCTGTGTCATCAGCGCCGTCAGAGCGAACATACCCGCCATCAACGCTATCGGTCCTGCACGCCCCACGGACGCCGCTATCCCGTCCGCCAACAGCCCCGCGGCACCCGACTGAGCCATGGCCAAGCTGAGAGGCAGCATCCCTGCGACCAGGAACACGCTGCGCCAATCTACCGCTCTGTAAGCGTGATCCATGGACAGCACGCCGGAGAGCACCATGAGCAGAGCGCCGCCCAGCATAACTTGTCCTAACGCCATCGGCGAGAACACGGCTAGGGCCAAGGTCCCCACTAGGATCGCCAGGGCGACCTTCCCCCTGCGAGGTACGGGAGCGGCCTCCTTCTCTGTGCTGAGCAGGATCACGTCCGGTTCAGCATCCAGTACCCGTAGACGTTGGCGGGGCCCCTGTAAAAGCAACGCATCTCCGAACTGTAGAGTAACATCGGGGATTCCCTCACGGATGGACTCGCCCGCCCGCCAAAGCGCCAACACGGTCATCCCGTACTTGTAGCGGAAATGGGCCTCCCGCAGCGTGCGGCCTATAAGGCTTGACCGGGGCGCGAGCATTGCCTCGGCAATAACTGTATCCTTGGATTCTAGGTCGCGTTCCTTCCACGGCCGCCCCGGAAGGATCTCCAGATGGGGTTCCCGGTCCCTGCGTTTGAAGTCCTCGACATCGCCCTCCAGCAGGATCACATCGTCCTCACCAAGGACTGTGTCCGGCAAGGGAGAAGTCAGCAGCTTGCCCCTTCGCTCTACGGCCACCACTGTCAACCCAAACTCCTCGCGAAACGTACTTTCGGCAATCCGTTTCCCGATCAGGTACGAGCCTTTGGGGACCCGAGCTCTGAACAGGCGCTCCCCCAGTTGGTATACGTCCAGCAGGTCCTTCTCCCGTCGCTGGAACTCCCCGAGCTGCTCAACGGCCGCGCGCTCCGGGAGGCGTCTACGACCCCACACCGCCATATACACAACCCCGACAGCCACAACAGGGAAGCCGACCATAGCGAAATCGGTGAGGCTATACCCGGGGAACCCGTGCTCCTGCAACACATTGCTCACCACGATGTTCATAGTGGTGAGCAGTGTTGCCATCCCTCCCAGCATCGTGGCAAAGGCGAGGGGCATGAGGACCCGGGAGGCCTTCACTCCCGCCCTCCTCGCGGCCCCGGTCACTGCCGGGAGGAGCACCGCGGCCGCGGCAATGTTGTTCATAAACAAAGATAGGAACGCTCCGGAGAGCATGACAGCGACCACGAGCCGTCCCTCACTCCGTCCGCCCAACCGCATGAGCAAGCGCCCTACCAGGTTAGTGACCCCGGTGCGATTCAGGCCCTCAGCCATGATGAAAATGGCCAGGATGGTGATCACTGCAGGACTACTGAACCCGGAAAGCGCCGTGCGTGGGGACAGCACTCCCAGTCCTCCCAGGGCTACCACCACCGC
>PWTL01000066.1 GCA_003562845.1 Candidatus Acetothermia bacterium
ACGAACCCCCACGTAACGCCCGTTTGTTCCACTAGACGCTCCACTTCGTCGCTGATGTCGATCAGTTGTGGGGCCCGTTCAGGCAACACCTTGAGGGACAAGGTCTGCACCTGTGGGCCGGTCATGCTCGTTGTTCGCATGTCACACACCTCCCTCCAGTCCTCGCAGGCGGCGGATCACTTGGTCGATGGCCTCGTCCGGCGTGGACGCGCCGGCGGTGACCCCCACTCTGCTCACTCCGCTGAACCATTGCCCTTGAATCTCCTCGGCCGACTCGATGAAGTGCGTACGCACTCCCGTCTCCTCGCATGTCTCCGCCAGCTTGCGCGTGTTGGCGGAGTTGCGGGAGCCGACCACAAGGATGGCGTCCACGCGACGGGCCAGCTCCCGCGCGCTGTCGTAACGCCGACCGGTCTCCGGACAGGTGGTATCCACCACGTGCATCTCCTGTACCTGGGGGCCCAAGCGCTCCACGACCCGCGCTACGAAGCGCCAGAACGCCTCCTGGCCCTTTGTGGTCTGGGAGATGAGGGCCAGTTTGCTCTCGCTGATGGCCGGCAAAGCCTCCGGATCCAAGGTGGCGTGGCCCTGCCCCTCGGTCCAGCTTAGGAGGCCCTTCACCTCCGGGTGCGCCGTCTCCCCGTAGATGAGGACGGCATAGCCATCCTCGGCCAGTTGTTTGGCCGCCTCCTGGGCACGTTTGACGATGGGGCAGGTGGTGTCCACGAGCTCCAGGTCACGGCGGGCGATCTCCTGGTACAGCGCTTTCCCCGCGCCGTGGGCGGTGATGGCCACGGCCGGTTCGCGCACGGCCTCCAGGTCTTCTGCCACTCGCGCCCCCCGCTCAGCCAACGCATCCACGACCTGCGCGTTGTGCACGATGGCCCCCAAAGTGGCCAGGGGGCCCGCGGCGTCCAGGTGGCCGTTGACCATCTCCACGGCCCGGCGCACCCCAGGGCAGAAGCCGTACACCTGCGCCAGCTCGATGTTCATCCCCAGACCCTCCTTGCCCGGCCGAGGGCCAGGAGCGGGAAGTAATGCCGGTACAGGTGATAGCGAATCATGAAGTCGGTGGGGAAGCCTGTTCCGGTGAACTCTTCTTCTTCCCACGTCCCCTCGGCGGTCTGGGTTCGAAGCAGGTACTGGACGCCGCGTAGGACTGGGTCCCCCTGCACTCCGGCGGCCAGCAAAGCCAGAAGTGCCCACGCCGTCTGCGATGCTGTGGACGGTCCGCGCCCGCGCAGCGAGACATCGTGGTAGGACATGACGTCCTCTCCCCAGCCGCCGTCCTCGTTCTGCCGGGCAAGCAGCCACTGCGTAGCCTTGTTGACCGCCGGGGCGTCGGGGGGCACCCCGCAGGCGACCAGAGCAGGTACGGCCGCGCCGGTGCCATAGATGTGGTTTACGCCCCAGCGCCCGTACCACGAACCGTCCTCCTCTTGTTCCTCAAGGAGATACTGGACACCGCGATCCAGGGGGCCAAAGCCCGGACCATCTCCGAGCTGTGCCAGACACTCTACGACGTGGGCGCTGACGTCGGCCGACGGAGGATCGAGGAGCTCGCCGAAGTCGGCAAACGGAATCTCCCTGAGCACTGTGCGGGTGTTGTTGCGGTCGAACGCCCCCCACCCGCCTCCGCGGGACTGCATGCCCAGTAGCCACTCTCGACCGCGGCGCAGGGAGAACTCCTTCGCCTGGGGCGGGAGGTCCAACCGGTCCAGAGCCATAAGGACAACTGCCGTGTCGTCGGTGTCCGGATAGATGTCGTTGTCGAGCTCGAACGCCCACCCGCCGGGCGCGGCCGAGCAGCGCACCTGCCAGTCCCCCCCGGTGAAGACTTGCTCCCCGAGGAGCCAGTCCCCGGCCTTCTGCAGCGCCGGGTGCTCCGAGGCGAGGCCCGCCTCCAGTAGTCCCAGGAGAGCCAGTCCCGTGTCCCACACGGGCGAGATACAGGACTGCAGGCGGAAGGTGCCGTCCTCCCGGACCGCATAGCGCTCGAAGCCGGCCAGCCCTCGGCGGACGGGGGGGCTGGCCAGGTCATGGCCGAGCGTGACAAGCGCGATCAGGGAGTACACCCAGGGAGGTTGGATTCCGCCCCAGCAGCCATCGGCCTCCTGGCGGGCGAGGATCCAGTCCTCGCTCGCCCGCAAGGCGCGCCGGCGCAGGGGCTTCCACGGGGAGCGCTCCCACAGCCTGAGGGCTCTGTCCGCGGCGCGGAACAAGGCGGCCCACGCCCCGCTCTTCCCGGGGAGGGAGTGATCGGCCTCGCCTTTCCCTCCCGGGAACAGCTCGTCGACTTGCGACTCCGGGGGCAGGGGGAACACGGGCTCCTTCACCCGTACGATGGCCAAGGGGAGGATCGTCCCCCGGGCCCAAGAGGCAAACGAGTACAGATTGACGGGGAACCACCGGGGCAGGAGCACGAGCTCCGGGGGGAGCATAGGGGTCGCCTCCCACGGCCACTCTCCGAGGAGGGCGAGCCAGATCTTCGTGAACACACGGGCCTTGGGGACACCCCCTCGCTCCAGTATGAAGCCCTTGGCCCGCGTCATCTCCTCCGAGGCCGGGTCCACTCCGGCCATCTTTAGCGCGGTGTAGGCCTCCACCGTGGTGGACAGGTCCGCCGGACCGCCCTTCCAGTTGGCCCAGGTCCCGTCGGGCCTCTGCTCCTGGAGG
>PWTL01000114.1 GCA_003562845.1 Candidatus Acetothermia bacterium
AGCTCGTGAACATTCTATTGGCATTACGCCGATCCCAGAGGCTGAAGCTGAACGCATGACAGCGATTATTCACCAGTTATCTAAGGTATTGCTGTATGTGAATTTGTCTGAAGCCCAACAAATCAAGGTCAATGAACGCTCTGATTTGGAACGCAAACTGCGCAAATTGGGTAAACTAAACGCCACGCGCCGTGATCGCTTAGCCGTCACGTATGACCGTATTGTGGTCGGCCCTACAGAGATGCCGGAGAATGCTCGACCCAGAGCCGCAACCGGAACCCGGAAAAAGCCGCATTGGCGGTGCGGTCACTTTCGGAAGTTGCGTTATGGCCAAGGGTTGCAACAGAGCCGGTTGGTGTGGATTCAACCGGTGTTGGTCAACGCCGATGATCTACTGAGTGATGTGCAGCCGAAAGAGTACTCGCTGCACTAGCGTTCCCGTATTGTTCCGCGTATCTGTCAGACAACTTATTAAGAATCCGGTATATTTAGAATAATGGCTTAATTGACTAGGGGTTCGACATGGCTAATTCAGGCAAGCAACGTTCTTTTGTAAAGAACATCATTGCGCGGCTTCGAGAAATTGGTATTGAAACCGAACTTGAAATAGGTAAGCATTACAAACTGATATGTGCTCATGACGGACAGCAAGAGATTGTCACTATTAGCAAGACACCAAGCGTTCGCAACATTGCGCAGAGAGAAGCGTTAGGTGATGTGCGTAGGGCGCTCAGAAATCTTAATGTGGATGATGGGCAACTCCATCGCCAAGGTCTGATGCATTTGATCAGTAGCGGTGATTTTGGCTATGAGTATGATCCAGAAAAGGATCATCTGTCGCGGAGGATGCTTAATGAAGGTTATGGGGAGGAAGAAATTGCTATTACGGCAAAAGCGGTTAATGAAATCGAGCGAGGTGCTCTATTTGGAAGTAGTGATGTTGCCACTTCAGATTTAGTTATTCTGAGACCTGCTCGCCGAAAAGATTCAACAAAACAAATTGTTTGTGCGCCAGTCGTAGCAGTCGCATGTTCTGAAAAAGGTGCCAATTACGATAAGCGATACTTTCCGCTCCGAGGCGGCATAGAGTCCTTGCTTGATTACTACAATCAATGTTCTGGAAACGTTCGTTTAGGTATTGTTATCACAAATGTCTGGCGTCCATTCGATCTACTCGAATATTCCTTAGACTTGGACTATTTCGAGTCTTATGGGATCAAAACAATTTTTATCCTGCGCTGTGGAAGTAAGTCTTATCCGTTGCAAGCACCTTGGAAGTAAATGAATCGATTACTAAAAATGAAATGGTTGGTCGACTTACGAGGAGTGCCCGCATGAGCCGCACCATCCAGAAACACGACCCCGGGGGTAAGGTTCGCCCCGCCTGGCCCGCAGATTCTGCCATCGAACTCGTCTTTTCAGATTGCAAAAATTACCGTTACCAGCTTCGCGAAGTCTGGGACACGGACAAGCCGCTTGTACTTTGGCTGTTGATGAACCCTAGCGTGGCCTGTACCGATTACAGCGACCCAACCTTGCGCAAGACGGGGAAGTTTGCCCGCTCCTGGGGTTACGGAGGTCAGTTGGTCGGCAATGTCCATGCCTACCGAGCGACAGACAAGAAGCGTTTGCTGGACGTAACCGATCCCATTGGTCCGGAAAACGACGAGCATATTCTGAAAATGGCGGAAGAGACTGCGATTGTCGTCCTGGCCTATGGCCGACCACCATCAAAGGCGCTTTGCTTTCGTGGCCAACAAGTTAGGGATCTCCTGAGCGATCATCCGAGCCTCTGTTACCTGCGGCTCGCCAAGGATGGAACCCCATATCACCCGCTCTACCTGGCAGCAGACCTTTGCCCAAAACCATACGGTGCCACACGCGAGTGGTCGCCGCCCGCAGGAGGTGCCAATGCGTGACCAGAGCATCAGCCTGAAGAGCGTCTACGAACTCCGCATAGACGATTCGGACCAGTCGATTCGCTATCGCATTCCGGCCTATCAGCGAGGCTTTCGCTGGACGTCCCGGCAGGTGGAGCAGTTGCTGGAAGACATCCGCGACTTTGTGCGCCGTGAAAACCCTCAGCCGGAGCAGTTCTACTGCTTGCAGCCGCTCGTATTGCGCCCCACGGACAATGGCGCATATGAGGTAGTAGATGGACAGCAGCGATTGACCACGCTACTTCTGATTCTCCAGCATTTCAACGAGCGCCTCGCCGAGCGTTACCGCCAGAGGCTCTATACGCTCGAATACGAGACTCGGCCGAGCTTGTTGCAGTTTCTGGACGACCCCACCGAGGATCGGGCAACTTCGAACATCGACTTCTTCCATATCGCGGAAGCGATCAAGACGATTGAAACCTGGTTCGAGCAGCGTGAGAGCGAAGTTGAAAAGATCAAGGACGCCTTCCAGAACCAGGCCAAGCTCATCTGGTACCCTGAAAATCGGATAAAGCGAACACTTTAACCCCACAACACAACTCCATGAACACGGTTTAGTTGAAAACCTGTGCTTTTTTCTTGCCTTTTAACATGTAGGTATTATATTTATACGAACATGTTAAAGGGGAGATTACGCGTGTCTAAGCCAGTAACAGGAAAAACTCATGTCGGCGAGCGTCGGGAAAAGCGTCCAAATGGGGATATTTACGTCTATGAACGGAT
>PWTL01000115.1 GCA_003562845.1 Candidatus Acetothermia bacterium
GGCGCTCGATGACTGATTCAGGTGTGAATATGAATCCGGTGACGCTTACGCCTGCCGGATGATCTCGGCGATTTGCCCGGCTTCAGGTAAATTCAGCCGTTGCGCGTCTTGCAGGGCCGAGTTCAAAAATTCCAACGCTTTCTCGCGGTCTCCCGCCAAGTTGCGCTTGAGGTAAGTGATTCCAATATTGGCGCGGCAGACGAGTAAATCCCGCGCCGACTGAAGCCGCTCGTACACCGGCAGTTCTTCCTCCCGGCGAATCCGCAGCGCTTCGTCCACCTCCCCGCGCGCCTGCAATACATCAGCGATCTGGCCCAGCGTCACCGCCCGCAACCGCACATCGCCCAGCCGCTCGAACGTCGGCAGTTGTTCCTCTTAAATGGCTATAGAATATCAGGACGCTTTTGGCAGCGAGGGTTGATTCCGTTGATCGAGTATAAAGTGAGGAGGTGTTCTCCCGTGCGTGACGATACCGTGAGCAACTCGATCCCCTACACGCCTCCAATTACCAGAACACTCCGATCACTGAGGAAGTGGGTAGCAAACCAAGTTCTTCCGAAGGGATGGGATCCGTCACAACGCACCCTCGG
Organism: Candidatus Acetothermia bacterium; assembly: GCA_003562845.1. Classification (GTDB taxonomy): domain Bacteria; phylum Bipolaricaulota; class Bipolaricaulia; order Bipolaricaulales; family Bipolaricaulaceae; genus T3SED10-47. The sequence goes on from PWTL01000115.1 coordinate 591, forward strand.
CGATGTCTTGTGGCCTTGGAATGATGCCATTCAAACTCAAACCCGTATCCCTAACTTGTCCGAAACTGCAAGAATTTCTATGCATATTGCCTCGCAGGTCTGCGAGATATGTCAGAAACACGAGTCCACAATGCGGCGTACCTCCTTCGAATCCAAAGCGGCCAAGAGTTTAGTGCCTCCAATTAGATTCAGTCTGCGCATTGCCCCTCTAAACTTTTCACGTTCGAACAAGCTCTTGTCGCCATCATAAGACTGCTTGAGTTTTCTCAGAACGGCCGAAAAGACTAGGACGCTCTGGGAGGTAGTTGGCCTTTCCATGATATTTGCCCGAACATCAAATTTGTACAGGAAGACTTGCAACGCTTCGTGTAGTGACATCCCTTCGGTTTTGTCGCAAAGATAGGCCATCCACCATAAACGTGCCACAGCGTTGTCCCGCTCGAATCCCCTCCCACCACTGACGAAGAAATGCCGTCGGATTTCCTTGATAGCCACTTCGTCTTCGTTTGGTATTGGCCATCGCGTCCTAGAATATTCAAGCAGATACGTGTGTGTTAGGAGAGTCCATAGCCGTTCATCACGGGCCAGATACGGAGAAAGCCAGTGGAGAGCGTCCCAGATGGCAACGCAGTTCGCCACCTCCCTGTGATTGTCCTTTTTACAGTCGATTGGGGCAAGCAAGGACGGATCGAAGTCGTATTGTGACTCAATCAATCGAGCTGGATCGGAATTCAGGTATGCGAAGTCGCTATTTCGGTATCGATCAAGGTTGGCCGGTACGGAGTCAATCAGTTCCTTGATCGTAGCCTTCTTTAGGAGTTGTAGTTTCATTCTATTCCACCCTGGAAGACGTGAATATTCAGCATGTTGAGTGGATACTTCATGAGTCGGTTCGCAGATACATAGGCGTCATGTGCGCTCAGATCCAGACCACTATTAATGGCCTGTTGTCGTATGATCTTGGCCCATCGATATTCGTCATATTCCGATTCATCCTGAAGAAGTTTCTGTATGCTCTGGGTGACCGCAGAGAAGTAGATGGAATTCAATAGAATTAATCGGTTAGAAGTTGAATTCCGCGCGTCGTCGATCGCCTCTTTCATTTTTGCGCCAAGCTGGATCTGCACGTGATCCTGTTCGAAATCAATGAGCCACTCCCCATCGGATAGGCCATCGCGCTTGACAAGCTCGAACACCGACGTCAGCGGTCTGAACAGATCGCGGTCTATGAAAAATACCTGAGGTTCATCCTGGGCAAGGATGTCACCAGTACAAAAGGCGAATGGACCTTTTCCGAACTCGGGATTGAGGTCGCTTGATGTGTAGTTGGGGATGGGCCGTGTGACCACGACGTAAGGGTCAATTTGCACCTCGCCTCGAAGAGAACCAGGTGGAAACTCGGAGGTGACCTGTGACTTTGCGGTCTTGATGACCGTCCGAAAATAGGTGTCGCGACAAGATACGACCCATACGTATTCGGCGTATCCTTTCTTTACCTGATCTACTATTGCATCGGCGGAGATAGCACACTCGATCTGTGCGCTAATCTTGTCAGATCCTACAGTAAGATCCACCGTTGTCTGGAAATCCACCTGCGGGTAATCATCGCTGTATGGTCTCAGAACCGGATATGGAAAAGCCTTATTGGGATCAAATTTCATGAGCCACCACCTTCAACGCGCCGTCGAAAACCTGGTCAAGTGTGACTTCGACGGTCTTCCGTGTACCCAGAACGACATCCATTATGAGCGCTCCCCGACGGATCGTGCCCTGATCGGCGTGTTGGATTCCAACAGCATAGTCGGCGTCTGCTCCGGCTTCTAGCACGCGTAGAGAAATGCGGCCCGTTTTTTGGGGCGTGAAACTGATCTTCCGAGTGCTTGGGCCGCGCATGATTGCGCGGACATTGCTGAGTCCCACTGCAGGATTCGATTTGGTGGTGCCTCTAGAGCTGCCTGACCCACCGCCTTCTCCGCCAGAACCGTCGCCGCCTCCGAATCCGTCAGAACCGCCTCCACCCTCAGTATCGAATCCTTCACCATCCGCATCGATTCCTCTACCGTCAA
>PWTL01000108.1 GCA_003562845.1 Candidatus Acetothermia bacterium
GTGGGATCACCAGAAGATCAACGTGATCAAATGATAGACTGGCTGTATCCATATAGGGCTAAGATACTGGGTGCTGTGGATGGCAACCATGAGGATAGGATATGGAAAGAAGCAGGAATACACATAGTTAGGGATATAGCCAAAGCATTGGGAGTACCCTATAGATCAGAAGGCCTCATGTATAAGATATCCTTTGGCTTGGGGAATCAGTACAACAAGGATAAGCCCTATGTATTCTGGCTTTATCACACTCATGGTTATGGTGGTGCTAGGACTAAGGCAGCTAAGGCAGTCAAAGTAGAAAGGACTTCTACGTGGCTTCACTGTAACTGTTACATTATGTCCCATGACCATGTGGTGAACACAGCCCCTGATATTTACTTCATACCTGACCCTAGGACTAGGGAGTGCAAGGACACTGGCTTTAGGATAGGAAGGATATCAGCCCATAGGAAGATGTTAGTGAAGAGTAATGCCTACCTTAAATGGGGTGGGTATTCAGAGATGGGTGGTTTCCCACCTGTGGACTTGACAGCACCACTGGTGAAGCTGGTAACACCTAAGGCTGAGTTCTGGAATGAAGTGCCTGACAAGCCAAGGCAAGCAGTGAAGGTGGTAATTTAATGGGTCTTAGAGTTTATATTATGAGTCCTTACACAAAGGGAGATGTAGGCTTTAATGTTAACAAGGTTCTCATTGTAGCTGACTTATTGGTAGATAGGGGACATACTCCCTTCATCCCACATCTTACACACTTCTGGCATATAATGTCCCCCAAAGAGTATGAGTTCTGGTTAGAATATGATCTTAGCTTCCTTAGACATTGGGCTGAGGTAGGGCTAAGGTTAAAAGGTGAATCTCATGGTGCTGATAAGGAAGTTGAGGAGTGTAGGAAACTAGGGATACCTGTATTTACTATGGATAACTTCCCTTGGTGTACTAGGGATATTACCCCTTGGTGTACCAGCGACACTGAAACATAGACATTTCTGGAACAGCCTGTGTGTGGCTCGCACGGAGAAGCCGCTGGTGGCACTTTTATGGGCTTCTGGGTCTTACCATACACAGGCACTTATTTTAACCCCAAGTACGTTAACAACCTAGACACACCGCCTGGTACTCTTGACCGATATGCCAGCGATGAGGACGGCCTACTCGATGAAGCAAGTAGGAAAGTTATGACTTACTTACCCTTACACCTATGATACACCCAATAACACAACCAAGCCCGAACCATAGGATAGCCCAACTAAGGCTTCCCCATTGGGATACGACTACTTCACAACCTGTCATGCTCTTTGCTCCATTGAGGCTTTGTTCTTGAAGAACTCAGGCTTGTAACCAAGGGCAGCTAGGAACTCATTGATCTTAGCTTGACCACTGGCGAGGAATCTACCCGCTATGTCAAGTAGAGCATCTGCCTTGGCCTTTTGCCCGTTGATCCGAGCAACATAGGCATTGACCTCGGATGTATAGACACTAGCACCGATGTTCTCCAATTCCCCTTCACTACGGAACAGGGAGACTAGAGCACTGACATTGTTAGCATAAGCATTGGTCTCACTGCCGAAGGCTGTGACCTCAGCAGAGTATTTGTTTAAGATGTTCTCTACTTGGCGAAGCCGAGCAATAGACTCGTTGACCCTATGTCCCGCACCATCCATGACAATGCTGCCGTACATTCCGTAGTTCTGAGCCACGTTCTCGCCCCTGGTTCCTGCATTGATTACCAGCTCGCCAGAGTCTAGCTTGTTCTTGGCAGCATCAATCTCATCCTCTACAGCATTCATAGCCGACTCTGCGGCAGTGAAGGATAACGTAGGGGCAGTAGGTGCTGTAGGCACTACGGGTAGTGAAGGTGCTGTCGGCTTAACAAAGGTGTAAGCAGTAGGAACTGATAGAGTTTCGAATGCACTAGAGGCCTGCTGTAGTAGGTTCTCAGCTTTGAAGATCAATGATTGGCCAGCTGCTCCAATGACAACAACATCATTAAGATGATCGGGATAGTCCCCAGGAGTTACATGGGTTGGAGGTGTCCATGCACCCAGATAGATGATCCTTATACCATCTCCTACAGTAAGATGAGGGTCTACTCTGAATTGGAGATAATCACCAATAGGATTGCAAGTAAGGACTTGGAGAGGAGACATACCAGTGGGATACTCTACCTTCTCAATCCTAATGTAATCGGATAGGATAGAACTGATATCCAGATAATGTTCACCCACTATCCATGAAGACTCTATAGTACCAGTAACCATACCCCGCTTAGGGATAAGTCTGGACATCAAGGATACAGTCTTCTCGATAGCTCTGATGAGCTCGTCATCTTGCCACATGTCCTTATCACGATCACTAAGCTCTATACGTATACTTGAGAGAGTCTGTTCAAGACTTGCCATTGTTCACCTCCTTAGAAGAACATTATCTGTACTAGCTTGGCGATTATTAGCCATGTAAGCATGCCAACTACCATACCAACCACATAGTAGTGATGCTCGGATTCTATCTCATCCAGTAGCTCTTGGCTTGGATGATACCTCAAGGGGAAAGGCACTAAGATGCGACCCCATCCCTGAAGGAAGGCATGCCATTCCTCCACGGTGTCCATACAGTGGGACAGAACAATCCCCTTGAGGAATCCCTTTCCCATCA
>PWTL01000126.1 GCA_003562845.1 Candidatus Acetothermia bacterium
CGAGCGCCGTCAGCCTTAACTTCCGACCAATCCCACATGTAGTATTTGGATTCCTTTTTTAATGCGCGCGGCAAGCGACGGTGATAAGGGGGAACCCGGAAAATGTAGTAATTTCGGCAAAGCAGCTCGATCCAGGATTTTACGGTTTTCGGGCTCACCTCTATATCCGTAGCCAAACTGCTAAAAGAAAGCGGCGACGCTACCCGGTCAGGCAGCATGGTTCCCAGCAACTCTACATCGGCCAAGGAACGTAATGATTCCGTATCCCGGATGTCTTCACGAAATACCCGTTCAAAGCGCTGATTCTGCCACCGACGCAATCCGCGCTCGCTTCCCTGCAAACAAGGCTCGGGAAAACCGCCAAAGCGCATCAAATGATCAAGCCCCGGAAGAGCCTCCTCTAACCGCTGCGGAATATGCGCTACCGCATCATCCACGCAATAAGGCGCAGTACGGTTTAGTTCACGCAGCGAAAAAGGATGCAACCGATAGTAATGATACCGACCCTGCAAAGAATCACCACCACGGCGATAAACATCCAAGCGGGAACTCCCGGTAACCATGATTTGTAAATCCGGCAAGCGAGTATCCCAAAAACCTTTTACAAGGTTTTTCCACGACCGGTATTTATGCAACTCATCAAACAAAACCAGCTTCGCATCCGGAGTCCAATGACCATGCATGATCATACGTCGGTGATCCCGATTGTCCCAATTCAGATATACTGCCGGCGTAACTTCCTCGGATATTTGGCGCGCCATCGTCGTCTTCCCGACTTGCCGCGGGCCGCCGAGAAACACCATTTTCTCCTTTAAATCATCTGCTACCAAAGACTTAAGATACCGTGTATTCATGCAACCTCCAAACAAAACCATATATAGTAATAATGGATGTTGTTACATAATTATCATGATAATTCGGTAACACAAGTCATATATCACAAATCAGGAAAATCAACGCGAGTGCACAACGCACCCCGCTCGACCCGTCCCCGCCCCCGCGCTACGCGCAATCCCAAAGCGCCGATTCCAATCGCCGCACTCCATATCACCACAAAACAATATGGAGCGCGGTGATCCTCCTTCGCGAATACGCTACGGAGGACAAGCGAGCGATAGCGACCTCACCGCTTTGGCAGGAGCGGAGCGACGGGGCCGGCGAATCACCCACCGCCCAAGCAAAAACCCACCACCACCGATAAACCCAACCGCTCAGCCAATCAACGCAAGCAAGCATCCCAATCTTTATTACCAGATTGTTCGCACATGCGGATAGTTGCGAATCAATGTATCCCTCAAAAGTTACAATATGCATCATCTTGGCTGCCCAAGTGCCCAAACAAACCTATCGACAAGAACATCTGTCCTTGCTAAAAGTATAGTTATCAAATTATTCATACAGATAAAAAGGACAGATCATGCGTGAAATCATACGCCAGAAACTGGTCCAAGCGATATCCGAACCGCCACCGGCATTTACACGGCGGCAAACCCGACTGCCGCAGGTGCGGAATAAGACCCATGCCGTCGTCGGAATGCGGCGAGCAGGCAAAACCACCTTTCTGCATCAATGCCGGTCCGATCTGCTCTCCGAGGGCAGAGAGCCTGCGACACTGGCCTATTTCAGTTTCGACGACGAGCGGTTGGCCGAGATGGATCAGAAACATCTGCACTGGGTCATTGAGGAATACTATGCGATCAATCCCACCTTCCGGGATCAGGAAAAGGTGGCGTTCTTTTTCGACGAGATTCAGCTCGTACCGGGCTGGGAACAGTTCGCGCGGCGCATCCTTGACTCTGAAAACATTCAGTTGTTCGTTAGCGGATCATCCGCACATATGCTGAGCCGCGAAGTGGCCACGTCCTTCAGGGGACGTGCAATGGAAACCCGCGTCTATCCTTTCAGTTTTCGCGAATTCCTGCGTCATCGTGCTGCAGAACCAGAACAAGCGGTCAGTAATCTCACCAAGGCGCAGCGGTCCGCACTCGAACATGCCTTCACCGACTATCTGATTACCGGTGGATTCCCTGAAGCACAGGGCACCAGCACCACGGATCGACTCATGCTGCTGCAAGGATACGTGGACACCGTGATTCTAAGAGATGTGATCGAACGTCACACCATCCGGAATGTGACAGCACTCCGGGAAATGATCAGGCAATTGCTGGGCAATGCCGCTGCCGCCTTCTCGGTGAACCGCTTCTACAACGACCTCAAGTCGCGCGGTATTCCGGCATCGAAAGACATCCTCCATGCACTGCTTGCCCACATCGAGGACACCTTCCTGATCAGGCTCGTGCCCATTCATACAAGCAGCGAGCGTGTACGGCAGACCAATCCACGCAAGATATACCCGGTTGACCAGGGGCTTATACCGGCTTTTGACCGCAGCGGACGCCCCAATACCGGGCATGCCCTCGAAACGGCAGTATTGATTGAACTCGAGCGTAGAGGATACGAGCGGGCCTACCTGCACACGCGCAATGGTTTTGAGATCGACTTGATCGCCACGCCGCTGGCAGGAGCCCCCATCCTGATACAGGCATGTACAGACCTGACCGATTCGCGCACGCGCGACCGTGAATTCCGCGCCCTTGCCGATGGACTTGCCGAGTTTCCTCGGGCAACCGGCCTTGTGCTGACACATACCGC
>PWTL01000067.1 GCA_003562845.1 Candidatus Acetothermia bacterium
ACCGAAAAAGGAAAAGCCCTCGAAGACATATTGCTAAGGCGTGCACCTGCTGAAGTAGCTGAAATGCGAGCAGCCAAACAGGATGTCATCGCAGTCAATAGTGAAGCTAGCGATGAAACAGTGCAGACAGAGATGGAAGATGATACTGAATTGAGTGAGGGGGAGATTGAGCTCAAAGATTTTTATGACAAGCTCTGGGAAAATCACCCAGATGTCGTGGAAGAGCTCGCACATGCTCAAAATGCATACGCTGATATAGCAGCGCGCCGTGAGCGACAAACTATACATGGCAGGAAAAATTCTAAGAAATCACTAGAGAAGGCTCGACAGACGTACGAACAAGCTCGCAAAACTGCTCGGGACATAGTCTTACGGGATATGCAGGATTCCGGCAATCATTCTGCAGAAGAGATGATGCTCGTTAAATTATTGGATGATACCAACGAAATCCGCACGGCTAATCACGTACAGAAGCTAGAAGCAGGACGACTTGCCAAGAGCAATAGACTCGTAAACAAATGGACAGAATGGTCTAGGCAAGGCAAGGGTGGCATGCTCAAAAAAGCTGGCGTTATGGCTGGAGTAGGTACTGCCACTGGCCTGACAGCTGGTCTTGTTCTGCCGTTTCTTGCTAGCGGTGCGGTTGCTGGTGGTGTTGGTGCTATGGTGGCTGGTGGCCGAGTCTCAAGAGGGTTACTATCTGGCAAGCTCGAATCACAATCTGGCGTTAGTCGTAACCTAGACAGAGAATATAGTAGACGCGAAAGCGAACAACTAAGATCATTAGAAGCGGGCGAAGATTCTGCTACTTCTCGACTTACAGCTGGTGTAGAAACAAGTGTTTTTGCCAACCGTAAACGATCAGCCAAGTCTGCTGGTGTAGCTGCGGTAGCTGGAGGTCTCGCTAGTTTAGGAAGTGAAGTTATAGAGGATAGATTGCCGTTTGGCTCTCCGTCTGAGCCAGAAGCCGATGTAGATACAGAGCCTGTTGAGCCCGATCATGTAGAGCCTGACGAACCTAGTCCTGAGGCTGAACCAAATGGAAACGATGACGCCGAGGTGCCATCAGAGCCTCCACACGAGCCAGAACCAGACACTGAGCCAGACGCAGGAGATGAGATCCGAGATGACACTGCAGAGGTAGAACCAACACCTGTCGAAATCGAGGCAGGCGATGGCTTTACAAATATTCTCAACCGGATGGCAGCCGAGAGTGGCTACAGCCTAGACGGCAATGAAAGCTATCGGTTGTATCTGGATTTGGTCGAGAATGTAGGCGGAGATAACATAATAGATGGTATTGATACCTATACGACGAACGTAGATGGCGTAACAGAATACCGTATTTCTAGCCCAGGCGAAGCCAAGTGGACACCAGAAGCCAAAGATTTTGTTGACACTTGGCTAGAAGAAAATGCTTCTGCCAGCCAGTAGATGATAAAATAAAACTATAAAAGGAGAAGTTATGTTTAAACTTGATGACAATTTTCTAAAAGACCTCGGCCTTGGCGAATTGCCTACCGAAGATAAAAACAAGATGCTAGCCCATATCTACGAAACACTTGAAATGCGAGTTGGTATGAAGCTCGCTGAACAGATGAGCGACGAACAACTGGATGAATTTGAAGCCTACGTAAACAAAGATGATCAAGAGGGCGCTCTTAAGTGGCTCGAAACGAACTTCCCGGATTATAAAAAGGTCGTCGCTGGCGAGCTAGAAACGCTCAAAGCTGAAATCAAATCCAACGCCGATAAAATTATAGCCGCCTCTGGTGAAAACGCTACTACTTAACTAAATAGCTTTTTGTAAAAACATAGTATATAAGCATTGACTTATACTATTATTTATGTTAACATCTGTGTAAGTAGACAGAGCTGTTTACAGCAATAACAGGTAAATAAGAGAGATAATTTATTTCTATGTCCGAACACAAAGCACCCGACCTCCAATCCCTCACCCCTGAAGAAGCCTTCAACCCAGAGCTTCGTCAGCAGAAGGCTGAATGGCAAGCATACGTAGATTCACGTCATTACGAAGATGACAGTGGTCGCTTGCGTGCGCCGAACGGCCAGTTTGCCAGTGCAACCTCTTTTGATAAAGCTCGTGATGCTCATTACGAAAACACTCAAGATAGTGCCTACGAGAACCTATCTATTTCTGCATTGGCTGATGAGTTAGCCTGGGCTGACATCCATGGTGACACCACTGTGAGTGGTGATATAACCGACGTACTTATGGACAAGATGATCACCTTTGCCGATAAAAACGACATGAACCCTGACGCCCAGACGAACTTCTACAACAGAGTGCTTACCTTAGTAGACAACAAAAAAGACAACTACCTCTCTAGGCCAGAAAACCTAGAACTTACGAAAACTGAGCGCGATGCACTCAATCAGCAAAAGAGCAAAGAATCGGTTAACCAGGATAAACCTGAACACAAGGACGACCACATTCATCAAAACGATAAAGACCCTGAAAGCTCAGAAGAAGTTGAGCCGGGTGAGGCCAAAAGTAAGACCGAAAAAGGAAAAGCCCTCGAAGACATATTGCTAAGGCGTGCACCTGCTGAAGTAGCTGAAATGCGAGCAGCCAAACAGGATGTCATCGCAGTCAATAGTGAAGCTAGCGATGAAACAG
>PWTL01000010.1 GCA_003562845.1 Candidatus Acetothermia bacterium
CTAAGTGTAGTGGACGGCCTGGCCGCCCTTCCCGGGTCCGAGCTTCCCGTGGGTCCTGCCTTCGGATTGTGGTGCGCCGTGACGGCTCTGGGGGCGCTCCTTATCAGGGAGGCGATGGCCGACAACGCGCTTACGACCGGACCGCGCTTGGACCTCCCCGCATAGCGGCAGGGAATGGCTCCCATGTTGTGGGAAGGGATGCCCTCTGGGCGAACGCCATCACCGCCTGGCGAGAGCCTCTGCCAGCACTGCATCCAGCATCTCCGGCCGCAGGCGGCCGGTCTGTGTGTTCTGTCGCGAAGGGTGGTAGCAAGCGAGCAGGCGCCGGCCGTCAGGCAGCTCCACGGACTTCCCATGGACGAAATGCGGGCGCCCGCGCCGCTGCCCGAACCCCAGGGCCTGCAGACACCCGTCGAAGGCGACCCGGCCGAGGGCGACGATCGTCTGCACGTCTTCCAGCAACCGCAATTCCTCCCGTAGATAGGGGAGGCAGTTTGCTATCTCCTCTCCACGCGGACGGTTGCCCGGAGGAGCACAGTGAACCACACTGGTGAGATAGGCCCTGCTGAGCTCCAGCCCGTCGTCGGGGCTCTCGGATAGCGGACGATTGGCCAGTCCTGCACGGTGCAAGGCGGACAGCAGTGTTGTCCCCGCTCCCCGTGCACCGTCGCCGGTGAACATCCGTCCGGTGCGGTTCGACCCGTGTGCCGCCGGGGCCAGGCCCACCAGGAGCACCTGGGCCTGAGGGTCGCCGAATCCTGGTACGGGCCGACCCCAGTACGTCTCCTCGCGGAATGCGGCGCGCTTCTGGCGCGCCGCACTCTCTCGGTAGGCGAGCAGGCGGGGACAAAGCCGGCAGGATATCACTTGCTCGGCGAGCTTCCCTATCGCCATCCCCAAAGGCTCACAACCCGAGGCGCCAGACACGCATTGTCTCATCTTTGGCCGTGGAGATAATCCTCTCTCCATCTGCAGTGAAAGCGATTCCCCACACGTGGTCGGCGTGACCTGACAGTGTGTGCAGCAGTTCGCCGGTCTTGGCGTTCCTTACCTCGATTCTTCTGCCAAAGCCACCAGTGGCGAGCAATGTCCCATCAGGGGAAAACGACGCAGCGTATTCGCTGGTCCTCCCCCCAGGGACATGTGCCCACTGGAGTTCCCAGGTGGCGGTTTCGTACACTTGTACTGTGGCCGGCAAATCCTCGCGAGGATTTGCCACAAGTGCTAGTTGTGCCCCGTCGGGAGAGAACGTCACCACATATACGTTGATCCCACCGCGGATTGGAGCACGGATCGGCCGGAGGGAGTGAACGTCCCACAGTCGAACGGTGCCGTCGCAGGAGGACGAGGCTAGAATGCTCCCGCTGGGGGAGAAGCTCACACTGCGTATCAGACTCAGGTGGTCCTCTATGATGCCGACTTCGACGCCCGTTTCCACTTCCCAGAGCCTGATGGAAGCGTCGGAGGAACCGCTGGCCAGGAGTTTGCCGTCGGGGGAGAACGCTAGTGACCACACCATGTAACTGTGCCCCGTCAGACGATCGACGGTCTCTCCGGTTAGTGGGTGCGGCCATGATTGCCGTTGTCCGGACTGCAAATCCCAAACGACGATCACTCCTCCGGATCGCTCTCCCGCTGCAAGCCAGCGCCCATCAGGGGACGCAGCTAGGGAGACGACGTCCGAGCTGTGCCCTCGCAGCACACGCTGTGCTCCTGTTGAGTGTGATGTGTGCCACAGTTCGATCTCGCGGCCCCGGGCCACAGCCCAATGACCGTCACCCCACACGGCCAAGGCATGCTCGTGATATGTACCCAGCCGGCTCAGCTCCAGCTCTGCTGCGATCGCCCCGCAACTGAGTACAACGGCGCTCATCGCGATAACCAAGAACGAATGTCGCATTTCATCTCCTCCTCACAGCGCATGCTAGCCGGCATGGGGGCCGGCGTCCACAAATGGAGCGGTTAACAGAGTAGGAATGCACCCATACACGTGTATAATCAGTATATGGAGGAGCGCACGGCCTGGGTGGCGCTGAACTTGCTCCCATCGCTGACCCCGCGACGACGGCGGGCTCTGCTGGGGACATTGGGAGGACCCAAAGAGGTGCTGGGAGCCACGGTCACTCAGCTGGCACGCGCCGTAGGCTGGGACGCGGCTCAGCGGCTTGCCAGGGAGCGTCGGGACTCGGATGTGCAGGCCGAGCTTCGTCGCGCGCGCGACGCCAGTGCGAGTATTGTGACTCTTGCTGACGCGGAGTTCCCGCAGACTCTGCGCGAGCTTCCCAGTCCCCCGTTCGTCCTCTACGTATTGGGGAAGCTGGAGTCTTCCGACACCGCCCGGATAGCCATCGTGGGGACTCGCCGCTGCACGAGCTACGGGCGGTTGGTGGCGCGCAAGTTGGGCCGGCAGCTTGCCGAGCACGGCGTAACGGTGATCTCGGGGATGGCACCGGGCGTGGACAGTGCCGCGCATCAAGGCGCACTGTCCGCGGGACGCACCGTTGCCGTGCTGGGCACTGGACTGGGCAAGATCTATCCAGCCGGGTCGGAGCGCCTTCTGCAGGCGATCGCCGAGAGGGGGGCCGTCCTGTCGGAGTATCCATGGGAGACTCCCGGTGCCTCGTGGACTTTCCCTAGACGCAACCGGTTGATCGCCGGGTTGTCCTCACTGGTGGTGGTGGTGGAGGCGCCGGCCCGCTCCGGAGCCCTCATCACTGTTGAACGCGCCCTGGAGCAAGGAAAGGACGTGCTGGCCGTGCCAGGGCCGATCACCTCGGACATGTCCGCCGGAAGCAATCGCCTCCTTCAGGATGGGGCCAAGCCGGTCACTTGTGTGGAGGACGTTCTCGAGGAACTAGGGGGAGTAGGAGTGGAGTGCTTGAAACCTGCGCTGGCCCTGCCAGTGGGCGACGCACTCTCTGTTTACGAGGCCTTGGGAGAAGGGTTCTTGGACAGCAGCCAACTTGTCCGCCGTACGGGACTTCCCCATCCCCGGGTCGCCGAGGCGCTGCTCGACCTACAGCTCAAGGGACTGGTGGAAGAGCATCACGGGCGCCGCTACGCACGCACATGATCACGGTGTGTTGAGTTCGTTGGGTTCGGTGTGCCGTGGAACTGCCACCCAGTGAACCCAAGCAACCACGTGAACCCCAAAAACCTGGTGAACTCTAGTTGGTGGCCTTGCAGGCCAGCCCGGAAAGTGGTAGATATTCCGGACTGCGTTTAACTCGACGGGTCGTGGTGTTCGTATCTCGCCCCGCCGGCAATATACCAGGAGGCAAGAGTGGAACGGACACTTGTGTTGTTGAAACCGGATGCACTCCAGCGAAGGCTGGTGGGCCGGATTATTGGACGTATAGAGGCCAAGGGCTTGCACATAGTGGGCATGAAGATGATGCAGCTTACGCGGGAGCTCGCGGAGAAACATTACGCCGAACACAGGGAGAAGCCGTTTTTCGACGAACTGGTGAGGTTCATCACCGGAGGGCCACTGCTGGCCATGGTAGTGGAGGGAGACGAGGCCATCGACACCGTACGGGTTCTCATGGGCAAGACGAACCCCAAGCAGGCTTCACCGGGAACTATTCGCGGCGACTTCGGCTTGGCCGTGACGTGTAATCTGGTGCACGGATCCGACTCCCCTGAGTCCGCCCGCCGGGAGATTCCGCTGTTTTTCTCCCCGGAGGAAATCCTGGCCTACGGCATGGTGGATGCGCAGTGGTTGGGGGGGTGAGATGGAGCTCCCTACGCGATACGACCCGAGGGAAGTCGAGGAGAGGTTGAGTCAATCCTGGGACGAGCTTTGGCGATGTGATCCGCACAGCAAGAAGCCACCTTTCTCCATCGTCATCCCCCCCCCGAACATCACCGGTCGTTTGCATCACGGCCACGCGCTGAACAACACCCTGCAGGACATCCTCATTCGCTACAAACGGATGGACGGCTACGAGGCGTGCTGGTTCCCAGGCACGGACCACGCGGGAATTGCTACGCAGAACGTTGTGGAGCGACAGTTAGCCCAGGAGGGCACCGACCGGCATGCCCTGGGGCGCAGGGCGTTCGAGGAACGAGTCTGGGAATGGAAAGAGCAGTACGGATCGGCGATTGTCGAGCAGTTGAAGCGCATGGGGTGCTCGTGCGACTGGTCCCGGCAGCGGTTCACGCTGGACGAAGGGCTGTCAGCTGCCGTGCGCACCGCGTTTGTCAGGCTGTATGATGAAGGACTCATCTATCGCGGGAGCTACATGATCAACTGGTGCCCTCGGTGCCGGACCGCCCTGTCCGATATCGAGGGGGAACATGAAGAGGTTGCCGGCCATCTGTATCATGTCCGCTACCCTCTCCAGGACGGCGGGCACTTGACCATTGCCACCACGCGTCCGGAGACGATGCTCGGGGACACCGGGGTCGCCGTGCACCCAGGGGACAAGCGGTACAAGAATCTCGTGGGCAAAACTGCAGTGCTTCCGATATTGGGCCGAGCGCTGCCCATAGTCGGCGCCGAGGAGGTCGACCCTTCCTTCGGCACAGGTGTACTCAAGATAACGCCGGCCCACGACCCCGTGGACCTGGAGATCGGGCGGCGGCACGGACTCCAGTCGCTGAACGTGCTGAGTCCGGACGGGACGATAAACGAGCACGGGGGACCCTTCGCCGGACTGACGCGGGAGGCGGCGCGCGAGGCCCTGGTGGAGCGCCTGAAGGAAGAGGGGCTCCTGGAGAAGGTGGAATCCCATCAACACGGCATCGGACACTGCGATCGGTGTGGGGTAGCCGTGGAGCCACTGGTTTCCACCCAGTGGTTTGTACGGATGAAGCCGTTGGCGCGGCCGGCGATGGAGGCCGTCGATGAGGAGCGAGTGCAGTTCATCCCGCCGCGGTGGGCCAAAGTGTACACCGAGTGGCTGGAAGGGATACGTGACTGGTGTATCTCCCGGCAGCTGTGGTGGGGTCACAGGATACCGGCCTGGTACGGGCCTGATGATACGGTGTTTGTGGCCATGGACGCCGAAGGGGCTCGCCGCCAAGCTCGCGAACACTATGACCGCGAGGTAGTCCTTCGCCAAGACGAGGACGTACTCGATACGTGGTTTTCCTCCTCACTGTGGCCATTTTCCATCATGGGCTGGCCCGAGCACACACCGGACCTGCAGAGGTTCTATCCAACCACCGTACTAGTGACCGGCTTCGACATCCTCTTCTTCTGGGTGGCACGCATGGTGATGATGGGGCTCCACTTCATGGCCGAGGTCCCCTTCGGCGAGGTGGTGGTTACCCCGCTGATCGTCGACGAGCAGGGCCGGAAGATGAGTAAGTCCAAGGGCAACATCAGCGACCCCTTGGAGGTGAAGGAAACGCACGGAATGGACGCACTGCGCTTCACCTTGGCCCGCAGCGCGACCAAGGGTCAGGCACTGCGCTTGAGCACGGGAGAGCTCGATGAAGCGCGGAACTTCCTCAACAAGATCTGGAACATGGCCCGATTCGTACTCACCAACACCGAGGATGCGGATCCTGCGGCGCCACGCTCTGAGCTCGCCTGGGAGGACCGTTGGATCCGTTCGCGCCTGGAGCGGACAGTGCGCAAGGTTCGCGAGGAACTGGATCGGTACAACTTCCACCTAGCCGCGGACGCCGTGTACCGCTTCACCTGGCACGAGCTTTGTGACTGGTATGTCGAGCTGGCAAAACTGCGGTTGTACGGGGAGGATCCGGCGGCCCGGGCGACTTGCCAGCGGATCCTCAGGGAGACGTTGCAGGAGCTATTGGCCCTTATGCATCCGTTCATGCCCTTTATCAGCGAGGAGATCTGGCGATACGCCGGGCGCCAACGGCCCCTGGCTTACGATTCCTTCCCCGCCTGTGCCGACGATCGTCTGGAGGAGGCGGCGGAGACACGAGTAGAGCTCCTACAGTCGGTGATTGTGGAGATCCGAGCCTTGCGGGCCGAGCTAAGGATCCCCGCCGGTGCTGAGTTGGAGTTGATTGTGTCGGGACCAAGGCGAGAAGGGGAGGAGCTCGTGAAGAGCTTTGCCCGGGCGTTGGGCCGCCTGGCGAAGGTGAGACCTGTACGCTACGAGCCGGACTTCAAGCCCGGCCGGGCGACGGCCAAGGGCGTGGCCGGCGAGCTCAACTTGTACCTCCCTGTGGAGGGCGTGGTGGACTGGGACATTGAACTGGAGCGTCTCCGGAGGGAACTGGCGAAGCTGGACGAGGAGCTCGCTGACGTGGAGGGCCGTCTGGACAACCCCAATTTCCGCCAGCGCGCACCGGAGCACGTGGTGGCAAAGGCAGAGTCCGAGGCTGACGAGCTGCGAGACCAGCGACGACGCCTCCTGCGGCACATACAGGAGGACGAGTGATCCAGGGGGTTCCCGAGGGACTGCTCAACCCCGAACGAGTGGTACACCCTGGCCTGGACAGGACTCAGGCCCTTCTCGCCCGGCTGGGAAATCCCGAAGGAGAGTTTCCGGCAGTGCATGTGGCGGGGACCAACGGTAAGGGATCGGTGGTTGCCTTTCTGGAATCCGTCCTGCGGGCGGGCGGGGTTCGGGTAGGCGCCTACACCTCGCCCGACCTTGGCGATGTGACCGAGCGGATCCGGGTCGATGGTGTCCCCGTGAACGAAGCGCGCCTTGCCGAACTCATCCTGCAGGCTGTGCAACCGGTGGAAGAACTGGAGGAGGGCCCGGGACGACCGAATCAGTTCGAGGCGCTCACGGCTGCCGCCTTCGCCCACTTCGCAGAGGAGAAGGTGCAAGTGGCCCTGGTGGAGGCTGGCCTGGGCGGGCGCTTCGATGCCAGCCGGTGCCTCGCCCACCCATTGCTCTCGTTGATCACCTCGGTGAGTCTGGACCATCGAGAGTTCTTCGGTCCTGGGCTGGCTCGAGCTGCCTGGGAGAAGGCGGGGGTGGCCCGCCAGGGCGTGCCTTTGTTGACGGTGGAAGACAAGCCGGAGGTTCTCGAGGTGTTCGCGCGGGAGTGCCAGGAGGTGGGTGCGGCGCTGGTCGAGATCGATCCACGGGACGTGGAGCTTGTGGAGTTGTCTTGGGACGGTGCGCTGTGGCGGTCAGAGACTGACCCCCTGCAGCTGGGAACGTTCCCCACGCGCTTGCAGGGTGTGTACCAGGGTCCGAATCTGGCTCTGGTGATCGGAGCGCTGGCCGAGCTGGTCGGCGGGTTGGAGATAGGGGCTGAACTGATCCGCCGGGGATTGTACGAAGCCAGCTGGGCGGGCAGGTTCGAGGTGCTGCAACAGCGGCCGTACATCGTGCTGGACGCCGCGCACAATCCAGCTGCCGCGCGCGCCGTGGCGGAGACGCTTGACCTTCTTCCTCCGCCCAAGGGGCGGCGGACATTGCTCTTCGGCGCGTTACGGGGCAAGCTGATAAGGGCAATGGCAGAGATTCTGTTCCCGCGGTTCGATCGAGTAGTGCTGGTCACTCCGGCGTCGGAGCGGGCGCTTCCCGGAGAAGCCGTGGCCCATCAGGCACGGCGCTGCGCGCGGGAGTGGGAGGTTGGAGGCGGCGTTGGAGAGACGACTCGTGCTCTTGTCGAGGGCCTGGGAGAGGATGATGCCCTTGTGATTTGCGGATCGTTGACTGTTGTCGGAGAAGCGCGACGTGTGCTGGAAAAGTGTGCTTGAGCGTGTGCGGGCCGGCCGTCTGCCTGACCACGTGGCGGTGGTCATGGACGGCAACGGCCGTTGGGCGAAGGCGCGCAGGCTGTCCCGGGTAGAAGGGCACCGGCGCGGAGCTGAAGCCGCTGAGCGCCTCATTCGGCTAGCCGCGGGGGAAAGGGTATGCCGTCACCTGACTCTGTTTGCGTTCTCCACGGAGAACTGGGACCGTCCTCCCGAGGAAGTGGACTTTCTCCTGCGGCTCCTCGAGGAGTTCATAGCGCAGAAGGTGGACGAGCTGGCGGCGGCCGGAGTTCGGCTGGATGTGCTGGGCGAGCGGGAGCGCTTCCCGGAGCGGTTGAGCGCTGAGGTGTCCCGAGTGGAAGAGCTTACTCGGCGAAATGAGGGACTCCAGGTACATGTGGCGCTGAGCTTCGGTGGGCGGTGGGCCGTGGTGGAGGCGGTGCGGAGCGCGGTGCGCGCAGCGCAGGAGCGCGGCCTCCAGGCGGAACGTGTGGATGAGGATGTGGTGCATGGGCTGATGCCGACTGCCGCGCTTCCGGACGTAGACCTGATGATCCGCACTGCCGGCGAGCAGCGGCTATCCAATTTCCTTCTGTGGGAGGCAGCCTACGCTGAACTGTACTTCACCCCTGTCCTGTGGCCCGACTTCGACGAGGCGGCGTTTCTGGAAGCTGTGGTGAGCTACCAGGGGCGTCAACGCAGCTTTGGAGGGGTCCGCCCGTGAGGACGATCGGCGCGCGGTTGGTCACGGCTGTGGTGGGAATGCCGGTGGTTCTGACCCTGTTCTGGGTTGCCGGTGCGTACCAGCACGACTGGCTCGTGGGCTTTGTGGTGTCCGTGGCCGGGGTCATGGCCGGCTGGGAGTATATTCAGATCGTGAGCCGTTTGGGAATCCCTCAGCCCAAGGAGTTCCTCATGGTGGCCATTCCCCTGTTCCTCATGCTTTCTGTCCTGTGGGAGGGGCGCTACGCGCTGGTTGTGGGCTGGGGAGTGGTGTACTTCACGGTTGTGTACAGCTTCTTCCGCAAGGGGCCGCAAGAGGGCTTCTTTGCCGCCTTGGCCGGCATTTTCGGGTTCCTGTACATACCCGTAGTTCTGAGCATTCTGTATTTCTTGTACCGGTCAGGTTTTCCCTATGTGCTGCACTTTTTCCTGATCGTGTGGGGCTACGATGCGGGAGCCTTTTTGTTGGGCTCGGCGTTGGGCAAGCATCAGCTTCTGCCCCGAATATCTTTGGCTAAGACGTGGGAAGGCGTCGCCGGAGGGGTAGGCTTCGCCATGGTGGGGGCGTCTATGCTGCCTGTGTTCTTGGGAGATTTCCTACACTGGCTTCCGCATGTCGTGGTGCTGGGCGTGTGGGTGGGGATATTCGCCCAGTTGGGAGATTTGTTTGAGTCTCTGTTCAAGCGGGCGGCGGGAGTGAAGGACACCGGCTGGCTGCTTCCCGGACACGGAGGGATGCTTGACCGGATCGACGGAGTGCTCGCTGCGCTCCCGGTGTACTTCTTCTACATGCGGTTTGTGCTTGATCTGATCTGAGACGGACATGTGGTGAGCGAGCGCAGAGGATTCGCCGCAGATCTTGTTGTGACTTGGACCGGGGCCGCTGCCAACGTCGCGCTGATGTTAGTGAAGCTGGGCGTGGGCATCATCTCCGGATCGGTCGCCCTGGTGGCCGACGGGGTCCATAGCTTGTCCGATGTGGCCACGGACCTCGTGGTCCTGGGTGGGCTGCGCATCGCTCAACGCCCGGCGGACGAGGACCATTCCTATGGCCACGGCAAGTTCGAGACCCTAGCAGCGGCCGCGGTGGCACTGGCTTTGGGAGGAGCGTCAGTGTGGCTCGCTCGGGAGGCTGCTTCCGACCTGGCGGTGGGGACGCAGCGCGTAGCAGGGTTCTGGCCGCTGATTGTGGCCGCAGTGTCTATTGCGGTCAAGGAGGCCTTGTACAGGGCCACTTCCAAGGTGGCTCGGACGAGCGGCAGTCCCGCGACAGCGGCCAACGCCTGGCACCATCGGTCGGATGCCCTTTCGTCGGTAGCCGTGTTCATCGGCGCAGCGGCAGCGTTGGCCGGGTGGCCCGCAGGCGACAGTATTGCAGCCCTCGCGGTGGCGGGGCTCGTAGCCCTGGCAGCGGTGAAGATCCTCCATGGCGCAGTCCACGACCTAACAGAGGGGGCGCTTAGTCCGGCGGAGCAGAGCCGGGTGCGCAGGGCCGTGGAAAGCGTCCCTGGTGTGCGCGGATGGCATGCTCTGCGCACGCGGCGCGCCGGCCGGGGCGCCTTTGTAGACATGCACATCGAGGTCGACCCACACCTCACCGTGAGCCAGGCGCACGAGATAGCATCCGAGGCGGAACACGCTGTGGAAAAGGCCCTGGGCGGCAGAGCCCACGTGGTTGTCCACATCGAACCGAGAGAGGAGGAACGGGCGTGAGCAAAGCGATGGACAGGCTGTGCGAGATGGTGAGAATAGGCTCTGAATCCGGGAACGAACAGCGTTTCGTTGACTGGTTGGCCCAGCGACTGACCAAAGAGCTGGGTGCAGAATGCCGAAAGGACGAGCACGGCAATCTTATCGGCAAGGTGCAAGGGACAGATGAGGGACTGGACCCAGTTATGCTCTGCGCGCACGCCGACACCGTCAAGCCCGGCGCAGATATCGAGCCAGTGCTTGAGAACGGAGTGCTGCGCTCGGGAGGGCAGACGGTGCTTGGCGCGGACGACAAGGCGGGGATCGCCGCGATCTGGACGGGCCTGGAGAGGGCACGTCGCCGACCACCAGTGGAGATCGTGATCACGAGACAGGAAGAGGTCGGACTGAAGGGGGCCAAGAACCTCGATTTGGCTGGTCTAAAGGCGCGCATGGGCTTCGTGTTCGACGGTGATGAGCTCGATGTCATAGTCATCGGAGGCCCGTCACACTACGTGATCGATGCCGTAATCAAGGGAAGAGCCGCGCATGCAGGCATGGAGCCGGAGAAGGGTATCTCCGCCATCAAGGCCGCGGCACGGGCCATAGCCCGCCTTCCCGAAGGCAGGCTGGACCAGGACACCACTGCCAATGTAGGTATCTTCGAAGGCGGCCGGATCCGCAACGGAGTTCCGGAAAAGGCCACGGTGCAAGCCGAGTGCCGTAGCCTGAGACATGAGCGTGCCGAGGAGATCGCCCAGCTCTACCGCAGGACGCTGGAGGAAGAGGCCGAAGCCCTGGGGGCCAAGGCCGAAGTAAAGGTAGAGCTCGAATACCGTGCCATCCAACTCCCTGAGGATGCGGAGCCGGTTGAGCTGGCGCGCCGAGCGGTGGAGAAGGTGCTGGGGCCAGCGCAGCTCAAGGTCATCTGTGGGGGGACAGACGCTTCGATCTTCAACGCGGCCGGTCTGTCCACTGTGGTGTTGGGGATGGGCGCGCGCGACGCGCACACGACCAACGAACACATTGTGGAGGCCGATCTTGAGCGAGCCGTGCAGATAGTGGTGGGCCTCCTGGAGGGAGCCACGGACGGAGCTTGACCGTGTGCAGTGGGCCGACGTATGATTGGCTGACGGTCCCCGGTAGCTCAATTGGCAGAGCGGCTGGCTGTTAACCAGTAGGCTGGAGGTTCGAGTCCTCCCCGGGGAGCCAGGCCTGGACGTAACCAATCGGTTACTGGCACTGGGCAGAGGGCGGTCGCAGCATGCCGTAGCGCGGTAGGGTAGTTAAACTTGGCCCATGTCTCAAACAGCACAGCCGAAGCTTCGCGTGCACGTGACTACCCCTCCGCCCAGTATCGCCACCAGGAGGTCTCTGGAAGAGGCGATTGTGCCCACAATCGAGCTCAACTATGGACCTCAACAGGCGCCACGCGCTACGGAAGTCCTCGTCTGCGGGCGTCCGACACGAGCACAACTAGAGGAGCTTCCCCAGTTGCGCGTGCTTGTGGTCCCCTACGCGGGCATTCCGCAACCGACCCGCGACGTTCTCCTTGCGGGCTTCCCCCAACTTGTTGTGTGCAACCTCCACCACAACGCTGCGGCGGCCGCCGAACTGGCTGTCACGCTGCTCCTTGCGGCAGGAAAGACGATCGTTCCCACCGATGTAGGTCTGCGCCGAGGGGATTGGCGGAGCCGCTACGGCGGCGGGGGCATGCTGGTCTTTGACGGTAAGAACGCACTCATCCTGGGCCTCGGCGCGATCGGGACTCGGGTGGCTGCGGTCTGCCACAGCCTGGGGATGAACGTGCACGCTGTCCGCAGACGCCTGGAGGGGCCCCAACCTCCGAACGTTGTTGTGCACGACCGTTCCTCACTGGCATCGCTCCTCCCTGAGGCGGATGCAGTGGCGATCTGTCTCCCTCTGACTTCGGACACGGAGGGGCTGCTCGGCGAGCAGGAGTTGAACTCTCTGCGTCCCTCGGCAGTACTGGTGAACGTCGCTCGTGGAACGATCGTAGACGAGGAGGCTTTGTTCACCGCCCTCTCCGAGCGGCGGATAGCGGCAGCCGGGATCGACGTCTGGTACCAGTATCCCTCGACTGCCGAGGAGAGGGAGAGCACGCCACCTTCTCGGTTCCCTTTCTGGGAGCTGGACAACGTAGTTATGAGCCCACACCGGGGCGGCGCCTTCGGCAACGAAGAGATGGAACAGCGCCGCATGCAGGAGCTTGCGGCTACACTGAACGCGATAGCCCGAGGGGAGCCGATTCCCCAACGCGTTGACCTCAGTGCTGGCTATTGAGCTGGGGACTGCGCCCCGTTGGGCCGAGGTTGTTGGCCGGTCACACGGGGCAGAGTGGGAAGCACTGTGCTGTACGAGCGAATACCTCCCGGTGTCAGCACGGTGAGAGCCTGCGGCAGTAGTTCAACCTCTACGGGGGTCGTGCCGATGATGTCTCCGTCGGCCTGAACGGGTAGCGGAACCTGGCTGTAGATTGATATGTGGTGTTCAGCTTGCAGGAACTCCGCCTCCAGTTTTGGCTGTCGGCCGAAGATAGTCGCCAGAAGGTACTTGGGATAATCCAGCAGAGCCTGTGTGCTCATCACCCACACGTCGAGGTGCTGGTCATCCACTCTGATGTCCGGTGTGCGCGGGTAGAGCCTTTTGGTGAGCACTCCGCAGTTGTTGACCAGGATCTCCACAGCATGGTATGTGTGTGTATGGTCGTCTACTACCACTGTAAAGCGACGCGGCTTCACTGTAAGAAGCTTGGCAAGGGCCGTTGCCACATAGGCCACGAACCCGAAGCGCTTCTTGCTGGTTGAGCTCGTGTTGCCAATCACTGCGGCGCTGATTCCCATTCCTACGTTCAGCAGGTAGATACGGCCTCCGATGCGCATAGCATCGATCTTGATGGGGACAGGGTTGGCGGCGATCAGCCGAACGGCCGCGTCCACTGATTGGGGGATGCCCAGCTCGCGAGAGACGTAGTTGGCCGTTCCTGCGGGGATGATCCCCAGAGGGATGTCCGTACCTATCAGGCCATCACCGGCCCCGGCTACCGTGCCATCCCCTCCTGCGGCCAACACCACGTCGATGCCGTCCCCGAGTTTGCGACGGACCACATCTCCCACATGCTCCCCGGGTTGGGTTTCGTGAAGGATGCAGGTGATGCCCGCGATAGTGAGCTGCGCTTGTATTGCTTTGCGCATGGTCTGGTGATGGGATCGTCCTGCGCTCGGGTTCAAGAGGAGCAGCGCTTTCATAGTCTTCCCCGCCTTGGAACTCCTGCAGCGAGCAACGCAGTCGCCGGATCAGTGGCGAGCACCATCCCCCCTTCGTCCGCAAGGAAATCATAGCATGTCCGCAGGGTGGAGTGTGGGCGGAGAAGCACTTCGCTCCCCAGCGGCCTTGCGGAGCGGAGAATGGGCGTAGTTGTGTGGTTATCTGTCAGTAAAGCGACAGGTAAACCGTCAAGTAGGGGATAGACAAAGCATACACATGTATGGTAATGGTAAGTGAGGCTGGCCAGCCTACACCAGGCAGGAGGTGGTAAGGATGACGGTCGGCAGAACGGCTCTTGTTGTGTTCATAGTGGCGCTGATGGCGGCTTTCTCGCCGGGGGTCCTCATGGCGGCGCCAGCGGGCCCGGCACATGGGTCAGCACCCATTGTGCCGGTCGGAGAGGAGCTGGGACCCGATGAACTGCTGGACGTAGACGGCGCATTCTGGGGGCTGATCTTGGGCCGTCTCGCCATCGGCGGAATCACCTGGGCTCTGAGCTACTTTTTCACTGATGCGGATGCTGTGACGGCGGCAAACTTGGCGGTGGGGGCGATGGTTATCTCCTGCCTCCCCTGACCAACTAGCCGCGCAACGTGCACGAAGTCGAGCTGGGTTTGTGCCCCCCTGTGGCAGACTGCCCCTGAGAGAAGGGCAAGGAAGCGAAGATCACAGGGGGGCACCGGTCCTGGCGCGCGCACAAAGGGCAAGAGATGATCCTCGGAGCATGGATGAGTGCTGGAAAGGAGGGTACCAACACATGAATTGGACGCTGAGCCAGGGGGTTCGCCGTATCTTGACTGTGCCGTTGCTGGGCCCCGTTGTGCTGACTCCGCTCATGGTGCTGGGGAGACCGGGGCTCGCATGGTGGCGCTACTTGGCTTTTTCTGTCGGCTGTGCCTACGTCTTACTCGTGCTCGGCGGTTTGGCAGGACGGTGGCTCGCCGCCAGGGCCGCCCGCAGGAGCCTTGCGGCGAGCTATGCGGTGCGGGGTCTCGTCAGGATGGTGCTCATCGCTGCGTTTGTCGTGCTGCTCTTTGTGCTCAGTGAGCCGTCGTGGAACGAGGCGAGGGGAC
Source organism: Candidatus Acetothermia bacterium (assembly GCA_003562845.1). Taxonomy (GTDB): domain Bacteria; phylum Bipolaricaulota; class Bipolaricaulia; order Bipolaricaulales; family Bipolaricaulaceae; genus T3SED10-47. The sequence goes on from PWTL01000010.1 coordinate 14,416, forward strand.
AGCTTCGGAGTATGGTCCGGTGGGAGCTCATTGCTCTGCTTGTGGGAATGGGTCTAGTGCACGCCATCCCCAACGGCCGCAGGCTGGAAGCTTGGGTACAGCGGCGGCGGCGAAGGTGAGCGCGGGGGGTGTGTTGGGTAGCGCACGAATTGTGATGGGACTGGGGGGTGAGAGGGAGGCGATCATGAGGAGCGGACGCTGTAGACGGGTCGTGGAGATCCTGACCTTGGGGATTGTGACAGGTGTGCAAGTCCTGTCCCTGGCCGGAGGGCAGCCGGGTCCTGCGGCGATCGACAGGGGGCCGGGAGAACTCGTCCAGGAGCAGTGGTTCACCTACACCGTGGACGGAGAGGTCCTGGGTTGGGTGCGTGTTGCCTTCCGGGTGACGGACGAGCACTACCGTACGACTGAGACCTCAGTGCTGCGGGTGGCGCGGGCTGGGACTGTTGTGGAGTCCACGAGCCGCAGCACCTATGTCGAGCGCCACGACGGAACACCCGTGCGTATTTCCTTGCGCGAGGTCGAAGGAGCGGTGGCGGTGGACTACGAGTGGGACTTCACCGGCCCGCAGGTACAGGAGACGGTGTTGCAGTTCGGAAGGATCTGGACAACTGCACGCAGCCATCCGGAGGGCGATTGGCTGATGCCGGCCGCGGGCTGGCGCTACGTTCAACGACAGATACAGGCCGGGGAGAGCGAGATACGGTACCGCGCGGTCAAGGCCGAGCTGGGATTAGTCCCGGTGGAGATCACAATGCTGAGGGTGGGCCAGACAACTTTCGTCGTAGACGGGCAGGAAACTCCGGTTAGCGAGTGGCACTGTCGGGTGGAGGGGGTGCCGGTCGTGACCAATGAGTACCGTTGTCCTGGCGGGCACAAGGTCTACGAAGGGGTAGCACTGGGGTTGGGGTACTTGGAAGCGTCACTCACGAGCAGGCAGGCGGCTCTGGAGGCAGTGCAGGGGAGCCCACCGGAGCTGAGGGCGGCGATGATGGTCCTCCCGGACGGTTCCCTCCCTGACGTAATGAACTCCGAGCGGGTGTCCCTGCGTCTGCGGGTGCGCGAGGGTGATATGCCGGCGCTTCCAGAGGGGGGAGGGCAACGGATAGTAGAGGGGAAAGGAAACTACGTCATCACAGTCTTCCAGCCCCGAGCTCCCCTGCCGGCAACCGAGGGCGAGCTGGTCGATCCTGCCTATCGTGAGCCCTCGCCGATAGTCGACTTCACCGACGAGGCAGTGGCAGAGCTCACAAAGGCCACGAAGCCGGAGGTCCCGCATTCCCAACAGGAACTAGCCGAACAGCTGCGTGCCTTTGTACACGAGTACATACTGGAGAAGGTTTCGGACGTCGCCTTCGCGACGGCGTCGGAAACTGCTCGTACCCGCCGAGGCGACTGCACCGAGCATGCTGTCCTGCTCGCGGCGCTGCTGCGCGGGCACGGAATCCCTGCCCGAGTGGCCGAAGGGCTGGTGTACACCGCAGACTACGCTGGAGAGCACCATGTCTTCGTCTGGCATATGTGGACGCAAGCGTTGCTCGAGGGGAGGTGGGTCGACCTGGATGCAACCCTGTCTGGGCAGCCAATCCATGCGGGCTATGTCCTCACCGGGGTTTCGTCTCTTACCGACCGGCACACACCGGCAAAGATGGCTACGACACTCAAGCTAGTGGGCAATCTGGAAATCGACGTACTTGAAGTGGAGCATGTGCCGAGCTAAGGCGCAGTGAGCCTGAGTTCCTGCAACCGCCCGGCGCTCCAGGCGATGTTGATCCCCGGTTGTTGAGGGGAGGCCCGGCACTCGATCGTGAGCCCGAATATGTGCAGACCTGCCGCTTCATGGGGGAAGGTGAAGGTCACCTGTTGTTGGCGCAGGTATCCTAGCTCGCCCAGGGCGTCCACGACCATCACCAGCGTGAGCTCTCTGTCCAGGGTACGCAGAAGGGAAAACAGGGCTGTACTCCTTTCCCCCTCGGGAGCTACCTGCAGCGCATCAGCCGCGTCCAACGCCTCCTCGGAGATCCACTGCCTTCCTTCACGCAACTCCAGTGCTTCCAGCAGCTGCTCGGAAGCTCTCGGCACCGCGGTTCCGTCCAGCCGCATGGGCTGCCCCTCGTGGCGAGTGCCGTCCGGCAGAATCGCGTAAGGGGTTGCTACTGTGTTGCTGCACAGTTGTCCCCACCACTCGAGGCCGTCAGCGCCGCTCCAGTGGGAGAGGGTAAACGTGGCTTGCACGTCCTCACCGAAAGATGCAGTTTGCGAATGCCAGGGGATCTCCCAGCTGCCGGCAACGGTGGCCCGGTCCTCTGGGTCCGTTGCGCTGACGTGCAGGGAAAAGCCGCCCGTGTTGTGGACAGCGGCCTGGGCGACACCGGCCCCCTGCACGTACGCGCGATCGAAGGTCTCCCCGAAGGGAGGATGGAAAGAGAGCGGCAGCTCCGCATAGGCCAGCGCCGACAGCGACACCAACACGACAGTGACAACCAAGCTCACCGGCCGCACAGGGCACCTCCTTATGCACTACTACTTTAGGATTTATTAGAGAGGGAGTCAAGTAGCTGCAGAACAAGGCACTGATGTGAACGACACAAAATCCGCTGGCACTTTCGGGCTAGTCATCCAGCACCTGTTCTCTCCCCCCAACGTGGGTCGGCGAAGCGCTGGATCTCTACAAGGTAGCCATTGGGGTCGCGGAGGAAGGCGTGGTAGATCTGGAAGTCGGGGTTGAACTGCGGGCCTTTCTCCAGCCGGACGCCGCGCGTGCGAAGCTCCTCCACCCACGCGTCCACGTCCTCGGTCACCAGCGTGATGATCGCCTGTGGGCTGTCGGGGGGAGCAGCCTTCTGACAGAAGCCGAGGAACGCGCCCGCGGTTGCCTTGAAAATACGACACGTACCTTGGTCCAACACCAGGGGCAACCCTAGTGTCCCTTGGTAGAACTCCGTTGTTCCTTCCAGGTCCCGTGTTGGGAAGAACACTATCTGTGCATCCGGTACATGTTTCAAGTTCGCTCACACCTTTCCGCACATACTTTAGCCAGGCGTGGACAGCGGGGCCACCCTGTGGCCGTCAGCGCTACGGCTGGGAGAAAGCCGGGCAATGGGCAATAATGCACAATCGTTGTGCTGAGGGAAGAGGGAACTCCGTGAAGATACGTTATGTGGACGGACGCCGCGTGTACTATGCCTTGCAGGCGGGCGCCAGCCAGGTGACCCGTAACCGGGAACAGCTGAACAAGATCAACGTGTTTCCCGTTGCCGATGGGGACACGGGCAGCAACCTCGCCTTGACTTTGAGACACATTGTGGACGAGGTCACTCCTAAGGCTGATCTAGCATCTACGTTCGAGTCCATCGCTGCGGCCTCGCTTGCCGGAGCGCGAGGGAACTCGGGCATGATCTTGGCGCAGCTTCTGAATGGCCTGGCTTTCGAGCTCCGAGGGGAGCGGTGTGTAACCGCGTCCGCCTTTAGCGCGAAGCTCGTTCGGGCGGTGCCTCATGCATACGAAGCTGTCTCCCGGCCGGTGGAAGGGACCATGCTCACTGTGATCCGGGCCTGGGCGGAGGCGTTCCACGACCTCTGTCGGACCAGCAAGGACTTCGCAGAGGTGCTAGTCCAGTCGCTGGAGCAGGCCCGGGAGAGCTTGCGCAGGACCCCCCAGCAGCTGGACGTGTTGCGGCGGGCCTCAGTGGTGGACTCCGGGGCGCAAGGCTTCGTCCACTTTCTGGAGGGTATTGCCGGTTTGCTGCAGGGCGGCCGTTCTCGCACAGAGCTGGAGCTGGGGGAGAGGGTGTACCTGGAGACCACCGCGGTGGAGGGAGAGGTAGGCACAGAGCTGACCGCGCGCTACTGCGCGGAAGGCTACATGTGCGGTGAGCACCTCCGAGTAGATAGCATCAGGAAGTTCCTCGAGGAAGAAGGTGATTCGGTGATTGTGGCGGGAAACCCTGAGCGGGTGCGCTTCCACCTCCACACCGACCGTCCGGAGAAGGTATTCACAGAGCTGTGGCGCTTCGGTACGTTCCTGCAGCAGAAGGTCGACGACATGCAGCGACAGCAGGACACGCTGTACCGACGTCGGTCTCCAGTTGCTCTGGCCACCGATTCCATTGCCGACATCCCGCGCGACGTTCTCGACCGCCACCAAATCCACCTCCTTCCCCTGCAGGTGATCGTGGACGGAAGTCCCTTTCTGGATCGCATTACGTTGGCGCCGGGGCAGCTGTTCAGCTTTCTGAAAGAGGTCAAGGAGTACCCCACGTCTTCCCAACCCACGGTCCAACAGGCCCGCGAGTGGCTGGAGTTCTTAGCAGCGCACTACGATTCTGTCATCGTGTTGGCAGTGTCCGGCCACATCAGCGGCACGTACCGAACTCTGCAGCAGGCGGCGGAGAACCTGAACCAGGAGGAGCGGCGAATCACCGTGGTCGATACCCGTTTGAACTCGGCGGCGCAGGGGTTGCTGGTGCTCACAGCTGCGGAGGCAATCGAAGCGGGAGCTGGACACGAGGAGCTGCTCTCCATGCTGAACCGATGGATTCCCCAGACGCGTATTTTCGTAAGTGTGGCCACCTTCGAGTACATGGTGCGGGGCGGTCGGGTCAGCCCGCTCAAGGGCAAGCTGGGCAGATGGCTCAACCTCAAACCTATTGTCTCCCTGGACGAGCAGGGCAAGGGCATCGCCTTTGACAAGGCGTTCAGCCAGCGGGCGAACACAAAGAAGATCATGAGCATTGTGGCTCAGCTACACGAGAAGAGTCCCGTAGAAAAATACTGCATTGTCCATGCCGACGCGGCGGACAAAGCGCAGGAGTACGAGAGGCGGCTGACGAGTCTACTGGGGAAGCCACCGGAGTACACCACAGAGATCTCCCCGATTGTGGCGCTGAACGCCGGTCGTGGTGCGGTAGCTGTCTCGGTAATGCAAAGAGACGCCTGAGGGGTACTGCCTCCGCTGAGGAGCAGCCTCCCGGCTGCGGTAAGGAGGAACTATGTGGACAGTGATTGCGCACTCCGCGGCACTTTCGTTCGGCTACTTCTTCTTGTTGTTCCTCCTTGCGCAGTGGCGCAGGGACAACTCTCTTGTGGACATGGGCTGGGGGCTCGGGTTCGTGATCGTCACCGCGTTCGCTTTCTTCTCCGCGGGGCACTTCGCCCCGCGGGGCACAGTAGCCCTACTGCTCGTGGCTGTGTGGGGACTGAGGCTGACCTACCACATCGTGCGACGCAACTGGGGCCGGCCTGAGGACTTCCGCTATGCGAACTGGCGAGTGGAGTGGGGCCGCTGGGTGATCCCGCGGGCGTTCCTCCAGGTGTTCATGCTGCAGGCTGCGATCCTGATGGTTGTTTCTTCCCCTGTGCTCCTTATCCAGGGCCACCCAGGCCGTGGCTTTGGCTTCCCCGCGGCCCTGGGAGTTCTTATCTGGTCGGTGGGTTTCCTGTTCGAGGCGGTGGGCGACCGGCAGCTCAGACGCTTCAGGCGTGTGCCGGGAAACCGGGGGAAAATCATCCGGACGGGACTGTGGAGGTACACGCGGCATCCGAACTACTTCGGTGAGGCGACTATGTGGTGGGGGCTGTTCGTGATGGCCTTGGAGGTCCCTTGGGGGTGGAGCGGAATCGTCAGCCCGCTCACCATGACTTATCTCCTCCGGTTTGTGTCCGGCGTACCCATGCTGGAGAAGAAGCTCCGCGGGCGTCCCGAGTTCGAGGACTACGCCCGAGCCACCAACGCGTTCGTCCCTTGGTTTCCCAGGAGAGATGCATAAGTCGCTCCCACCTCTCAGAGGATCTCTAACAGGAGCACTGTCAGGTAGGCGAGGGCGAACAGGCCGGTGATGCCGAGCACAGCACTGCGCGGCGCGTTGCGCACTGTGAAGCCTGTACGCCAGAAGAAATACAGCTTAACCACATCACCGGCGAGCATGGCCGAGCAATAGACCAGCACAGGTGCACTGTGGTCCGGAGCTCCGACAAAGGCGGCGGTCATACCCCAGTGGCCGACGTTGTTCAGGAGGACGAACACCATCGAGATGACCTCGCGGGTGGCTAGGCGCTCCACTACGGCGGCGAGAGTGCCCAGCGAGGCCAGTCCCAGGAGCATGATCTGTGGCAGCCTGCCGTCGAGGGACAGACGGAACCCATCCGCCAGTGCAGTGCTCAGGCCCCACAGGGCCCCTGCTATGGCTACCGATTTGAGAAGCGTCTCTAGCCATTCCCAAGGACCCATCCGTGCAACGAACCAGCCGTTTCCTGGGTTGGTCAAGTAGTTCTCAGTCACCTCTTCCTCCTGGACTCCCGTTGTCAACGCCTCGTAACGCGGCTACAGGGTACACGGTGCGCTTCCGGAGGAGAAGGTGAGCAGATGACTGCACCGGCCCCGTGCTAGTAGGCAACCGGCCGTACCGCGGGGTAAGCTCCTGGGAGATGACCCATCGCGAGGCGGCGGTGTGCGGCGACTGGTGCGGGAAATGCCCGCACTTCGGAGACACTTGTCAGGGCTGTATTCCCCTTAACCATCTCGGTTGTTCTTTCGTTCGCTGTGCCCTGAGTCGGGGGATCGAGCACTGTGGACTGTGCGCGGACTTCCCGTGTCACGACCTGCGAGAGTTCGTGCCCGATGATCGTCCTGGATGCCCGTCCGGGTACCACATCGCAAACCTGCGCCAGCGAACGGCGCAGGGCACTGCCAATTGGTTGGCGACGCAACGTGCCGCCTGGCCTGTCGAGGAGTGAGGTTGACCGGCAAGAGCAGGGGAGCAACGGTCCACCCACTCAGAGTTCTTTGCTCCTGAACGCCCATGTTGCCGCCGCTACGGCCAGTGCGGTCAGCGCTCCGGCAGTGAGGAGTGGCCACAGTAAAGGTACCGTACGTCCCAGGACGATGCTGCTCGGCGCCCCGGCGAGTCCTGTCGGGCTGTACCGGGAGGTCCCTCCGGAAAGGATCCTGTGCTGGCGACGGCAGCCTGGCCGACCGCCAGGTAGATGAGCGCGCCCACCAGACCGCCGGCAAGCACCACCAGCAGCCACAGCCAGCGCCTACCAGTCAGCAGACGCTCTTCCCCTGGCGTGCGCACCGCATTCACCAGGGCAGCATCTGCACGCCTAATTGGAGGAGAACAAGCAGGACAAGCGCCACCTGTAGCCCTGTAGGTAGGTCCGTCCACGTTCCGAGTTCGTTCATCTGCGTTCACTCTCCCGGGGCTCATCCCAAAATCGCCACGATGGCCATGCTCGCTACCAGCCAGTCCCGGCGGCGTTGCGGCGCCATAACTCCCCCGGCGATTAAGGCCGTCCCGATCACCGCAAGCAAAACAAGGAACGCTATGCCCCCCGTACTCATGTTCCGCCCTCCCCAGGGTCTGTCCGGAGCCTGTCTGTGGACACTGAACCAAGCTCTGCGGGCAGTTCTTCGAGGAGCAATTCTACGATCTTACCTGTGTGGGAGCACGAAAACGGGCAAGGAGCTTTGTCCCGCACGCTGGGGGAGTGACCGAGCCCTGCCTTGCCCGTGGCTGGTGTACAGCGTAGCATGCCCGGGCCATCACAGAGGATGGCAGTGCTTCCCTGAGTAGTGGCTGCCCATTTCACAGTGAGTTGCAGAAGGAAGAAGGGGGTTTGATTATCACGTTCCGCACGCTGGGGGCTGACGAACTGCACAAGCTTCGCGACATCGATCGCGCAGAGGTCGTCCGGACGGGATATCGCCTGGAGGGCGGGAGGTTGGTGCAGATGGACGTCAACTGGGACTCAACCAGCTGGCTTGAGGGGAACGGCCCCCACAGTCTTGGGGTGATGATCGGCGGTGCGGAGCGGTGTCTGGCGCTCGGCGGCACAGCATTCGGCGCCTTCGAGGACGAACGGCTCGTGGGCATCGCCATTTACCGACCGGAGCTTCGACCAGGAATGGGGCGGCTGGTGTTCCTCCACGTGAGCAAGGGCTACCGCAGACGGGGCATTGCCTCCCGGCTGTTCCAGCGTGTTCTCCAGCTGGCCGCCCGTGATGGGGCAGGACAGCTGTATGTCTCGGCGACACCGAGCGGCTCTGCCGTTGGCTTCTACCTTAGGCATGGGTTTGTCGTCACCAATGAGCCCGACCCGCAGCTGCTGGCGGAGGAGCCAGAGGATATTCACATGGTATGGTCAGATCGCAGCCGGTAGCATTTTCCGCGCATGTCGGGAGTGCGCCTGTTCTTGACAAGTTGTGGAACCGCCAAAGGCGGTGAGTCTGGCTCGACTACCCCGTCTTCCGCGTGCTCACGCAACTACCGCGGCCGGAGACCTGAGTTCGTGGTTGCAGCGATGGCTTACCGGCTCTTGTGCTCCTCGAGCAGCCGGGCGAATGCGTCCTCGTCCAGGATGGGGATCCCCCGCTGTTCTGCCTGCGCTCGTTTGGACCCCGCGCCTGGCCCGGCCACCACGTAGCTGGTTTCGCCGCTGACGCTGGAGCTCGCGCGGCCGCCCAGCTCTTCGACAATCCGCCTCGCTTCGTCGCGGGTCCACCGTTCCAGGGCACCGGTGAACACAAAAGTGCGCCCCTGTAGAGGTAGATGTTGTTTCTGTTCTCTGTACAGGGGATTGTCCAGTGTTAGTCCTGCAGTGCGCATGTTCTCTATTTCCTCACGGTTGCGCTTGTCGGTGAAGAAGGTGGTGACGCTGCGGGCCACTTCGGGCCCGATCTCCGCGATTTCCCGCAGCTCTTCCTCCGAGCTCTCCAGCAGCTGGTCTAGAGTTGCGAACTGTTGTGCGAGCACCCGGGCGATGTGCTCTCCCACCAACGGGATGCCCAGAGCGTACAGAAAGCGGGCCAGGGTGGTGTTCTTGCTGCCTGCGATCTGCCGCAGGAGATTCTCTGCCGAGCGATCCGCGTACCGCTCCAACGTAAGGAGCTGCTCCTTGGTGAGTGAGTAGAGAGAAGAGATCTGCCGCACCAATCTTGCCTGGAACAACTGCTCAACTCGTTTTTCCCCGAGCCCTTCGATGTTCAGTCCCCCGCGAGAAGCGAAGTGTATGATTCGCTCTCGAACCTGGGCGGGGCAGCGGAGATTGGGGCAGCGGGTGGTTTTCTTGTCGTCGCTCATCAGCACTCTCGAAGCGCACACGGGACACTCCTCGGGCATGCCAAAGATCTGCTCAGTGCCGTTTCTGTCTTCCTGGATCGATTTCACCACATAGGGGATCACGTCGCCGGCCCGCTCCACGAGTACGGTGTCCCCGATGCGGATGTCCTTGCGCTCCACCTCGCTTTGGTTATGGAGTGAGGCCCGCGTCACCTCCACCCCGCCGATGTGGACCGGCTCCAGCACTGCGATCGGGGTCAACTTTCCGGTGCGTCCGACCTGGACGACGATGTCCCTCACCCGGGTCGTCTTCTGCCGAGGGGGGAACTTATAGGCCAACGCCCACCTCGGGTCACGCTGCCGGTATCCGAGGCGTTGTTGGTCGGCAAGGACGTTCACTTTGTACACAACGCCGTCGATCTCGTAGGGGAGGTCGTCGCGTATCTCGGCCAGCGCTTTGTGGTAGCGGATGGCCTCGCCCGCCCCAGAGCATAGCTGAATGCGTTCGGAGTTGACCTTCAACCCCCACTTACGCAGAGTGTCCAGCATCTCTGCCTGTGTAGTGAACTCTTTTCCTGCGCATTCAGCCACTGCGTACAAGAAGATGTGCAGTGGGCGCTGCGCGGTGACCCGCGGGTCCAACTGGCGCAGGCTCCCGGCGGCGGCGTTGCGGGGGTTGGCGAACTGCTCCTCGCCGGCTGCCCCGCGCTGTCGGTTCAGCTGGTTGAACTCGTCTTTGCGCATATACACCTCGCCGCGGGCCACCAGGCGCGAGGGGGGCGGCTCCTGGTGACCGAGCAACACCGCGGGGACCTCCTTCAAGGTCCTGACATTGGGCGTGATGTCCTCTCCGGTCTCCCCATCGCCCCGGGTGGAGGCGACTGCCAACCGCCCGGCCTCGTAGATGAGTTCTACCGCTGCCCCGTCGTACTTCGGCTCGGCCACGTACTCCACAGTGTCCCGTTGCAGTTCATTGCGACAAACACTGTCGAAACGGTGTACCTCGTCCTCTTGGTACACTGCGCGCAGGCTGAGCATGGGCAGTGGATGCTTGACAGTGCCCAGTTCCTCCCGAGGCTCGCTTCCCACCTCCTGGGTGGGGGAGTCAGGAGTCTGCAGGTGAGGGAATCTCTCCTCCAAGGTGCGCAGGGTCTCCAGCAGTTGATCGTATTCGTCGTCCGCGATTACCGGGGAGTCGAGAACATAGTAGCGCCAGTTGTGATAGCGGAGGGTCTCCCGCAGCCTGTGTATTGCGTCCCGGGCCTGGCGCTCGGAGTGGATCTTTGCGGGGTTGATGTGCGGCTTTCGCTCGGGCTGTCGGGGTCTCACGGACGCCTCCCCACTGTCACCAGTCACAGCACACTCTTCTTGACGTGGTAGCGTATGTCAGGCATAGGGCCGCGCGTCCAAGTTGCGCGTTCCGGAGCGTTTCGCTTGACGACGCATGGCCCAGTTGGCGAGGGGGATGAGAAGCCACGCTGGCAGAAACACCTTCGCTCCGTGGTGCACCGCCTCGGCCGGAACGCGTCTCCCTTCGACGATGGCTGTGGCCGTTAGGGAGAGGGCACGCCGTAAGCTGCGCGTCATGGGCCCCAGTGATTCCAAGTCCCGGCCGCCTATGGCGGACGTAGCCCCCGCGGTGAACCCGCCTTGCCATCTCCAGCCGACCTCTTTTGCGAACTGCCGACAAACGTCCAACGCGACCATTGTGTGTACGGGCTCAGGATACCCAGAGTGGATAACGGCGGAGAAGTCGACGGGCTTGCCGTTCAGGCCTGAGGGAGGACGAGCTGCCCACGCCTCTAGTGTGGCGGTGGCCATGTAGTTGATGGTGTCGTGGTACAGCGAAGCTATCAGCACAACGTGTCGGCAGCCCGCGAGGAAGTCGACTGCCTGCACGAAATCCTCCGACAACCCGCCTTTCTCCGCGACGTCGATGCTGCGCACGGGCATGGCCATCGCCGACAGCTCACCGGCCAGGTACCGGGCGATGGCCGCCGAGTTGCTCCCGCGACGATTGCTGGCGGCGACGATGGCAACGGTCCCTTTCATAGATGTCCCTCCAGCGAACCAAGCACCTCGGTTAGCTCGCGCTGGAGTACGTCTTGCTCCAGCTGTCCCTCCACAACCAGCGCCTTGTGGTCCGTTTGGTAATTGAGTGCATTGCGCTCGGCGAGGCGACTGTAAAGGCAGCGAGCTGCATCGTCCGCCCTCGGCAGCCAGCCGACGAACAGCATGAACGGCCGCCGCGGGTAACGCAGCTTATGGTGCATCTCCCCATGGTACCTCGTGAAGCAGGGGTGGACTACGGGGAGAGTACGCTCCAGGGCGCGTTTGGCCGCCGCAGGGTAGCCACCGAAACGGACTGCGGAGACGAAGGCAAACAGATCAGCCTGCGCCAACAACCGCGGGATCTCCTGCCCGTCGTCGACGAGGACACACTGGCCCGGCCTGCGGAAGGCACAGGCGCTGCACGCAAGGCAGGGGCGGATGCGGGCCGAGTGCACGTCCATGCGGTGCACGTGCCACCCCTGCGCGGACAGCGCCTGCTCCAGAGACTCACTGATCCGGTCGGGCGAGTCCCCCGCGACGCTGCTTCCGTTCAACACGAATGCCTTCCTTCCGCGAGCTTCCTTGCGCACAACGGAGGATTATGCCGGTCATTGCCGGCTGGTCAAGACCTAAACCGATGGAGGAGAGGTGAAGAGGGGGGCGACGACTGCATCGTCTACCTCTACGGCCTGGGAGACACAATCCGCGCTCTGTGCCCACTGCTGTACCTTGTGGAAAAGGTCGGGACTCAGCTGTTCCTCGAGGAAGCTCCGCCGAAACACCAGTACTGAGTGTAACAGATCGAGCTACAGGAGTGAACCGGAAAGGAAGCGGTGTTACAGTCTGCTGATGTTGCTACCGGAGAAGAACAGGGGCACTGATGAAAGCGACTAGCAGCGGATTGCGGTTGTCGGCAAGCGACCTCGCCAACCATCTTGGCTGTCAACATCTGACGTTCCTCGAGCTGAGCGTGACACAGGGAGAGCTCGAAGCTCCATCGCCCACGGATGTCGCATTGGAGATGCTGCAGAAACGGGGAGTGGAGCACGAGCGAGAGTATGTAGAACACCTGCGAGGGCAGGGACTGTCGGTGCTGGAGCTGCGAGATCTGGGTAGCGCGGAGTCGGAGTTCGAAGCCACCTGCGAGGCTATGCGTGAGGGGCCCGACGTCATCGTGCAGGCAACGCTCCTTGAGGACGGGTGGCTGGGGCGGGCCGACGTCCTCCGAAGTGTGGACACGCCCTCCCCGGGGCTTGGGCAGTATTCCTACGAGGTGCTCGATACGAAGCTCTCTCGACAAACACGGGGGCGAACGATACTCCAGTTGTGCCTGTACTCGGATGTCCTGGGGCGGGTGCAGGGGCTGCGTCCGGAGAGTACGTACGTGGTGCCGCCAGGGAGGGCCTTTGAACCGGAGATATATCGTGTAGCCGACTTCATGGCCTATTACCGGCTGGTACGCCGCAGGTTGGTGCAGGCTGTGAGCGAAGGTATGTGGCAGGGAGGAAGCACCTATCCTGTGCCCTGTGAGCAGTGCTCCATCTGTAGGTGGTGGCGCCTGTGTGACGAACACCGGCGTGCCGACGATCACCTGTCGCTTGTCGCGGGGATCAGCAGGACGCAAGTTGCTGAGCTGGAGGAGAGTTCAATTGCCACTTTGGAGGAACTGGCCACTGCTCCGCACCCACTCGAGCCGAGGGCCGGCCGAGGCTCGGTGGAGAGCTACAGGCGCATTCATCATCAGGCACGCGTGCAGCTTGTCGGCAGGGACCGGGGGGAGCCAGTGTACGAAGTTCTTCCCCTGGACGAAGGCCGCGGGTTGTTCCGGCTTCCCCGGCCGGCGCCTGGCGACCTTTTCTTGGATGTGGAGGGTGCACGGTATGTGGGGGAGGTGGGATTGGAGTACCTGTTTGGGTTTGCCTACCTGAACGATGCTGAGGAGAGGCAGTACGAGGCCCTGTGGGCCTTCAGCCCGGCAGAGGAAAGAGCAGGGTTTGAGCATTTCATGGACGAGGCCATGGCCCGCTGGGAGGCTGACGAGGGTTTCCACATCTATCACTACGCCCCGTACGAGCCGGCAACTCTCAAGCGACTGATGGGCCGGTACGCTACGCGCGAAGATGAGCTGGACCGGCTTTTGCGTGGGGGGCGCTTCGTTGACCTGTACACGGTTGTTCGCCAGGCGGTGCGCGCCAGTGTGGAGTCATACTCTCTCAAAGAGCTGGAGCCCTTTTTCGGTTACCGGCGGAAGGTGGACCTGCGCGAGGCGAGCCGGCACCTGCGGGCCCTGGAGATCGCTCTGGAGTTCGCGGCGCCAGAGACGATACCGCGGGAGACCCGCACAATTGTTCAGGGCTACAACGAAGATGACTGCCTGTCTACGCTGTGTTTGCGGGAGTGGCTGGAAGGCCTACGGGCAGGTCTCTTGTCCTCTGGTCACAGTATCCTCCGTCCGGAGCACAGAAGCGGTGAGCCAAGCGAGGAACTTGACGAGTCGCTTTTCAGGACGCGGAAGGTTGTGCAGCTGCTGACGGCCGGCCTTCCGCCCGAGCCCGAGGAGCGCTCTGCAAACGAGCAGGCGCAATGGATCTTGGCCCATCTCCTGGAGTGGCACCGACGGGAGGATAAGGGCATGTGGTGGGAGTACTTCCGCCTGGCCGAGCTAGACGACCAAGAGCTTCTGGAGGAGCCGCTGGCCATCGGTGGGCTTCTCCATCGAAGCTGTGTGGACAGGGTGGGCCGGGGAAGTGTTATTGACCGCTATTCGTTCCCCGCGCAGGAGACGCGTCTTCGCGCTGGGGATAAGCTCCTCAGCCGAGAGACGAACACAGCTCAGTTTGCGACGATCGTCAAACTGGACCCGGTAGGGTGCACGGTGGATCTCAGGAAGGGGCCCACGTGTGCGGATGTCCACCCCCAAGCTGTGTTTGCCCACGAGATTGTCCCCAGCAAGACCCTCCGCGAGGCACTCCTGCGAATTGGGCAGTGGGTGGCAGGGAAGGGGATCGACGCGCCGGGGGCGTGCCGCGCGGGCCGGGACCTTCTCCTGGGCAAGCGGCCTCGCCTAGCAACTGCTCCTGTGGAACTGGTTGCCGCGCAGGCCCCGGGGCCCCTCGAGGCTGCCCGTCGCTTGGTTCTGGATCTGGACGGAGGAGTGCTCCCCATCCAGGGGCCACCGGGAAGCGGGAAGACCTTCACCGGAGCACGGATGATCTGCGAGGCTGTGGCTGCAGGAGCGCAGGTGGGGATCACAGCCGGCAGCCACAAGGTGATCCGTAATCTCCTGGAGGAGGTGGCGGGTGCCGCAGCGCAACAAGGCCTGAACCTGCGCTGTGTACAGAAGGTGCGGCACTTGAGCGAGGGAACACCTACGCAGGCGATCACCGAGACCACGGACAACGCTCGCGTGTTCTCCATGCTGAACGGGCGCGAGGCCCAGGTCGCGGCGGGGACGGCGTGGCTGTGGGCGCGGGAGGAGGCGGAAGGAGCGGTCGACGTTCTGTTCGTAGACGAGGCGGGGCAGCTCTCACTGGCCAACGCGCTGGCTCTCTCTCAGGCGGCTCGCTCGCTGGTCCTCCTCGGCGACCCTCAGCAGCTCGAGCAGCCCCAGCGGGGTAGTCATCCTCAGGGTACCGACGTGAGCGCCTTGGAACACCTGCTCGGAGAGCACCAAACGCTCCCACCGGAACGGGGGCTGTTCCTGGGGACGACGTGGCGACTGCACCCGGAGCTGTGCGCGTTCACTTCAGAGCTCTTCTACGAAGGCCGACTTCACTCGCGGGGAGGCCTGGAGCAGCAGGTTGTTCTGGGGGAGACGGCGTACACGGGAGCGGGCTTGTGGTATGTGCCGGTGGAACACGTGGGAAACCGCAACGAGTCAGTGGAGGAGGCCGCCGCGGTGTCGGAGCTGGTGGCCGGGCTTGCCTGCGGCGGGGTCGAGTGGGTGGACAAGCAGGGCGCCACGCACCCGTTGACGCTCGATGATGTCCTGATTGTGTCGCCGTACAACGCGCAGGTGTCTACGTTGCTAGAGCGGCTCCCGCGGGGGGCCCGTGTAGGCACGGTGGACAAGTTCCAGGGACAGGAAGCGCCCATTGTGATCTACTCTACGGCCAGCTCTTCCCCGGAGGATGCGCCGCGGGGAATGGAGTTTTTGTACAGCTTGAGCCGGCTGAACGTGGCCACCTCGCGGGCCCGCTGCGCGTGTATCCTCGTCGCGAGCCCTCGCGTCTTCGAGCCCGAGTGCCACACTCCAAGGCAGATGAGGCTTGCCAATGCCTTCTGCCGCTATCTGGAGCTCGCACGGACGCCGTGCTAGGCCACTGCCAAGGGGCATATCTGCAGTAGATGTGCCTGTGAGCTTTCTGCGCTTTGGGGGAGTACTATGGACTCCGGATGGCGCGGATGCGCCCATCACACCGGAGGTAGTAGACGATGCGTATACAACGGTTTCTGGGAGTGCTGGTTTGGTTGGGGATTGGGCTGTCTTTGGTCCTCCCTGCGGTGGGGACCGATCTGGAGGGCGTCCGTATTGTGGCCTGGACAGGCTACGTAGGGGAGCGCGAGTGGGGGAACCTGCGGGCGACGCTGGAGGGCGCGGGGGCGACTGTCCTGGAGACGACCACGCTCGATCCAAGCGAGTTCTTGGAGCTCCTGGAGGCCGACGATGTCCTGCTCTTGCCGGAGCAAGCTGTGGCCGGCTGGGGAATCGGTGAACTGGACAGGGTTGGAGCCGAACTCGCGGTGGCCCTGCGGGGTCACCTCAGCCGCGGGGGGCGTATCGTCGCGCTTACCTACGCGGCAGGTGGAGAGGATATCCTCAGGATGGCCGGCCTTACTACGGCGGAGGATGACCGCGACGTCACCGGCGAGGCACTGCTTGTGGTGGCCGCCGCTGAGTCGCTAGTGGAAGGGGTGGCCCAGGAGTTCATCGCTCCTCCGATGACCACCGACTTCACATCAGTGGACGGCGACGCTGAGATCATCGTGGCCACGGTGGATGGCGCCCCTGTGGTGTTCCGCCTACAACGCGAGGGAGGCGAGATCACCGTATTGGGCTTTGATTTCTACGCGGACGTCCAGACCGCCAGCGAGACGCTCGCAATCAACGCCTGCCGAGCCGCGCCGTGGGCTCTCCGCCCTTCGCTGGAAAATGACGCGCCCAGCGGCGCCGTTGTGGTAGACGGTGATCAGGGATTCGACTCGGTACCGGGGATCACCGGTGCGGGGACCGCGGAGGACCCGTATGTGATCAGCGGCGAGTTCAACGCCAACGGGGAGTCGTTCGGCCTGTACATCCGGTGCACGACTC
The DNA here is from genome assembly GCA_003562845.1 of Candidatus Acetothermia bacterium. GTDB lineage: Bacteria > Bipolaricaulota > Bipolaricaulia > Bipolaricaulales > Bipolaricaulaceae > T3SED10-47. The sequence goes on from PWTL01000010.1 coordinate 30,838, forward strand.
GACACTTCGCCATACAGGATGCCGTGTTCCGGGGCGCGAGGGACGCGGGGCTGTGGCTGGAGAACGTGCAGAACGGGTGGGTAGTGAGCAGCGTGTTC
>PWTL01000042.1 GCA_003562845.1 Candidatus Acetothermia bacterium
AGTCACCGCCGCCCACGACCGCGCGGGCAACATGGTCACCCTACCCAAGCCGGCCAGCCCGGCCGAAGCGCTCGGCGCCACCTTCGACGCCTGGAACCGCATGGTCAAGGTCGAGGACGGCCAGAACATCGTTGCCGAGTACGCCTACACGCCCGACAACCGCCGCGCCGTCAAAAAGACCTACACCGGCGGCACGCTTTCCGAAACCCGGCACTTCTACTACACGGACGAGTGGCAGACCATCGAAGAACGCACCTCGTCGGCCGGCGCCATCGCCGCCAATCCCGATAGCCAGTACGTCTGGGCCGACCGATACATCGACGCGATGATCCTCCGCGACCGCGACACCACCGCCAACGGCACGCTCGACGAGCGCCTTTACGCCCTCCACGACGCCAACTTCAATGTCACGGCCCTGATTGGCACCTCCGGCGCCATTCTCAAACGCTACAGCTACACGGCGTACGGCACCGCCGAAGTCCGCACTTCCGCCTTCCAGCCGACCGGCAACCCCAGCGCGTACGTCTGGCCCTATACCTACACCACCCGCCGACGTGACCGCGAGACCGGGCTGATGTACTACCGCAACCGAATGTATCATGCTGGGTTGGGTCGGTTTGTGAGTCGCGATCCGATTGGTTATGAGGCCAACGACATGAACGTCTATCGGTATTGCTTTGGGAGTCCAGCTATGCATAGCGATCCTGAAGGTACACGTGTCGTCCGTTGTGCACAAAGCATTACCCCTCCTCACAGAATCTACAGATACATTTCCGTTCCAGACACCTGGACGGGTGGAGATCCATGTCCTGTCGTGCTTGGTCGAGATTGGCATGAAATGCTTTTACCTGCTGAAGAACGAACACTTTCGGAAATATGCTCTACGATCGAAGACTCCGAGTCATGCAAAGACGCTGGCTGTACCCAACGGTGCTGCGACAGATATGTTGTCCGGTTGCTTACTGCCGCTCAGCACACGCGGGCGTTTCCAATATGGCCCGAGTATTGCCAGCGCTGGACGTTTGAGTTTGAACGCCAACTCCATGCTACGAGAGGAGGTGGTGGTTGATTGTGCGTCAGCAGTCGCAATGTCACTAGCTTTACCTTTGATCCCCCAAGGGGAATTACTCGAGGCCACGCGGCATATCGTGTCATCTTCTGCGACGGAACGGTCGTATACTTCGACAACGGCGGGTTCGGCGGCATTTTTTACCGTAAAGATATTCCTGACGACGCCGCTGAAAACTTTCCGCCGCCCATGTGATGTCAAGGAGCTTGGGGGAACGAACGTTTCTCCCATGTCGCGTAATTTAGTGTAGCAGGTGAATGATCAGTAATGGTCCGGCGTTTGAAAGAAATGATGAGCGTCGAAACGCGCTGTTGCACGGTGCCACCGAATTGCCGCTACCGTTAGGAACCATCGACAGGTTGATGCACGAAAGTGGAACTATGGATCGACGATGTTACAGACGACTTGTCGCTGGCATATTCTGCGCGTTGTTGTTGGCAACAATATGCGCTACCAGCATCGTCGTTCATTCGATCAGCGCATTGTCAGCGGCGGTATTTGTCGCTGTTACCGCGACAGTGAGCACACTATTCTGCCTCCTCGCGATAGGCCGTTTGGGCACCTTGCGTTCAGCGCCCGTGCTGCTTGTCTTAGGGGCGCTCACCGGTTTCCTGTTGGCAGGATTCCTGAGTGACCATAAACCTGGACCAGTGGGAGCTTTGATGGGAATAGTGGTTGCTGAACTGGTATGGGTAATGATTGCAGTTTTCCGGGAACGGCGTACAAACTCAGAAGCAGTAGCTAAGAGCAGTCCAGCGCGGGTGCCGTTGGACGAACGCAAGATGCCAGCACGACGCGGTAGTGAACCATTGCGGTACCTTTTCATCGCTGGGTGCGTGTGTGTTCTGGGGCCTTTGATCTCTACCGTTTTGTGGGGCGCATTTATGTTGTTGGACGAGACAGTCATCTTTGCAAAAGACGGGATGTACTATCTGAAAGCATTTTCTTCCATTGGTGGCATCGTAGGCGTTCTGGTTGCATTGCCTTTCGCCGTAGCGGCGGTACTTGCTCTGCGGTCGCGGCAGTAGGTGTCAGGCTTGCAGTTTACGCATGTTTAGCGCGCAGTCGGGCTTGACCACGCCACCACGCTCGGCTATGATGCAATCGCCCGGAGAGTGAGGGTAACGGACCCGAACGGCGATAGCACGACGTTCGCTTTCGACACGGGGGGCAATATGGCCAGTCTGACCGATCCGCTGGACAATACTACCGCGTGCGACGCCGAGGGCAAACCCCAGGCACTTCGACGCCAGCCTCGCCGGGCTATTCGTGAGTTATGGGGGACGAATGGATTTCCTATGAGTGAATGCGATTATTACAAGATGAAGCGAATCGTGGCAATCGCCGTCGTCGCGCTGGGAGTTGTCGGGTGCGCATACGCGCTATGGTGCTTCACGGCGCGGCGCGATGACGTCGCCGTGATCGCAATCGACGAGGGCTATGTGATCGAAGTCACCAGCACTGGACGCCATCCATTGCCCATTACGCTGCTTCTGACGGACTGGCGTGGCGATGATACCATCACGGCATCGCCTAACACTAAGCATGATATTCTCA
>PWTL01000009.1 GCA_003562845.1 Candidatus Acetothermia bacterium
GGGCTCCACAAACATTGCCGCCACCTGGCGCGGGGGGACGATGTGTTCAAACAGAAGCTCCACCTCAGCAAGACATCCCTGGGCACACGCTTCAGGGTCTTGCCCGAAGGGACTGCGAAAGGGGTATGGATAAGGAGCGAAGTAGACTCCCGGCACGAGGGGCTCACAGCAATCCCGGTACAGCCCCTTCGAAGTGGTGAGCGAAAGCGCGCCAAGCGTCCGCCCGTGGAAGGCGCCGCGGAAGGCAATGAACGCCGGTCTTCCCGTGGCCAGACGGGACAGCTTCATGGCCGCCTCAACAGCCTCCGCTCCGCTGTTCATAAAGTGGATCATTGGATCGCCACCAATGGAGGCGACAGCCAGGACCGCTTCCGCAGCTCTTACCACGGGTTCGTTGTACACAGTTGTCGCTGTGTGAATCAGGCGTCCCGCCTGGTGTCGAATGGCCTTCACCACACGCGGATGGCAATGGCCTGTTAGCGTGGGCCCATAACCCGAGGTGAAATCCACATACCGATTCCCTTGTCGGTCGACCAAGTGGACACCCTCTCCACACTCCACCTCCACAGGATGGTCAACTTTCCAGGCCGGCGCGAAGTACCTCTCAGCAAGTTTTCTCCAGGCTCCCATGTCGGGCAATCGCATCCACCCCCTCTCTCTTCCAGGCATCCGCCCTCTCACGGGCGCCGGCTGGGATTCCCCATGCGCAGCCACAATGCGCCTATCCCCAGGGACTCAAGCGCGCTCTCTGGCTGCAGGATACCCCACGGAACGCCGGCATTCGAACACGCAGGAGACAAACGCACCACAATACCGGGACCCTAACTCTTGCCCCAGACGGAGGGACATGGAAAGACCGGCGCAGGACAGCCCCATCTACAGAAGTGCCAGCAGGCGCCCGTCGCTCAGGCGGTCCTCGCGTACCTGGTACACGCCCAGTTCCCCGTCGACGGCTGCGGCTGCCACTGCCCAAGGCAACGAGTACTGCGCCTGGTGGATGGCCAAGGGCGGGAACCGGACCGCAGCGGCCCCCTCCCGGAAGGTCTGGACACTGATCTTTCGGATGTGCAATGCAGCGCAGCATGGAGGTCATGGGAGCGTAGTACTCGGCGGCCACGGGCACTCCAGTGGGCCCCGCGTGTCCCTTTGCCGGGCGGAACCCATCGTGTGCGTCGAGGAAGTCGACGAGGAGCGCGTTGTGGAGTGCAGAACTAGCCAGCGAGCTACGCTCCCCTTGAAACCACAGCGGGACCGGCCCAGTGGTACACGTGCTCAGACTAGCCACAACAGGAGGTGACCATGGCTCAAGTGAAGGTGACAGTCCTTTACTACAGCGCTACAGGCACCAACTACCCGATGGCCATCGCGGCCCAACAGGCAGCGGAGCAGGAGGACGCCGAAGTGCGCCTGCGCAAGGTCCGAGAGCTGGCGCCGGACAGCGCCATCGACGCCAACCCCGCATGGCGCGCCCATGCCGACGCCACCCGGGACGTCCTCGAGGTCACTGGAGATGATATGGATTGGGCCGACGCCTACACTGACCCCAAGGTGTTCGCCGCAGGAGGGAACCCCTATGGCGTAAGCGCTACGACGGATCCCGAGCACCCGCAAGTGTCCCCGGAGGTGCTCCAGGCCCTGGGGCACATGACCCGACGGGTAGTTCATGTGGCCCAGCAGCTGCGCACAGGGCGAGCGCAATAAACACCCGCAACCATGTACAGGGGGCCGACCTTGCGGTCGGCCCCCTTCACTTGCCTCTCACTTGCGCTGATACCGTGCTCAGGTCAGCCCTCGATCAAGCCGTGCTCGAGCAAGAACTCCCGGGCGGCCTGCACAGGTTCCAACCCGTCGATGGCCACACGTGCATTCAGCTCGGCCATCCTGCGCTGAGCAGCGTCCGGCTCCTCGGGGAAGGCGGCAACGAGCTCGCCCAGAATCCCCTCGAGCTCCGGATGCTCCTCCAGCACGTCCGCACGGACGTTCGGAGACAGGTCGTACGGCGGCCAGAACAGCTTGTCGTCCTCCAGCACCACCCAGTCGAACTCGATAATCTGGGGGTCGGTCCCGAACGGGTTACCGACTTCCACATCTCCCCTGATCATGAACTGTAGGTGTACGCCGGCCAGTGCCGCGGTGATGTAGCCCGGGTCAAACTCGAACCCGTACAGGTCCTCAAGCGCGCTCAACCCGTCCGGGCGGGTAGCGAACTCGATGGTCACGGCGATCCGCACGCGACCGTCCCTCTCCTGTACGTACTCTGCCAGATCGGAGATCGTGACCATGTCCTGCTCCTCAGCGAGGTTTCGATGGACGGCCAACGTGTAGGTGTTGTTGCACCAAATGGGGTCGAGCCAGATGATGTCGTTGTCCAGGTCATACTCCTTGATCAGCTCATACATTTCCACCGGCGACTCGCCCTCGTAGGGCATCCCGGCGTGCGTCAGCCAACCGGTGCCCGTGTACTCCATACAGATATCTATGTCGCCACCAAGCAGAGCCTCCCGGAGGATGGTGGTCGACATGCCTGTCGACAACTGCACGTCGTAGCCCCTGTCCTCAAGGATAAGCCTCATCAGCTCACCGGCAATGATCTGCTCGGTGAACCCC
>PWTL01000056.1 GCA_003562845.1 Candidatus Acetothermia bacterium
CCTGTGGACCGACGGCCCACACGCGGCGCTTGTCCGCATCCACAGCGATAACTTCCGTTACCGGTCGCACGTGGGCCCCGGACTCGGTCAGCTCCTCCCGCAGGCGGTGAGCGAACTCCGGGCCGGTGAGCTCCTCACGGTAGAGGTGCAGGCCGAAGCCGGGGTGGATGCACTGCTCCAGCACGCCGCCGAGTTCCCCTCGTCTCTCCAGGAGCCATGTATGGGCGCCGGTCCCCGCGGCCGCGGCTGCAGCGGCCATCCCTGCAGCGCCGCCTCCTACCACCAGGACGTCCACAGTAACGGGCTTCACGGTCGCACCTTCGCGCACACAATCCTAGAGCCGACAGGCCCTTGTTCGATCGCCTCAGGGTCGACCTTCAGCTCGCGGGCCAGGATTCCCAAGATCTCGTCGATGCAGGTGCCCCCCTGGCAGCGGCCGAAGCCCGCACGGGTGCGGAACTTCACGCCATCCAACGTGCGGGCTCCGCGGCGGATCGCCTCCAGCACCTCCCCTTCGGTGACGCGGTTGCAGTGGCACACGATCCGCCCGTAGCGGGGATCGCACTTGATAAGCGCTTCCCACTCCCCCTCGCTGAGGTCGGCCGGCCTTGTGATCCCCGCGCGCCGCGGGTCGAAACCCGCGCGCCGGGCCAGACCGTGCGCCGGGGCGATGACCTCGTGGACCAGCCACTTCGCCACGGCCGGCGCCGCAGTGAGCCCCGGGGAGCGCATGGCCGCGGCTTGGTAGAAGCCCTCGACTTCGGTAGGCCCGACCTCGAAGTCTTCCGAGGGAGATTCGGGACGCAGTCCGGCGAACGTCTTCACCGTGCGGCCTAGGTCGAGCGATGGTACGAGCTTCCGCGCGCTTTCGATTGTCGCCCGCAATCCATCGGCGGTCGTGTCGGTGTTGTCCCGCTGCTCGGGTGGAAGGTTCTCGGCGGTGGGGCCGAGCAGGATCCCTCCGTCCACCGTGGGCAGGACCAGGATCCCCTTGGATGCCGGGTTGGGCGTGGGGAAGAGAACCGAGCGCAGGAGTTCCCCGACCGCCTTGTCCAATAGCACATACTCTCCGCGACGCGGGGTCAGGGGTGCGGCCGTGATCCCGGCCAGGGTCGCCACTCGATCGGAGTAGAGCCCCGCGGCGTTGACCACTCCGTCCACGCTCCACTGCAGCCCGTTTGCAGTCAGCCCCCAGGTCCGCCCTTCCCGGACCTCGATCGCGGTCACCTCGTGCCCCAACAGAAGCTTAGCTCCATTGGCTACGGCGTTTTCGGCCGCGGCGATGGCCAACGCCCATGGCTCAGTGATGCCGGTAGTGGGCGCCCACAGACCGGCGAGCGCCTGCGGGTTGAGCGCGGGTTCCTGGACCCGCAGTTCCGCGGGCCCGCGGATCTCCAAGCCGGGGATGCCGTTGGCTTCACCTTGCTCCTTGAGCCTGTTTAGCACCTCCAGGTCCGCCTCTTCCAGGGCCACGACCCATGACCCCACGCGTATCAAGGGGACGGAGAGCTGCGCACAGAGCTCGTCGAACATGGCGTTGCCCTCCCCGCAGAACTGGGAACGTGCTGTGCCCGGGGCGTCGTGGAAGCCGGCGTGGACGATGGCCGAGTTGGCCTTGGTCACCCCCCAGCCGACATCCGGCTGGGTCTCCAGCAGCAGTACTTCGACCTCGAACCGGGTCAGCTCGCGGGCGATGAGCGTGCCCACCACGCCGGCGCCTATCACTGCAATTCGAGCGGCGCTCACTTTTGTGTCCTCAGATCGAGCTCTGCGAGCTCGGCCAGGCTGTTGATCACGTAGTGAGGCCGATGCTCCGCGCTGGCCAGGTCCTTCCGCTTGGCGACTCCGGTGAGGGTGAGCACGGCGACAAGCCCCGACTCCAACGCCATACGGATGTCGGTTTCCAGGCGATCGCCGACCATGGCGCAAGACTGCGCAGGCAGACCAAGAACCGTCAGGGCAGCCTCCATCATGAGCGGGGACGGCTTTCCCGCTATTGTGCCCACTTTCCGGCCTGTGGTGGCCTCAAGGGCGGCAATCACCGCTGCAGCGTCGGGAATCTCGCCTCCGTCCACCGGACAGGTGCGGTCGGGGTTGGTCGCCCAGAAACCTGCTCCCCGCCGCAACGCCTGGAAAGCGATATTCAGTTTTCGGTAGTCGAAGGTGCGATCGAAGGCGGCCACGACGTGGTCAATGCGTGCCGGGTTGTCGGTCACCGTGAGTCCGGCGCGCTCCAGCTCCTCGAGGAGCGGCGGCTCGCCAATGGCGAACACCCGAGCGCCGGGCTCTTCCTGGGCCATGTATCGGGCGAGGACGAAGGAGGAGTTCAAAACGTCGGACTCCCGGGCTGGAATGCCCATGTGGGAGAGCTTCTCGGCGTAGGCAGCGCGGGAATCCAATGGCTTGTTCGACAAAAACATGAGTCTGCGGCCCCGAACTCGCAGCTCGGCCACCGCGGCTGGAGCGCCGGGAACCACTGTCTCCCCCAAGTACACCGTTCCGTCTAGATCCAGTATGTAGCCGCGCAATCTTGTCATGCTCTCCTCCAACGCCGGCTCCTCCGCTGCACCACGGTCACCCCCAGGATCACTATGGCTATGGC
>PWTL01000076.1 GCA_003562845.1 Candidatus Acetothermia bacterium
CGCTATGGACACCCATTAAACGAAGAAGACCACGAGCGTCTCCATGCGGCCTGCGATCACCTGGTTCTGTGTTAGCCAGGCCCCCTCTACAGTGCGACCGACACGAGAGGATCCTGTCCGCTGCTGCGATGGTAGGTCATCGAGTCGTCCTACTGACAACGCGGACATCCCGATCACCTAGAGTCGCCGACGTGTTACAGATTTCCGCAGCTGGTTCCCTCGTTACCACCCCCTTTCTCTCAGACCACGTAGGATGAAGCTGCTCTACTCGGACTGCCTGCACTAAGTGCCAGACGCCTCTATGTCGTAGCCGGAGCCCTTCCTCTTGCGTCATGCGGGTCCACTATCCTCTTCCTTGCGCCCGCCTGCACCACCGATCCCGCGGCATCCTATCGCCGGCAGCTTCTCACTAGCTCAGCACGTCGGTACCCGTGAAATGCGGTTCCAGCCCTATGCTGTCCTGGATCGAGCTCTCTGCAGAACCACGACTTGCGTGTCCAGCAACACCTCCTCGCAACGCCTGCCGTCCAAACTCGCGGTCAGCCGGGTGCGACCTCTGGCTCACGATGCGCCCACCGACCTGATTCGCCCGTCGCAACCGCAGAGAGAGCCCTTCCGCCACTCCTCTCTTGTCAATCCTCCCCTGGCCAGATTCCGCCATCGGCGGGAATCGGCCACGCAGGGTCGTCGAAATCCTACCCCTCCCTGAGAACTGGTCCTCGCGACCTTTCGCGGGCAATGCGACAAGCCGCTCCTTGTCGGAGGATACACGACCATCATAACACACCACTCTAAACGAAGCTCTGAACGGGGCTCTGAACAGATCTCTCAGCAAAGCTCTAAACGAAGCTCTAAACAAATCCCCAGTCACTTGTGGTACCCAAGATCCTGCCCGGAGGCGAGGGTCCGTCGAGAACTCGGAGCCAGAGACCCGGACCAATCGAGCATCGCACCTGAGTGAGAGTCGGTCCGACACCAAGCCTAAAGGCTTGGCCGCTGCTTCTTCCTCTAGGTCCCCGACCCGAAAGCAGAGGGCGCGGGGTTCAGCGGGGAGTTCTGCCCGAGACTTCCTGGTACAGGGTTCGGGTCTCCTGCGAAGGCTCGACGCCCAGCTCCTGCTGGAGTATCTCCCGACAGGTCTGATACTGGGCCAGCGCGTCCGACCGGCGACCGAGCTCCGCATAGGCCCGGATGATGCGGCGATGGACGTCCTCCCGCAGCTCGTCTTCCTCCAACGCGCGGCGGTACCGCACCACCGCCTCCTCGAAGGCGCCCCGCGCTTCCTGACATCGCGCCAGCTCGATCAGAGCCTCGATATACTGCTCCCGAAGCCGCTCCCGCTTGGGGACACACCACCCGCGGTCGACCTCACGCAGGAAGTCCCCCCGGTAGACCTCCACAGCCCGCTGCCACAGCTCCTGCGCCTGATAGTCGTACGACGGCAGGAGCCGCGCCCGTTCGATCAACGACTCGAACTCTTCGACGTCGAACCAGTAGTCGACGCCGAGGGCGTAGCGACCATCGTTGACCACCACGGCGTCGTCTCCCACAGCCCGGCGCACGCGATAGAGGGTACTGTGGAAGTTATTGGTCACTTTGTCCCCGGGAAGATCGGGCCAGAACACGAGACCGACCGCATCGCGCTCCACAGGGCCGTGAAGCAGAATGTAGTAGAAGAGCTCCTTGGCCATGGCTGCACGCCATTCAGAGGAGGATATCGGACTGCCGTCGCGGACCACCTGCCCCTCACCGAAGGCGTAGATTTTCAGACGCCCGGGACGGCCCTCCGGCTCGACGGTGCCGGCGGTAACCAACTCGTGGCTCACATCTGCCAAGTCTTCCACCCGCCGCATAATGCTGCGGGAGGCCACGACACCCTCTCGCACGCCGAGCTGAAGAAGGCTAGGTGCCTGCCGCCCCTCGACGGCGGCGAACTGGGTACTGCCCAGCTCCTCCCCAAGCGCGAGAGCACGGCGCAATTCCCCGAGGGCCTCTTGCTCCTGCCCATCCAGCAGATGCGCCTTGGCCAGGAGGAAGTGACCTCGTGCCAGATCCCCCATCGCCCCCTGATCCTCAAGAAAAGATACGCCGCTCCTCAAGAGCTGCAGCCCCTGGTCGAGTTCACCTTGCTCGGCACGGGCTATTCCGTCGGCCAGACGCAGCAGACCGCGCCGTTCAGTATCCAGTTTCTTCGCCTCGGCCAACCCGCGGGCCCGCTCCAACGCCTCCAGCGCTTGTCCACAGTCCCCTTGCCAGCGGTACATGTCGGCGCGGGCGGCGAGAATCAACACAGCCAGACCGGGGCTCTTCTCCCGCGCGATCCGCCAGGCCACATCGTAGAAGAACTCCGCCTGACGGTGATCGCCCACATTCCGGTAGACGGTGGCCATTCCCTCAGCGATATGCGCCTCGCCACGGGGGTCACCCGCGCGTCGGGCCGCCGCTATTCCTTCTTCGTACCGGATCAATGCCTCACGGTATTCCCCACGCACGTCGTGTATCCAACCCAAGCTGTTAAGCACCCCGGCGAGTTGGTGAGGCGATCCCAGTCGCCGCGCCAGCGGCAGCGCGTCGCTTAGATGGGAGGCCGCCTCTTC
>PWTL01000015.1 GCA_003562845.1 Candidatus Acetothermia bacterium
GGTACGTATCCTTCCGCGTTTCCTTCGGAGGGCTTGACGTCCGGCATCGCCAACGGGCAGTATGGGGGTGGCGTCCTTGGCGGTTTCAGCGCGGCCACCGAAGAGGGACGAGTCCTCAGGACAGCCATTTGTAGCTAGCACTTCATGCAGTATTCGCGGCCGCGCTGCGTGATTCCTCGAGCACGCGAGCAGTCGACACATGGGTCCGGTGTTGCTTGTTCATGGTCTTCTTTGGTTTCTTCTTGGGAGACCATTTGGCCTTCTTGTACTTGGTCAGCCGCATGTTGCGGGCAAGCAGTGTGAGTTCATGCGCCATTTGGGTCGGGGTCAGCTTCGCATATTTCTTCTGCCAAAAGGAATCGTCCAGGACGATGGACATGCCGATCTGGGTGCTGGCGACTTCATGCGCTATGTAATACGTCGAAAGAGTGCGAGCGGCCTCTTCCCCGTGGACTGCTTGGACAGCCGCTCGGACCACCGACAGCAGATTGTAAGTGACCAACGCCATGCAGAAGCCGAACAGTGCCGCCTTCGGATAACCCAAGGTTTGGATTTCGCCCTCGAGGCTTTCCGCCACTTCCTGAAAGGCTGTCTCAATTTGCCAACGATCCCGGTACAACTCGGCGATCCGGACCGCCGGAACCTCCGTGGGCAGGTTCGACACGATGTGAATCTCCCCATGGCCGTCGCGTGTCGGCTTGTCCAGCACCACCGTGATCCGCCGAAATACGTGAACGTTTCCCGCCTCGTCCGTGACCTCCATCGCCTGTTCGTATACAGTCCCGGTTTCAGTCTTCCCCACCCGTTTTCGTCGGCCTTTCAGAACATGCGGCAGGTTGCCGTGCTGGCGAATGATGAACGCACCACGGCGCGCGGCAATGCCGCACAGGAATGCGACCGTGCAAAAATTCCGGTCCGCAATCCAGAGGTCCATTGCCTCGACGGTCGTCAGCAGTTCCGGCAGCAAGGAACGCTCTTGCGCGTGTCCGTCTTCGCAGGGCAGCACATCCACCGCCAGACGATACTGCGGATCGAAAACCACAAGGGCTTGCCCGGGCAAAGGCGCCGCATTCAAATCACGCAACTCACCAATCCGTCGGTCCGTCCGACGCAAGTGGTTTCCGTCGACGATGCGGGTTCGGTATCCGGGCAAGGGGGGCTTGGAAAGCCCACCCATCTGGTCCACAATCTCCTGCATCCGGCCCGCCGTATCGCATACGAACGCCCGCGAAACGACCGGCTCGATCCCCTTCAGCTTGTCATACACGGACTTCGCGGTGACGCCGAGTTGCTCCTTTCGTTCGATATATGCCGCATGGACCGACGGATGAATCTCACACACCACCGACCCCATGAGGTCCGCCACTGCCGAAAACAACAACCCGCCGGCATGCTGTCGCTGAGCGTTCTCCTCGAACATCGCATCCAGCCGATCTGCGGCCAAAATGTTCTCGATCGTGCCTCGTACCATCACGCTCACCGGCTTTTTCTTGGCAAATTGCGCGTAAATATTTTCCAGGATCATCGTGTCATCTCCTTGAACTCGTGTAACTCAGGGTATAATGACACCCTAACGCCACCGCCTCCCGGTGAAAAGGGCAGTGTTCCCCGCTTGCCATGCTAGCTATGCTGGCTATGCTAGCTACAAATGGCTGGAGTTGGGAGTTGGGAGTTGGGAAAGAAGAGGGTCAGGTTTCGGGCGGCGCAGTGCGGCTGGCCAACTCGGATACCAGGACGCTTTGCAGCGTCTTGTCGTGGGTAAGCAAATTCGTGTCCAGCAGGTAGTCAATCCCATTCACGGCGAAGTTGTTCCTGTATGGCCATCGGTGAGCCGGCGAATGTGGCTGAGTTTTCGAGTCCACCCTGCAATTCACGGAGCCGAATGCCCGCGGCGGGACGCAGCGCCTTCTTCTGCAGGAGAAACTCGGCGAAATCGAGTAATTCACTTTGCGCCTCGGGCGGCAGTTCACCGCTCAGCGTGCGAAGTCGTTCAGTAATGGTCATCGTACATTCTCTCCTCGTGCAGGTGTCATAGGTCGCCTGGCTCCTTTCCAGTAACTCGTTCAAATACCGCCATGTACCCGTCGGTCATGGCTTGCACCGAGTAGCGGTCGAGGGCCTTCTGCCGCGCCGCTTCAGCCAGACGGCGGCATAGGGCGGGATCGGTGAGCAACTGCCGCATGGCGACGGCAAGCGGCTCCGGCGCCGCGGGCGGAATCAGCAGGCCGGCGCCGTCGGCCAGCACGTCGGGCACGGCGCCCACGCGCGTGCCCACCAGCGGCCGGGCGGCCATCATGCACTCGAGCACGACCAGCGGCAGCCCCTCGCACCGGCTGGACAGCACGAAGGCGTCGGCCGCGGCATACAATGCCTGCATGTCGGCCTCGAATCCCAGCAGCTTCACCACCCCCTGCACGCCCAGCCGCTCGCGCAGCGCGAGCACTTGCTCGTAATACGCCGCGTCGGCCGCCGTGCCGGCAATCAGCACGGCGAACGGTCGTTCCGGGCATGCGCGGCGCAGCAGGGCGGCCGCCTCGACCAGGTCGTCGAATCCCTTCTCCGGCCGGATGTTCCCCGCCGCCAGGAACGCGA
>PWTL01000039.1 GCA_003562845.1 Candidatus Acetothermia bacterium
CTGGCATCGCGGTATGGAGTTCGGTTTTGCATCGGCGATGGCTTTCCTGATGGTCTGCATCGTCTTCGTCATGCTCATGTTCGCCGCCAAGATAGGGGGAGGCGTGCTCAACGTGGCCTGGGGTTCAAGCGGGAGGGGTCAGTGATATGGGGTTCATTGAGATCAAAGAGCTGCTGAAGGTGTTCCGGACGAAGTTCGGCGAGGTGAGGGCGGTTGACAACGTGTCTCTTGAGATCAACAAGGCCGAACTGATGACCCTTCTTGGCCCCAGTGGGTGCGGAAAGACCACCACCCTGCGCTGCATAGCAGGCCTCGAGAAACCAGACAGCGGGGACGTGCTGATCGACGGGACCCCGATGTTCTCCCATGGCTTCGTGCCCCCGTCCAAGCGGGGCATCGGTATGGTGTTCCAAAACTACGCGGTGTGGCCGCACATGACACTATCCGCCAACGTCGGCTATGGTCTCAAGCTAGACCGCGTTCCGAGAAAGTCCCGCGAGCAGCGGGTGAAGCAGATGCTGGAACTGGTCGGCCTGAGCGGACTGGAGCGCAGATATCCCGGCCAGCTCAGCGGCGGCCAACAACAACGGGTCGCCCTGGCAAGGGCGCTTATGCGAAATCCAAAGGTCCTTCTGCTCGACGAGCCCCTGAGCAATCTCGATGCCAAGCTCCGTGAGAAGATGCGGTTCGAGATCAAGGGCATCGTGAACCGGATGGCAATGACCGCGGTCTACGTCACTCACGACCAGGCAGAGGCCATGGTGCTGTCAGATCGTGTAGCGCTCATGGACTCGGGGAAGCTTGTTCAGCTGGCAAGTCCTGATGTGATCTACCACGAACCTGCAAACAAGTTCGTGGCGGATTTCATCGGAACAACGAACATCGTAGAGGGACGGGTGGAGGAGATTTCAGAAGACAAGCGTCTCGTGTACATGAGAACCGGACTCGGAAGGGCGCTATGCAAGGTGCGCGATCCGGCTGCACTGACCAAAGACAAACCAGTTTACCTGTCCATAAGGCCCGAGGACATAGAGATAGTCAACGGAAAACAGGAAGCCACGGAGAACACCTACACAGGCACGGTAGGCGAGAGAGCTTACCTGGGCAACCTTCTGTATCTGTTCGTGAACGTGGACGACATAGTCATCAGAGCGCAGTGCCACCCTCGGCATGCGGGGAACGAAGGGGAGGAGACACGCATCTACCTCGATCCGGAGAAGTGTGTAGTACTTCCATCTTGACAGCCCGTGACTGCGCCGTGGGACTGGTTCCGGGAGTTCAGGAGGTTGAAGCAAGAGCGCACCGCGGTGCCGCAGAAAGCACTGCTCGCCAGTGCTCCGCTGCGCACGGTGTTCCCGGGACGGGCCTCGGCTGCCGGCCTGCAGACAGACAACAGACTCCGTCCGAAAACTGGTCGCCGCGCGTGCAGGGGGGAGTTGCCCGGAGTCGTGCGGGGGGCAGCCGTACAGGGCAGGCCACGGCAGGCACTCGCGCTGGAGAGGGTACCGACAGCTCCTGGGCCCACGGAGGCAGAAACAGACTGCCCCAGGGAATGCTATGTGTCCACGCAGAGCTGAGGTGTCTCCTTGAGTGCTCAACAAGAGAAGCCCAGTGAACACGCCAAGCGAAGCGGGCGTGGACGACCGGCGCCTTTTGGCCACGTTCGAGGTGGTACTCGTGGCGGTGATCTGGTCATCGTCGTTCGTGGGCGTGAAGCTTCTGCTAGAGTACACGGGCCCACTCACCGTAGCCGGACTGCGGTACGCTTTGGCCTTCGTGTTGCTGCTCCCACTCCTCTTGCGGGAACGCTCCCGTCTCCCCGCACTCACCGCGGGGCGCTGGCGGCGGTTGAGCTTGATGGGGCTTTGTCAGTATGCACTAGGCAACGGGGCGTTGTTCTGGGCGCTCACAGCGGTCACAGCAACGGCCGGCTCTTTGGTGCTGTGCCTCGTGCCCGCAGCTGTACTGGGACTGGAGGCGATATGGCTAGGGGAACGCCCGCGCCCAGTACAGCTAGCAGGTCTGGTCGCCGCCGTGGGGGGTGGGGTAGTGTTCTTTTCCAGCGATCTGACAGCGACCCCCGCGTTCGCCTGGGGCGCGTTGGGGGTGGCGCTGCTGAGCTTCGCCGTGCTCCCCGTGCTCGCCCGCGAGGCCGCCCGGGACAGACAACTACGAACGCTTCCCCTCACCGCCCTGCCGTTGGGACTGGGAGGCCTACCGCTCTTGGCATTGGCCCTGGCTTGGGAAGGGCTTCCAGCGATGCCGCCGCTTGCCTGGCTTGTCGTGGCCGGTCTGGCGCTGGTGAACACAGCGGTGGGGTACATGCTGTACACCCATTCCCTGGTACGGCTCCGAGCGACTGAGGCGAACACTGTGCTGAACCTCGTTCCCATCGGAACCGCCGTGTTGGGATGGATCGTGCTGGGAGAAGGGCTGCACACCCTGCAGTTTCCAGCCATAGCCATAGTGATCCTGGGGGTGACCGTGGTGCAGCGGAGGAGCCGGCGTTGGAGGAGAGCATGACAAGATTGCGCGGCTACATACTGGATCTAGACGGAACGGTGTACTTGGGGGA
>PWTL01000064.1 GCA_003562845.1 Candidatus Acetothermia bacterium
TATCCACGCAATATACTTTCTTATTGTAAGCGGCCTGCTCACGAACTTTGAACGAGAATCGTCGAATCGAAAAGAACAGAAACGCCTCTTCGAGATGGCGCACATACTTCTCGGCGGTATTTACGCTCCGGCAGCGCGTCACCCTTGCCAAAGCCTGATACGAGTACTCCTTCGCCACATTCGAGAAAAGATAACGCGCCAGATCCTCCAGTCCCTGGATGGCGCGAATGCGGTGACGCTTCACAATATCCTTGTAAAGAATGGCATGCGCCATGGTACGCAAATACTCATCGCGGTCCACCGGTTTCAGCAGCGGCTCCGGGAAACCACCTTCGCGAACATAGGATTCCAGTCGGCTCTTGCGCTCCGACTCGGTCAAGACAGCTTGCGCCATCCGCAGTACCTCGACAAAACTGAACGGCAACAAGGGAATCAGCACATGCCGCCCCGTAAGATGGGTGGCAAGTTCCGTGCTCAGCAGATTTGAATTACTGCCCGTCACAAAAAGCCGCCGCCCCTGGCGCTGAAGCCTGTTCACAAAAAGCTCCCAGCGATCCAGGTTCTGGATCTCGTCCAGCAGAATGGACTCAGGATGACCGTAAACGACATCTATCGCGTTGAGCAGATCGTCGTAATCCTTCAATCCCAGCAGCCGCTCATCATCAAAATTGGCATAACCACACGCACCTTCACGGCCCAGCGCATGCAACGCAAAAAAGGACTTCCCCGCGCGACGCGGTCCCACCACGACCCGGATCAGGTCATCGGATCTGGCAAATCCCGAACCGACATCCCGTTCGATGTAGCGCTCCGCCAGCCGTCGCTCCCATTCGCGTTTCTGCGTTATTAACACATCCTGAAGCATGATCACCAACTCTCAACAGAATTTCATAATGAACAATATTCGACACTATTGTTCATCGTCAACACAAATAATGCATTTCTTCAGCAGCCCCCGGCCTGACGTGCCTATACAAGACACAGTTCACCGCTGGCCCTGCTTAACGGCGGTCGCTTTGTGTCAGGTTTCATAATGTGATACAGACATTACTGTCTGTGCTCTCCCCGAAATTCAGCGCCCTACGCGCGCATCTTTTGCCCATCCTCAACATACGCAGGCAGTAATGCCTGTGCTACATTCTTACAATGGCGCCATCCGGCACCTGCTAAACAAAGCCAAAAGGGTTATGTTTCCAAGCCCCGTGTCCCGCCGAAGCCTTGGCGAAGGAGGATCAGCGAGACAACACCAACCGGAAGCCGCTGTAGTCGCCACGACCCGAGCCGCCGCCGCCGCCGCGGTTCGAAACGCGCAAAGCGCCCCGACTGAGGTTGCACCAGGACGCGCCGCGCCACGCGCCAAACGACCCGCCGGACGAATCACTCGCACAAGCCTCCCATACGTTGCCGCCAACACCATGCAAGCCCCAGGGATTGCGCCATAGGCGGTCTACCGGAGCGGTGACAGGAAATCCGTCGTTATAACCCGAGATCTTACCCCAATTGCCTGCTCCCTCCTGACCATGATAGTTCCCCGCCTGCCCGCTACGAGGCGGCCAGTTGTTGCCCCAAGGATACGCCCGTCCATCCCCGCACTGTGCATAAGTCACCCACTCCTGCTCGCTCGGCAGACGGTAGCGCACCCCCCCCAGCGCCGACCGATCCTGCTGCGTCAACCACTCGGCATACGCCTTGGCATCGTCGAAATTCACATGGACCACCGGTTGGCGGTCGCCGTTGAGGCTGTGATTCTCGTAACTCTTGGAATCGTGCCGGGGCTCCTTCTTCCGATACTCCCCGTTCGTGACCTCGAACTTACCCACCCACATATTCATCTGCGCAATCCACACAAACTCCATCCCTGTCGCGGGTGAGGTCCAGTTCTGACCAGCCACAGGACCGCGCTCCCCCGATGGCGTTACCGGCCGCTGAGCGACTGGCGCAGCAGGTTGCGCAGTGGCGGCGGGCTGTGTTCGTGGCGGCTGCACAACGGGCTGTGCAGGTGGCTGAGACGGGCGTGTTCCGCCCGTAGTCCCTGGACCCTGACTGCTCTGCCACATGGCATACCCGATTACCCCAGCAAACACAAGCAACCCCACAACCCACTTCTTCCCGCTGCCGGACTTCCTCATCGGCGGTGCTGGTGGCGGCACTTTCGCAGCCGCTTCAGCCTCCCGCTGCTGCTCCTGCTCGCGCTTTCGCGCCGCCGCAGCTTCCCGCTGCTTACGCGCCCCCTCGGCTCGTTCCCGTTCTTCTGCTGCACGCTCTTCTGCTTTGGCTTGGCTCGCTTTTGCTGCGGCGAGAAGCTGCTTCCCGATTTCAGCCAGTAGTCCCAATCCCGCCGCTGCATCCGACAACCGCTCCGCAGGATCCTCTTCCAGCGCCTGCTCCACGAAATCATCCCAGCCTTCAACCAACTCACGGTCAATCCGCGATGGCAGTTTGGGGCCGATATTACGCCCCGTCAACAAGCGGTATGCCATCACCCCCACGGCATACAGGTCACTCCGGGCATCCGCGTCCTCACCGCGCTTCTGCTCCGGGCTCATATACTCGAACGTCCCCAGCATCGA
>PWTL01000054.1 GCA_003562845.1 Candidatus Acetothermia bacterium
CAAGCCGATGCCTATACCTTCACGGAATGGGCCGCCACCAATGCGGCCAACGCGTTTCCGCCCCACATGTTGTTCCTCCAGAGCGATCGGGACGACACCGAGATAGATACGGAGCTATTGTTCGCCTATCACATTCCGGCGGCCGATGCCGGCAACGCGATTGACGTGGATTTCCCTTACAATGCATCGAACCGCACCCGAATGAACGGCTTGGGCGAAGACGGCATCGCTTTCATTAATACCGGCCGTGGCCGGGACCTGGGCGGCGCCTTATTGGCGCTGGACACGCGCAACGTCACCGAGGCCCCGGTGGCGTGGTTGGGTGGCACGGTACTGGCCAACAACCGTGAGTATGCGATCCGATTGCAATATCGCGTGGGCAGCACCGGACCTTGGCTTGATGTCCTCGATGACAGCGAGCAGCCGGTCGAGTATCCGCGCAATGCCACCGACGGGCATACTCAAGCCATGGGCCCCGTTGAACTCCCCGCCGCAGCATTAGGCGAAGAGTATGTGCAACTGCTGTGGCGCTACTATTGGACCGATCCAGCAGGCACAACGGGCTCACGCGCGCAATTGCGTTTAGACGATATCGTGGTCGCGAATAGCGCCGTCTTGCCTGCCTCCGCACTGGCATTTGAAGCGGAGCCCGTAGCGTTTTGGCAGAGTGGCCAACCGCTGCTGCCGATTACTGTTCATGCCGTAGACGCGAATGGCCTGGTTGACGTGGAATTTGATGACACGATCACGCTTGCCGTTGTCGGCGATGCCGTGTTGACAGGGGACCTATCGATGCCGGCAGTGGACGGTGTGGCCACCTTCACCAATTTGGTGCTGACCGGCTTGGGCACCAATCGGCTGAGCGCCACCAGTGGCAGTCTGACGGCTGCTCAGTCCGACGAACTATCGCTGGCCGACGTCACGGGCGTCATCGTGCCACTGTTTATGCAAGGCGAGCAGGATGCCTCGGATAACAATGAGGATCGCATCCCGTATGCCTTCCGTGCGCAACTTGACGGGTTGCTGCCGAATGCGACCTATCGCTATGGCAACCGGGTAATCACGCCGGACGATCCATGGGATCAAAATGGTGGCGGTAACTCGATCTTCGTCACCGGCTCCGCGAGCGACTGGATTCGCAATACCAGTGCGCCGCGCTTTCGCGACACGGATTTCGAGAGTCGGCATTTCGAGTTCACCACTGACGGCAATGGTTCGTATACCGGTTGGTTTGTGACCGAGCCGAGTGGCAATGCCCGCTTTACCCCCGGCAATACGGTCCAACTCCGGATTCTGCTCAACGACGGCCAGAACGGTGAAGATGAACAGCACTACTTAACCTTGGCCGAGGAGATCGACGTGATCCGTTTCGGTGATCAGCCGAATGAGGCCACAGGCATCATGGGCGAGTCCGCGGAAGCGGCCCGCAACTTGGTGTTCCTGTACGATGAAATAGCCGGGACAAGTCGGCCCCTGGCCGGTACGCTGGTCGAAATCACCGGTAGCATCGTCGATGACCGGTACGCGGACTTCTATGATCAAGTCGTCGCAACCACACCGCAGTTTTGGGGAACCTTGATTCCGAACACGTTACCGACCGGTGTGCGCCGGATCGAAGCGCGTTCCGTGGTCGACGGTTCGATCTTGTCCTCGGACACGTCCGCCAGTGGCATTCCGGAAACGATAGATCCCGACGGCGGGTTGAACGCGATCCTGCTGGGTGCCGGCACGGGCGTCCCCGTCTTCCTGCCCGGCGGCGACGGCTTGTGGGACCTCGATGCGAACTGGAGCACGGGTACCTACCCCGATGGTGTCGACGCCGAGGCCATCATCAACGAGCCGATCAGTGGCGACCGGGAAGTTGACATTGAGAGCCCCGTCACGATCGGACAGCTCATGATCGATAACGCCGCCAGTGAAGACATGAACCGGGTGCGTGCACGCGGCACGAATACGTTGACGTTCGAGGCGTCATCCGGGCCGGCACAACTAACCATTGATGGTTCGGGTAGCGGTTATGTCGAGTTCCGCACCCAGTCATCCATCGTGTTGGCGAGCGATCTGTTGATCACGATTACCAACGTGAACGAGAACCACGGTCTGGAAGGCGTCTTGGACGACGACTATGGGGCACTGCGTTTCCGGGATGATTGGGTGGGGCCCGGTGGCCTGATTAAGCAGGGTGCCGGTGTCATGACCTTGACCGGTGGCGGTAAGGACTATACCGGCGCGACCATCGTCGATTTCGGCGTACTGCGGATCACGGAACCAGCCACACCAGAGTTCACTTCGGGCGTGACGGTCAACTCCGGTGGCCAATTGCGCTTGGTCTCGGATGGGGACCGTGTTTATCCGTTTGGCGGCACCCTGACCTTGAGCGGCATGGGCCGTGGCGGCGATGTGCCGGTTGGCGAGAACCTGGGTATTCTGGGTGCACTACGTTACGACCCGGGCAGCAACAATAACCGGGCAGAACTCACCAATGCGGTGTCTATTGCGGGGCCCACGAGTCTGCATGTGGACGGATCACAGAACGTCCTGGACTTGAGCGGCGTGCTTTCCGGCG
>PWTL01000091.1 GCA_003562845.1 Candidatus Acetothermia bacterium
CAGTACGACGGCGTCTCGCAGCTTGTCGACCTTCAGCGCGGGCAACTCAATGCCAACAAGGACGCCATCACCACCAAGGCCTTCGGCGAGGACTGGTCGCTCGACGCCACCGGCAACTGGTCCGCGTTCCGGCAGGACTTCGACGGCAACGGCTGGGATCTGCAACAGACGCGCCAGCACAACCAAGCCAACGAAGTCACTTCCGCCACTTCCTGGGCCACGCCCGCCCACGACCGCGCGGGCAACATGACCGCCGTACCCAAGCCATCGAGCCCGGCCGATGCGCTGGATGCGACCTTCGACGCCTGGAACCGTATGGTCAAGGTCGAAGACGGCCAGAACACGGTTGCGGAGTACCAGTACACGCCTGACAACCGCCGCGTCGTCAAGAAGACCTACACCGGCGGCGCGCTGGCCGAAACCCGGCACTTTTTCTACACGGACGACTGGCAGACGATCGAAGAGCGCACCGCGTACGGCGGCAACCTCGCCGGCGATCCCGACAACCAGTACGTTTGGGGCGACCGGTACATCGATGCCCTCATCCTTCGCGACCGCGACACGACCGCCAACGGCGCGCTCGACGAGCGCATCTACGCCCTCAATGACGCGAATTGGAACGTCACTGCCCTGGTTGGTGCCTCCGGCGATGTGCTTGAGCGTTACACCTACACCGCCTACGGTACCGTGGAAGTCCGTACCTCCGCCTTCCAGCCGACCGGAAACCCCAGCGCCTACGCTTGGCCCTACACTTACACCACCCGCCGGCTTGACGCCGAGACCGGGCTGATGTACTACAGGGCGAGATACTACCACCCGACTCTCGGCCGCTTCACGGGGCGCGACCCACTTTCGTATGATGCAGGAGATTCGAATCTATACCGCTACTGTGGTAACAGCCCTATAGTCTACGTAGATCCAACTGGTACCCACTATGGGGATTATGTGAAGAAGCTTCAGGGTGAACGAATCTATAAAGCTATCGGAGGCTCGGCTGGTGGCATTATACAGCTTGCAACCTGGATTGCCGATGATGTGAACATCCAAGCGGGGGCCCAAACAGGCGTTATCTTCTTTCCAGATACCTGCGAAATCGGCCTCTTTTCCATCAAGATGGGCATTGTCAAGGCGTTAGATCCCGATGGCGGCCCACCCAAAATCGCCTGGGAGGGCGGGCTTCAGGCAGGCGTGAGTGTGACTATAGAAATGGCTCGGTTCACGGGGCCCGGCAGGGCCAGTGCTGAATCATTTGCTGGAATCTTCTACACCGGCCAAGGTAGCGGTGGACCTGTTAGCTTTAGCGGATATAAGGGGGAGCCCGGCCCGAATGGGGCTTACTGGTATGGTGGCACCATTGGAGCAGGCGCCGGCCTCCCACTCCAAGTTGGCACAGTTGCGTGGAACTATCAGCTCGTGACCCCACCCGTCAAGCTCGATGAGGGAAGGGGCTGGCTCCTGGACGCAGTAGGATATTGTGAGTGTTTAGCATTGATCCTGCAAATGCCTTAGTGTTGTCAGACCTTTGGTTAGTGCTCGTACTGCACACTCGCGGAGTTCGTCCATGTATTTCGATGTCGACCATCAAATAGAAGTGGCCCAGTCGCGTGTCGATGAGGTCTTCGCTGGCCTCACGCGAGAGATACGCTTGCGACGCGGGCGTGTCATTGCCGTGTCGAACGATATCCTCGTGTTCTCGGCTCCATTTTGGCGTGCTAATGGTCTATTGTACTTCTTCGTGCGGCAACTACCCATCGGTGTCTCACACGGTATCCTCCAGATCATTATGACAAACGACACTTGTGTCGTGCGCTCTCGTATCTCATTGTTCTGGCTTCGAGTTTGCATCGCGGGAATTATCGTGCTGTCCATAGCTCCTATGTTTGCCCCTGGCGCGGGAGGGACGCCAGTTGTGTGGGCGCTGCTATTGACGAGCATTACCGGTAGCGCAATCGTTTATGGGGCTGCGGTTGTCGAAACGCGGCGATACTTCAAGAAGCTATTACTAGGCACGATAGCTCATACGGCAACGACACGTGACGGTGGGGAGGTGCCGGAGCAACCGTTTACTGACGACTAGCCTGCCCATGGTGCTTTTCCGCGTAACGAACTCTTAAGGGCGCGCGGGGTAAATCCAGGGGAGGCGGCCGGGCCCGGGGCCAACTCCTGACCCTTGAGGAACGACGTGCAATGACAGCCACCAAAGCCGGGTAGGAGGCGGAGCGTGGCTATGCTCGAGAAGTCGAAGCCTTTCCTCATGCTGCCAGTCGGCTGGCTCGAATACTGGGAGTACGACCCCGAGTGCCGGCTGGAACTGCACGCCCGCCCCCTCGGCCGTGGCAAGCTACGCCGTCGAGGACGGCGAGGAAGAAGGGGATGAGTTGGGCAATCTGGTCGTCACCCTGCACGACGGCGCGGGGCTGATCCGCGTCTACACCCACTACGGGCTGGGCGACGCGGCGCCGGGCTACCCGCAGTACGAAATGGTCCGCCACGGCCGCCTGGGCGACGACATCCGCCTGCGCGAGTACCTGTACA
>PWTL01000102.1 GCA_003562845.1 Candidatus Acetothermia bacterium
CATTTTAATTGACGGGGGGCCCTCCTCTGCTGTTTTAGAAAAACTGGGCCGGGAAATGCCTTTTTGGAACAGGACAATTGATCTTGTTGTCCTAACCCACCCTCATTACGACCATATGGCAGGGCTTATTGAGGTTATCAAAAACTACCGGGTTGAAAATGTTCTATGGACAGGAGCCCTTATAGACACTCTAGCCTTTAAAGAGTGGCAAGAATTGCTTCAGGAAGGAGATATTAATATACACATTGCCCAGGCCGGCCAGGTAATTTACGGAGGTCCTGTGGCTTTGCAGGTTTTTTACCCTTTTGAAAATTTCCAGGACCAAAAAGTAAGCAATATAGACAACACTTCTACTGTCATTAAAGTGGTTTTCGGAGAAAACAGCTTTTTATTCACAGGCGATGCTTTCAGGGAAGCAGAAGTGGAGCTGGTGGAAAAAGGGCTTAACCTGAATTCCAATGTTTTGCAGGTAGGGCATCATGGCAGCAGGACTTCTACTTCCCCTGAGTTTCTGTCCAGTGTTTTGCCGGAAATGGCAGTAATTTCATGCGGCAAAGATAACAGGCACGGCCACCCTCATCAGGAAACCTTGGAGACTTTGGAAAAATATGAAGTTGTTATCTTAAGAACAGACCTGCACGGTGACATTAAAATTTCCACCAGTTATGAGGGTGAGTATTTACTTGAATTGGGGGAGTAAACAGGCCTGTCTTTTAGTGTGCTCGTTCTCTGTTCTGTTGTTTTGGGCGGGGTTTTGTTGGGCACCAGAAAGGATATTTAGTTATTGTATTAAATAAAAAAACAAGAGAGATGACATCGCAATACAAAAAACAAGAGAGATGACATCGCAATACCAATCAAGGTGCCTATTAAGATTTTTATACGTCTTTTTGTCATATTGTTTATGGTTTAATTAAATCTCAGTTATTTTATGGAAACGCACTTTTTTAAATAATACCACAATATACCCCAATAATCTATTGAATGTTGTTTTGCCTTATTTTATAGTATAATAAAATAACATGGAGCAGATGAATGAAAACATAAACAAGGTTCCTGTAGGCAGGAACACAAGAAAAAGCCTCGCTTTGCTCTCTTTTGTTTTGGGAGGAGTTTCTTTGTTTTTCCTAATTCTTGTGAGTTTTGGATGGGAACCACATACTGCCACACCTGAATTTCTTGAGGCAATTCTTGCAATAATTATGTTCTTTGCTCCCTTTTTCGCCATTATATACGGCATAATCGCTTTAACTGAAAAAGAACACAAACTCTTTTCTTTGTTGGGAGTTATATTTGGCATCATTGCACTTTTATTAATCTTTAACATAGTTTCTAATAGGGCTACTAGACCTCCCCCTTGGGGAGCAGAATTAAAGTCGTCGTTGGGTGGAATTAGGTTCGGCATTAGACTTTGTTGTGCTGTTCCCACCAACCAACTGCAGACCGTGGCAGGTAGTGATATTTGCAATCCCGCAACAGAAGATTTTATATTGCCCACATATAGTGATTTATTATTATTTGATGAAGAAGATTTGGTTTATGCTATTGTTTCGCAGTGTGATACAGAGACACCAACAATAGTAGCGATAATAAAAAATCACCGTAAGGGGGCCTGGCAGGTACCCCAAAATTCAGACACCTTTTCTGAGAGTTTAATTAAGGTATAATGGGTATTACTATGGCATCAACAACCAAAAAAGGTTACAGGGTATCAAAAGACGTAAAAGAGCAGATATTAAAGAGGATAAAGGACGAAGGCATCAGCGTATCCCAGGCCGGCCAGGAGCACGGAGTCTCAACCCAGACAATCTACAGCTGGCTGACCAAAGGAGCTTCCCAGAACCCTTCCTGGTCAGAATTCTCCAAGCTGAAGAAAGAGAATAAAGGACTTTTAGAGCTGGTAGGATCTTTGACCGTTAAGCTGTCCCAATCCCAAAAAAACAATTGATTCACGACTGCTCTTTAACCAAGACAGAGTTGGCCAAGGCCCTGGGAATCTCAAGATCAATGCTCTATTACGAGCACCAGCAGCCAAGGAATGACTGGTGGTTAAAGCAAAGAATAGAGATAGTCTTGAGAAAGCATCCTGGCTACGGCCACAAGAGACTAGCCATATACCTGGGAGCCAACAGGAAAAGAGTATTAAGGGTAATGCACATATTCGGAATCAAGCCCTTTCGCAGAAGAGGCAAAAAATACCGTAAAACCACGGATTATTCAGCAGAATACCCCAACCTCCTCTTAACAGAATATCCTCAACACAAGAACCATATCTGGGCATCTGACTTCACTTATCTCAAATACAAGAAAAAGACACTGTATTTAGCTACCATCATTGATCTTTACACCAGAGAAATAGTTGGATTCAGCTGTATGCTGTCTCATTCTGTGTCTCTGACTATCAACGCCTTGTTGGCTGCAGCAAAGAACAACTCTCTGCCCGATATCATTCACTCAGACCAGGGATCTGAATACACCAGCAAAGACTACGTTTCTTTAGCAAAGAAGCTGGGCATGAGAATATCCATGAGCA
>PWTL01000109.1 GCA_003562845.1 Candidatus Acetothermia bacterium
ATGAAGCCGGAATCGCTAGTAATCGCGGGTCAGACACACCGCGGTGAATGCGTACTCGGGGCTTGTACACACCGCCCGTCACACCAACCGAGTGGGGGGCACTTGAAGTCGTCCGATGAGGGCGCCGAAGGTGTCCTTCGCGAGGGGGGGGAAGTCGTAACAAGGTAGCCGTACTGGAACGTGCGGCTGGATCACCTCCTTTCTAGGGAGCAACATTTTCAAGTAACACCCAGCCTTCTCGAACGTTGGACCCTCATCGCGACCTGTCCACAGTACCTGTGCGCGTCCGTCAAGGGACGCGTTTCTTTCTTTTACGCCTCCGAGGCCACCACGCGGGCCGCCCTGATTCCTTCGAAAGCCGTCCAGCGAGCGGTACTCTCATCAGGCCATGCAGAGCACACGTGAGAAGTGGTTGCTGCCAGGGATAGGGCCCTTATTGGAGCAGGGGGATCGGGAGGAAGTGCCGGCCAGGGAGACGATCTATTACCCTGGGACCCCCAGTGACGCGGTCTACTTCGTCGAACAGGGAAACGTCAAAGTTTCCTATCTGGACCCCTCGGGGAAGCGGCTGACCATGGCGTTGCGGGGACCGGGAGAGATGTTCGGTGAGATGGCACTTGTCGGAGAACACCGCCGGAGGCATCAGGCGGTAGCGGTGGAGGATGGGGTCATCGTTCGGGTGGGGCGGGGGCAGTGTCTGGCCTGGCTGCGCGAACACCCTGACATTCTGCTGCAGCTATTGGAGCTATTCGGCCTGTGGATACGCGATCTGGAGGAGATTATCGAGGACCTCGCCTTTCGCGATATTTCCAGCCGACTATCGCGGCAGCTGCTTAGGCTTTCGCACGAATATGGGGTGAAGACGAAAGAAGGTATCGTCATCAGCTTCCGGCTCACCCACCGCGACCTGGCGGAGATGATCGGCTCCGCCCGGGAGAACACCACCATGACCCTCAACCGCTTCGAGCGTGAAGGCATCCTCGGCAAACGGCGCTATCAGATAATTATCAAAGATTTGGAGGGCCTTAAGGACAAGTGCGGCTCCTGACCTCCCGCCTTTTCTGATCCCCCCGGAAGCGCCCGCCCGACCTGGGCGGGCGCGCTCCACTGACCAACAATTATCAGCTACAGCATTGAGAAAGCCTGCTCCACACGGGTATAATGCGAGTCATTTCTATCAAGGAGGGCGTTATGAAGGAGATACGATGGCACGGGCGCGGAGGGCAGGGAGCAAAGACCGTGTCCCAGATTCTCGCCCAGATCAACCTAAGGGAAGGGAAACACGTGCAGAGCTTCCCCGAGTACGGCCCCGAACGCTCCGGTGCGCCGGTCCGGGCTTTCAACCGCATTGATGACGGGGAGATAAAGATCCACTCCGGTGTTTATGAACCACACGTGGCCGTGGTGGTGGATGAGTCGCTGTTGGACACGGAGAACACGGCGGAGGGGCTCAAGCCCGACGGCACGTTGATCGTCAATACCAAGTGTTCGGCAGACGATATTCGCTCCCGTACGGGCTTTTCAGGAACTGTTGTCGCACTGGATGCGAACAAGATCGCTGACGATGCGGGAACCGGTTTCCCGAACATTCCCATGTTGGGGGCAGTAGCAGCAGCCTTGGGGAGCGACCTGGAAGTGGTGGAGGACGAGGTGCAGCAAACCATGGGGGGCAAGCTGTCGAAGGACATACTGGAGAAGAACCTCGTGGCCCTGCGGGGAGGCTACGAGGCCGGGAAAGGGGTGCACGTTGGCAGTTGAGTTGAAGAGTTGGAAGGATCTTCCGGTGGGAGGAGTCGTTCCCGGTGGTGCCAAGCCTGAACTCAACAAGACTGGGAGCTGGCGCTCGTTGCGCCCGATGTGGGACGAGGAGAAGTGCATCCAGTGTCTACAGTGTTGGATGCACTGTCCGGACGGCTCCATTGAGATCAAGGAGGAGAAGGTCACCGGGGTTGATTACGACCACTGCAAGGGGTGTGGGGTCTGTGCGGGTATCTGCCCGGTGGACGCAATTGACATGGTCCCCGAAGGGGGTGCGGAATGCGCAAGGTGATGACCGGTCACAAGGCGGTGGCCGAGGCCATGCGCCAGATCGAGCCGAACGTGGTAGCGGTGTATCCCATTACCCCACAGTCGGAGATCGCTGAGTACTACGCCGAGTACGTGCACAACGGATTGGTGAGTACGGAACTAGTGCCGGTGGAGAGCGAGCACTCGGCGATGTCGGCCTGTGTGGGAGCGTCAGCCGCCGGAGCTCGGGTGATGACAGCTACGGCATCCCAGGGTCTGGCGTTGATGGTGGAGATACTGTATATCGCGGCGAGCATGAGGCTGCCTATAGTCATGGCCTTGGCCAACCGGGCTCTTTCGGGGCCGATCAACATCCACTGCGACCACTCCGACGCCTATCTCGCCCGCGACGCCGGGGCGATTCAGATCTTCGCCGAGTCGGCGCAGGAGGCGTACGACTACACGCTCATCGCTCAGAGGCTTGCTGAACACAATCAGGTTAGGCTTCCGGCGATAGTGAACTTGGACGGGTTCACCCTGACCCACTCTGTGCAGGTGGTGGAGCCGCTGGACGACGAGCCGGCAAAGAAGTTTGTGGGTTCCTACAAACCGATCTACCCGTTGCTGGACGTGGACAACCCCTCCACCTGGGGGCCGTTTGCCATGCCCGACTACTACTTCGAGCTCAAGCGGGCTCAGGTTGCGGGGATTGAGGCCGTACCGGAAACCTTCTTGGAGGTACAGAAGGAGTATGAGAAGGCAACGGGTCGCAACTATCGCGGATTCTTTGAGGCGTACCAGCTGGAGGACGCCGAGCGGGTACTGGTAGTCATGGGGTCCACTGCCGGCACGGCCAAGGTAGCTGTGGACGAGCTGCGCGCAGCCGGGGAGAAGGTGGGGTTGTTGAAGGTGTGGCTATATAGGCCTTTCCCGTATGCCGAGGTGGCCGAGGCGTTGTCTCACGTCAAACAAGTCGCTGTTCTCGACAGGGCGATATCGTTCGGGGCGCAGGGAGCGCTGTACTCGGACATCGCCACAGCTTTCGCGCACCGTGACCGCCGTCCGGCGCTGTTCAACTATATCTACGGCCTCGGTGGGAGGGACACAACCACCGAGCATCTTACTCAGACTCTGTCGGAACTGAAGTCGGCTCGGCCCGGCGAGGAGCTGCGGTACATAGGGCTACGGGAGTGAGGGGGACAAATGCCGAACATAAAGACGCTGGCAGCTCGTGAGGAGAAGCAGGCTCGGTTCGCTCCGGGACACTCTTTGTGCGCGGGGTGTGCCGAGCCGATGGTGGTGCGCACGATCCTCAATGCTATTGAGGATCCTGTGGTAGTGGCCAACGCTACTGGGTGTCTGGAGGTGGCTACGAGCCGTTATCCCGGCTCGTCGTGGAACGTCCCCTGGATTCACTCGGCGTTCGAAAACGTGGCTGCGACCATCGCGGGAGTGGAGGCGGCATATAACGCCCTGCGCCGAGTGGGAAAGGTAGATCGGCGGATCCGTTTTGTCGCCTTTGCCGGCGACGGTGGAACGTACGATATCGGCCTGCAGTCACTATCCGGGGCTTTGGAACGGGGGCACGACTTCCTATACGTTTGTCTGAACAATGAGGCGTACATGAACACAGGAGTGCAACGATCCAGCGCCACCCCGGCCTGCGCCTCAGCCACTACCTCTCCCGTGGGGGACGCCATCCCCGGAAAACCGCAGGACCGCAAAGATCTCACCTCTATCGTCGCTGCCCATCACGTTCCCTATGTTGCGCAAGCTTCGGTGGCAAACCTAATTGACTTGGCGAACAAGGTGGAGCGGGCCATGAGCTACGAGGGTCCCAAGTTCATCAACGTTCACGTCACTTGCCCCTTGGGCTGGCGCACGAAGAGAGACAGTGCGGTGCCCATGGCGAAACTCGCCCTGGAAACGCGCTACTGGCCATTGTACGAGGTGGAGGAAGGCCGGTACAAGGTGAACTACAAGCCCAAGAAAGACGTGCCGGTCGAGGAGTGGCTCAAGGGCCAGGGAAGGTTCCGCCACTTGTTCAAAAACCCCGATCTGAAGTCGAAGATCGATGACTTCCAGGCGGCGGTGGACCGGAACTGGGACGAGCTTCTGAGGAAGGAAAGGTGGACGCAAGAGGACGCCCCCGAGACGCCGTGAGAGGAACGAACGGAGGGCCCAGGCCTCTGTGGTGGGGCCTGGGCCGGGATCTGTTCGTCGGGGCAGTGGTCGGGGCAGCTGTAGGCGTTTTCTTCGAAGATGTGAGGTTCGGTACTGGAGTAGGCACGGCGGTCGGTGGACTGCTGCACGTCTACCTACGCCTGCGATAGAGTGGGGACAGGCAGCGAGGTGATGGATGATGGACATCGTCATTCGGCTTGCCGGCGCGGCTGGTCAAGGCGTGCAAACTGTGGGCGAGGTGCTGGCGCGGGCAGCCTTCCGCAGCGGGCTCTCTCTGTACGCCGAGCAAAGCTATCACTCACGCATTCGCGGAGGGGAGAACGCGTTCGCCCTCCGGCTGACCGAGGGCACAGCATGGGGTACGCGCGAGGACACCGACTTGCTGGTCGCGTTGAACCAGGAGATGCTGGACAACTATCTCCCCACTGTGGCCGACGGGGGCCTGGTCGTCTGCGAGGCGGAGCTGGAGGCTGCGGGCAAGGTTATACGTATTCCGGCAGGGCAGATGGCGAAGGACGAGCTGAACCTCCCTATTGCCGCCAACATGGTCATGCTGGGCGCTGCGGCCCGTGTTGTCGGAATCGACGAGCAAGTCCTGTCCGAGGTGGTGCGCGAAGCTTTTGGAGACAAGGCGGAGCTCAACCTTAAGGCTCTCGCCTTGGGCGGGGAACATGCCGGGAAACCTCTGCTGCAAGTGCCCCTGTCGACATACAGCAGGGGCGAGCGGATGCTGCTCACTGGAGGGGAGGCCGTCGGGGCAGGAGCGATCGCCGCCGGGTGCCGGTACCTGTCTTCCTATCCCATGACGCCGGGAACCGCTGTCCTTACCTACATGGCTAACCAGGCTGGCCGCTGGGGGTTGGTCGTGGAACAGGCCGAGGACGAGATCGCCGCCATCAACATGGCTTTGGGGGCAGCGTACGCTGGAGTGCGCTCTTTGGTGACGACCTCCGGTGGCGGGTTTGCGTTGATGGTGGAGGGCTTGTCGTTGGCGGGGATGATCGAGACCCCGGTGGTGATCCACATCGGCCAGCGCCCCGCACCGGCCACGGGGCTGCCCACGAGAACGGGGCAGGAGGAGCTCCTGTTTGCTGTCCACGCCGGCCACGGTGAGTTCCCCCGCTATGTGGTCGCGCCACGCACTGCGGAGGAGGCTTTCTACCTCACAGCCAAAGCTTTTGACCTTGCAGAGAAGTATCAGATTCCGGCTCTGATATTGACCGACCAGTACTTGGTGGACAGCTACTCGCTGTGCGAGCCGCTGGATGCGGGTCGGGTTGCCCCGCGCTCGTACCTTCTGCCGGCCGGGGAGCTTGCGGCAATGGAAAGCTACGATCGCTTTGCACTGACTGCTTCGGGTATCTCTCCACGGGCGGCGCCGGGGGTTTCCGAGAAGCTCGTGCTTGTCGATTCGGACGAACACGATTCTTACGGACGCATCACGGAAGACCTGCAAATTCGTAGGGAGATGACTGAGAAGCGCCTGCGCAAGGAGCTCGCCCTGCGAGAAGACGTGGCCCCGCCTACGCTGTACCCTGACGGTTCGCTCGAGGGCCGGACGGTGCTCCTGGGTTGGGGGTCCACCTATGGGGCGATTCGGGAAGCTGTGGACATGCTGAACGCAGACGGCGGAAGCTATGCCTTGGTGCACTTCTCCGAAGTATGGCCTCTCCGCACCCAAGAGCTGGAAGGGTTTTTTGCAGAGGCGGCGTGTGTGGTCGCGGTGGAGGGCAACGCCACCGGCCAGCTGGCCCGGCTTGTAGCCCAGCAGACCGGACTGCGTGTTCAGGGACGCATTGGGCGCTATGATGGCCGTCCGTTGACTGCGGAGGGGATCGTCCGGGAGGTGGGACGGTGAACGCCAAAGAGTATCTCGCCGATGTCGAGCTCGCGTGGTGTCCCGGTTGCGGGAACTTCGGAATACGGCAGGCACTGGCCAAGGCCCTCGCCCTCCTCGAGCTGCCCGCTCATCGTGTGGTGCTGGTGACGGGTATCGGCCAGGCGGCGAAGATGGCCCACTACATATCTGTCAACGGCTTCAACGGGCTCCACGGACGCACTGTGGCCTCCGCAGCGGGGGTGAAGATGGCCCGGCACGATCTCACCGTCATCGCCCAGTCTGGCGACGGCGACCTTTATGGGGAGGGGGGGAACCACCTTCTGCACAATATCAGACGAAACGTGGACATTACTGTTGTCGCCCACGACAACCGCGTGTATGGCCTGACCAAGGGGCAGGCCTCTCCCACCGCTGCACAAGGGTACAAGACCAAGGCGCAGCCATTCGGCTCGCTGAGCGCACCATTCAGCCCGGCCGCCCTGGCCGTGGCGCTGGACGCTCCGTTCGTCGGGCAGAGTTTCGCCGGGGATGTTCAAGGCACGGCGGAGCTCATCGCCGAGGCTGTGCGGCATGGAGGGTTCTCGCTGGTGAACGTAATGCAGCCTTGTCCGGTGTGGAATCGGGTTAACACCTTTGCCTGGTACAAGGAGCGTGTTTTCCGGCTGGAGGCGGAGGGGCACGACGCGAGCGATCGCCTTGCCGCGTTCGTTGTGGCCACTTCCGGCGAGGATCGCGTATTCACCGGCGTCCTGTACAGGCGAGATGGTCCTACATTCGAGGATCGGCATCCCGTATTGCAGGAGGGAGTGCTAGCCGACAGGCCGTTGCCCACGGCTGCGGAGCTGGAACCCTTGCTCTCCGAGTTTGCGTAGGGAAATTAAGGGGACCGGCCCCGTACTCGGAGCCGTCCCCTTTCCCCTTTCGGTCTCTAGTTGCCTATTCGGATGCGGAGACTGAACCGCCAGCGACCGTCTGCGTCCAACCGCCAGCAGAACTGTGCCTCCCGAGGGCAGGTCCCGATGAACAGGTGCCAGTCACCGGCGTAGTAGTACCAGCCCCATCCGTACGAGGGGTAGTATGGCGGAGCCCAACTGGGAGGACAGGGAGCGGCTCCCCACCATCCCCATCCTGGAGTGCACGGGGGCGGGGGCACTGTGTCCCGCACCCGGAAAGTGGTCCACGCGGTCGTGTAATGACCCCAGCCTGGCTCCGGGACGAGCCCCTGGATGACGGCCCGACCCTCCTCGGGACTGGGGGCCAGCAGGGGGTACGGATCTCCCGGCGTGCCCGTGCTCACTCCTAATGGTTGTGTGCTGGCGATGACCTGCAGCGTGTCCACGCCGGCCGGTCCTGTAACCCGCAAGCGATAGGTGGGTCGGTCGGGGAGGACATGTGTGCCTCGCCCGAGGTAGGGATCAGGTGAGTACCAGTTAGGGAATACCTGTCGGACCCGCCCGTAGGCGTCGATGTTGTACACGTACACATACGCGCCCCGGGATAGCCGGATATAGATGCGGGCATAGTCGTCCACTGTGTACTCGGACTTCTCCGTCCAAATCGATACCTCTAGATCGGAAACCGGTTCCGGAACGAGACCCAACGGCGAGGGCCCCGTGTCTGCAAGCACAGACAGTGCCCCCCACACAACTACCGCCGCGAACAGCGCCATCTTTTTGATCAAGGTGTTCCACCTCCATCGGATATACGCTCTGGCGGCCGTTTGGGTTTCGCCGCGGATCTCCCTTGCCCGCTCCTAAAGTAGTGCGCGCAGGAGGAGCATCTGAGCGGGGGCGGGGCGTCGTGGGGTCCCGTATTCGTCAACACTACGGCCGGCGGCTGTTCCAGCGCAGCTATGAGGACAGGATCTTTCTAGGGCACTGCCTGACGGTCCAGTACCCGGCACAGGTGCTGCCCAGTATAGGAATTGGGGTTCCTGCAAACTTGTTCGGGAGGACCTGCGGCAACGACGTACCCTCCCTGGTCTCCTCCCTCGGGCCCCAGATCGACAATCCAATCGGCAGTCTTGATTACGTCCAGGTGGTGTTCGATTACTACCACTGTGTTACCGCCGTCCACCAACCGCTGGAGGACCCCCAGCAAGTGCCGTACGTCGTCCGCGTGCAGCCCTGTTGTGGGCTCGTCCAGGAGGTACAGTGTGCGGTCTGCGCTCCGTCGACTCAGTTCGCGAGCCAGTTTGACCCGCTGCGCCTCCCCGCCGGAGAGTTCAGTGGCCGGTTGCCCTAGCTTGATGTACCCCAGGCCCACGTCGTACAGGAGCTGCAAGCGATCACGGACTGGAGGAATGGCGGAGAAGAAACGGGTCGCTTCTTCCACGGTCATGTCCAGCACGTCGGCGATGTTCTTGTTCTTGTAACGCACCTGCAGAGTCTCTCGGTTGTACCGCGTTCCACGGCAGGCCTCGCAGGGGACGTACACATCGGGGAGGAAGTGCATCTCGATTTTCACTTTTCCCTGGCCCTGGCACGCCTCACAGCGGCCCCCGCGCACGTTGAACGAAAAGCGGCCCGGCGCGTAGCCGCGCATCCTGGCCTCGGGGGTGGCGGCGAACACCTGGCGGATAGGATCGAACACTTTGGTATAGGTGGCGGGGTTGGAGCGTGGAGTGCGGCCAATGGGGGCCTGATCGATGACCACGGCCTTGTCGATGTGCTCCACTCCCTCGATGTCCTCGTGGGCTCCGGGCTTGCCCACTGCGTAACCGAGTCGCCATGCCGTCCCGCGGTACAGCACTTCCTCCACCAAGGTGGACTTCCCCGAGCCGGAGACGCCGGTCACGCAGACGAAGAGGCCCAAGGGTATGCGCACATCTATCCCCTGCAGGTTGTGTTGTCGGGCCCCGCGTGCTGTCAGCCAGCGCGTGCCGGCCTGACGACGTTCACGGGGAACGGGGATGCGCAACTCGCCCGACAGGTACCGACCCGTAAGCGAGCGAGGTTCGGCGGCCACCTCTGCGGGGCTGCCCGAGGCGACCACCTGGCCGCCATGCACCCCGGCCCCCGGCCCCAGGTCGACCAAGTAGTCGGCTTGGCGCATGGTTTCCTCATCGTGCTCTACAACGAGGACGGTGTTTCCCAAATCCCGCAGTCGGCGCAGGGTGGCCAACAGCCGCAGGTGATCGCGAGCGTGGAGGCCCACGGAGGGCTCGTCCAGCACGTAGAGCACTCCGGCTAGTTGCGAACCGATCTGCGTTGCCAGGCGGATGCGCTGCGCCTCGCCGCCGGCCAGGGTGTTCGCCGGACGGTCCAAGGTGAGGTACTCCAGCCCCACGTCGACCATGAACTGCAGCCGGAAGAGTATTTCTTTGAGTACTTGCTGGGCAATAAACTGTTCGCGCGAGGGGAGTTCGAGGGCCCGAAAGAACTCCAGCGCGTCCCGTACGGGAAGGGTGGACAGATCCCAGATGTTATTCCCGCGGACTGTCACCGCCAGGGCTTCCGCCCGCAGGCGTGCCCCGTGGCAGTCAGCGCAGGGCAAAGCAGACATGTATTGCTCGATCTCGCGACGGGACTCATCGGAGGCAGAATCCCTGTAGTTCTCAGCCAAACTGGGGATGACTCCGCTGAACGTGCGGTGGTAGACGCGGGTCCGGCCGCGTGATGTGGTGTAGCTGAAGGGCACCGTCTCCCCGCCAGTGCCGTAGAGCAGGATGTTCAGCTGCTCAGGCGCTAGCTCTCCCAGAGGCACATCGCGAGGGATGTCATAGCTCTTGCCCACTCCGTCCAACAGCCCCCACAGCCAACGGGACTTGGACGTAGCCCAGGGAAGAAGACCTCCGTCGCGCAGTGACTTGCGGCGGTCCAATACCATGTCCGGG
>PWTL01000048.1 GCA_003562845.1 Candidatus Acetothermia bacterium
AAATGCTGCGTATCTACTTTATGTACGATCGCAAGCTCCTCGGCAAGCTTGCTCAATGCGGGTATGCCGCCATTAAGGAGATATACCAAGAGACCCTCGGCAGAAGCGACGTGTATCCGGGGGTAGTCATGTCCATTCAGACCTTCGGGGACCTGGTGAATTTTCATCCTCATCTGCATGCTATTGCCACGGAAGGTTGTTTTGACAAGCAGGGAGACCTCTTATCCATACCCCGTATACCTGCCCATGTTATCCGAGATCTTTTTGCTCATAAGGTGTTCCGGATGCTGCTTAAAGAGGGCAAGATACATGAAGGGATCGTCAGGCTGATAAGGTCATGGCGCCATTCGGGATTTAATGTGGATAACCATGTTTACATAGAGCATGACAACCCCGACGGCCTGGAAGGACTGGTCCAGTATATCGCCAGGGCTCCGTTATCACAGGAGAAAATACTGCCTGCCGGATCATCGGACGATAAGATCATATATCGTTCCAGGCTCAATCCGTCACTCAAGAGGAACTTTAGGATATTCGACCCCCCGGAATGGATAGCCGCTATTACCAGCCATATCCCGGATAAAGGCCAGCAGATGATAAGATACTACGGCTATTACAGCAATAAGGCCAGAGGCAAACGAGCTAAAGAAGAGGAAGCTTCTTGTAATAGGATCGACATAAAAGAGGAGCCGCCACATAGCGATAGAGAATACCGCCGCCTTTGGGCACAGCTTATACAGAAGGTGTATGAAGTGGATCCTCTTATCTGTCCCGCATGCGGCGGTACTATGCGTATTGTCTCGTTCATAACCGAGAGAGATGTGATCGACAGGATACTTTCCCATATGGGTAAAGTACCGGAACGCGCGCATTCCCCGCCAAAAGCCGTATCCTCGGAGCTTATTGTAGAACCGTACTATGACGACCTGCCATCAAGCGATATTGCCTGATCCGGGGAGGGGAGAGAAGTGCCCAGTTTTGGCTGCTCTCACACCGAAATGGTAAATTTTCAAGAAAATCGTGTCAAATGATTTAACTATGACACCGTAATGGTTCCGGTTGAATGATATAAGAAGACACCGAAACTTCTGGTGATACCACCCCCTTTCGTTGACCGGTTTTCCGGTCATGAGCATTCTGTAATGCCCGTAACTTATCATCTATCGCTCTTCGCAATACTGCGGGATTCAGCGATTCGTATATCTTCCGCAAAGCTTCCTTTTGCGCTCCATTAACCCTGTCGGATTCCATCAGACGTGTATAAGGAGTCTTAGGAGTATCATACGTCTTCTTGATCTTTCCTTTCACTCTTGTTTTTGTCTTCAGTTTGATAACCGGCTGGAAGAAATTCTTGTACAGCCGCAATTCGTTGCGGTACAGATCGGACAAGATCCTTCGTTCCTCTTCGGTGTCATATCGCAGGTATCCCACCTCTCTGCGGATATGTGTGGAGTTCTTCTGTTCCACAAAACAGTTATCATTCTTTCGATACGGACGGGAACGGGACAGATCAATGTTGGTATCCTTGCTGTACTTGAGGATATGATAGTTCATGATGTTGGTGCCGTTATCAGGGTGCATCTCCGTCCAGGGGAAAGGAAACCGCTGTCTTGCTTCGTCTATAGCGTCAAGCGCCCGTTGTTGCCCTCTTCCCATAACGGCGTCTCCTTCCCACCAGCCGGACGATATACCGGTTATAGACAGAGAGTTGACGTATTCTCCCGCAGAAGAGGGTCCGCCGTGTTCAACAAAATCTATCTGCACCACACCGGGAGTTTCCCGATCCAAATCAGCGGCGGTTTTTACCGGTACCTCGTTTTTTAAAGGAAAGGTGTGGGTTGGGCGATAGCGTCGTTTCATCGCCTCCACCTCTTTCTCATGGATCAGTTTCTTATCAATAGTGGATGACGTGATCCGCTTCAACTTGTCAGCCGTTGCAAGAGAACAGGAAAGCTCTCCCAAGCTTCTCATTCTGTCCGTTTCCTCCCGCAGGGATAATCAAAGATGCGCCACATAACTACTAATGCCGCTTTCACGTCGCTGCCATAGTATTCCTTTCTTTTCTTGCGTCTCGTCTTCGGTTTCACCGTATAGTTGAATTTCTTAATGGCATACTTCCGATCCTCGCCGGTATTCTTGCAGTATTCGTCTAACAGTATCCCTTTCTCTTTTTTGTTCGCTTTTCTGTACGCTATTCTTAATGTTTCCATATATTGCTGCTTAGATGTTAGATTCATCATGATAGGTTGGCTTAATGGTTAAGAGTCTGTTAGGCCAATCTATCATTTTGGGTGTCATGATATATCATTCATCCAATGGTGCTTCGGTGTCATATTAGATGATTGAATGCGTGTCATTGCTTGCAACGAAGCGCTGCAGTATACTTTTCTCATGGGCTCAACAAAAAAAATATCCCCGAAAGAACGCGCGGCTCTTCTTCAGGCTGCCCGGAAACCTTCCTCGCAAAATGAAGAAGACGATACCAAAGTCCGCGTTCGCGTACCTC
>PWTL01000125.1 GCA_003562845.1 Candidatus Acetothermia bacterium
ACCAGTTGTGCGCCCATCAGTCGCTCTCCCCG
This sequence comes from Candidatus Acetothermia bacterium, assembly GCA_003562845.1. Taxonomy (GTDB): domain Bacteria; phylum Bipolaricaulota; class Bipolaricaulia; order Bipolaricaulales; family Bipolaricaulaceae; genus T3SED10-47. The sequence continues at coordinate 33 of PWTL01000125.1, forward strand.
TACAGGTCAGAGATCTTCCTCAGAAACTCTGCAGTGCGCTTATGTTCAGGCGATCCGAACATCGTCTCGGGGGGAGACTGCTCCAAGATAGTGCCACCCTCCATGAATATGATCTCGTCGGCCACCGTGCGGGCGAACCCCATCTCGTGGCTGACCACGAGCATCGTCATGCCCTCCTTGGCCAGCCGGACCATCACCTCCAGGACCTCCCCGATCAGCTCCGGGTCGAGCGCGCTGGTGGGCTCGTCGAACAGCATCAGCTTGGGAGACATGGCCAGGGCCCGGGCGATGGCCACACGCTGCTGCTGCCCTCCGGAGAGCTGCGCGGGATAGCTCTGTGCCTTGTCCTGCAATCCCACAGTGGCCAACGCCTCTTGTGCCAGCTTCGTGGCATCTCTCCTGCTCGTTCCTTTCACCCGCTGGGGGCCAATGCGGACGTTCTCCAGTGCCGAAAGGTGGGTGAACAAGTTGAAGTCCTGGAACACAAACCCCATCTGCGAGCGGAGCTTGTTCACTTGTGCCCCGCGCCCGGTTATCTCCTGGTCCTCCAGCCACACCCGCCCCTGATCGGGCTCGGTCAATCTGTTTATGCATCTAAGCAGGGTCGACTTCCCGGTCCCCGAAGGACCGATGATCACCTTGGTATCCGCCCGCTCCATGGAGAAACTTACCCCGCGCAGCACCTCCTCGCGGCCGTATCGCTTATGCATGTCCTCCACCCTGAGCAGGGCGCCTGCGGTATCAGAGTGCACGGGCCTCCTCCCTTTCGGCGCGGGACTCCAGTCCCGGCACCCGCAGCCTCTGCTCCAGTCTTCCCAGTCCCCAATTACCCAAGTACGTCAGCACGAGGAACAACAGGGCCACGGCGATGAACACCGGCAGAGTGAGCGGAAAATTGCGCACGGACATGTACCGAGCCTGGCGCACGATCTCCACTACCCCGATGCCGTAGGCGAGCGTGGTGTCCTTGAACACGGCCGAGAACTCGTTGGACCACGGGGGAATGGACAACCGCAGGGCTTGGGGCAAGACCACATGGCGAATGGCCTTCAACGATCCCATCCCCAGCGAACGAGCTGCCATCAGCTGCCCGGGAGGAATGGACTGGATCGCCCCGCGGAAGATCTGCGACTGATAACCACTGGAGCGAAACCCGAGCGCCAGCACGGCAGCGAAGAAAGGACTGATGTCCATCCCCATCTGGGTCAGTCCAAAGTAGAACAGAAAAAGGAGCACCAGTTCCGGAACTCCACGGAAGAACCACTCGTAGGCGAGCGCGAGAGCGGCCGCGGGGCGCGGCGCGTACACCTCGATCAGCGCCACGAACACTCCTGTGACCAGTCCCAACGCGATTAGGGCCAGCAGGAGCTGAATGTTGATGAGCATGGCCCGTAGGAGCACGGGCATGGCCTCCCCCAGCTGCACCCAGAGTTCCGCAGTCACGTGTAGAGATGTGACGGGCAGGAGGGGCCGCAGCCCCCCCTGCCCGGCTGATCACTCGTTCGCCTGCTCCGCCAAGCAGCGTGCGAACTCCTCGACGTCCTGCTCAGTGCGCAGAATGTCGATGCACTCCTCCCACGCCGCCTCCACTGCGTCCAACGTCGGACCGAAGTAGGCGACAACCAAGTCGCCCCACGCGCCGGAGGCCTTCATCTTCTCCATCCCGGCGTTGATCCGCGGCAGGAGCCCGTGCGGGTCGTTCAACGCCACCAAGAAGCCGAACTCCTCGTAGGTCTTGATGATCCCCGCGATTTGCAGCTGCTCAGGATAACTGTCCACAGCCTGAATCGAGGGGGCCTCGTCCTGGACCACAGCGTCAAGGCGCCCGGCGATCAGGTCCATGACTGCCTCAGGGTACGTTTCGTACAGGATAAGCTGCACATCGACGCCGCGTCCCTGGAGCTCGTCCTCGACCCACGCCGCACCGGTGGTTCCCCGCTGGGCACCGACGCGTGCCCCGCCGGACATCGCCGTGACGATGTTCTTCTCGGCATCGACCCGCACCACAACCGCCTGGTCAGAAGTCCAGTACGGTTCGGAGAAGTCGACCACTTGGGCCCGCTCCCCGGTGATGGTGAACCCGGACGCGCCGATGTCCACCCGCCCGGCGATAACGCCGGGGATGATCGAGTCGAACGCGATGTCGCGGATCTCAATCTCAAACCCCTCTAAAATAGCGATACAGCGCATCACGTCCAGATCAAACCCCACATAATCTCCACGTGCAGACACCCACTCGAAGGGGGGCCAGGCAATGTCCGAACCCACCACATACGTCTCCTCCGCCATTCCCAGCAGCCCGCTCGTCACCACCAAGGCCGCCACCAGCAACCATGCCACACTCTTCACAGAAGCCACCTCCCGAAGTACTCTTGATAAATTCAGTATAGCTACGGCGATGTGGCACGGGCAACCGCAAGATCTGCCCGGCGTGGCAGCGTGCGCTCTCCCGCAGCTGCCGACAGGCCACGGGCCCGGGTGAACTGGGAGCGAACAGTGCCTGCAGGTCTCATTCTCACTCCCCCGTCTCCTTCAGGCGGGCGAACCGAGGGTGCCGGGCCCGAGGACCGGGGAACAGAAGATAGTGCACCACCAACCCGGCGCCGAACCCTACGGCCATGTTCACGGCCAAAGTGCCAGCCACAGTGGCCAGAGCCGGCGCCAGCGACCAGTCGGCGCGCAGTTCCCGGCCGAGCTTGGCCAGCTCCATTCCTACAAGGAGCATCATCGCCCCCAGCACAGGCATAGGAAACAGTACCAGCAGTGCGGCGATCGTTGCGGAGAAGAGAAGCCCCGCGGCTAACTCCAGAGTGCCCTCCATCACGTTCGCCCCCCCGGTGCGGGCGCCGAAGTGATAGCGAGCGGCCAGCCCTCCCGCCCCGTGACAGACGGGCATCCCCCCCAGGAGGGGAAGCACCGCGTTGAGGAGCCCCACGCTGAGGGAGAGTTTCCGCTCGCTCACGGGCCTCTCAGGGAACCACCGCCGCAGGAGGACGGCCGTGGCGATAACGGAGTTCGTGATCGTGAGGGGAATCTGCGCCAATCCCCCGTCCCGGAATCCAGGCCAGACGAGGCTGAGATCCGGCGGCGAAAACTCGGGGAAGGAAATGCCAAGACCAGCCAGGCCCATGAGCTCCCCGCGCACAGCCAGCACCACTAGGCCCAGCCCCACCGCGGCCAACGAGCCCGGCACGTGGCGGGTCAACCGACAGAGAAGGATCAACACCACTGCTGACAGCCCCAACCACCACTCCCCGGCGATCCAGCGTCCCCCTTGGATCACCAAGCTGAGCCCCAAGGCGACCTGAATCCCGCGCACGACCGAAGCGGGGGTCCAGCGCCCGATCCGCCCCATAAGCCCCCCTGCCCCCAACACCAGCCACACTCCGCCCATGGCGAGCCCCGCCGTGTAGACCTTGTCGGGGCTCCACGCTTCTGCGATGGCCATCGCTCCCAGCACCTTCATCGGCTGAATAGGGAGGGGCAACCTGAAGACGAGTCCCGTGGCCACGTTCGCCGCCCCCAAGGTGATGAGCAGCCCCGCAGGAGACAGACCACACACGGTGATGAGCCCCACCACAAAAGGAGCCAGCGTTCCGAAGTCTCCGAACGCCCCGCCAAGCTCCGGAAGGCTGAACTCGAAGCCCCCCAGGCGCAGCCCCGGCCTTTCTCTCGCACCCACTTCCGGCCCTCCTGCCATGGCCTCCCCTGTCTACCGCCCCGTCCCCCTCACGTCACCTGCAGCAATAATCTTCTATCCTCTTTACCGTCGCGAGATCGGCACTGCCTACAAGGAACTGAGCCGTCTTCAAAGTCAGGTCGCACAGAGGGAGTGCGGCTCGCTCGAGTACGCTGGGCACGGCACCGGCGAGCCAGGCCTTCTAGTCCACGGCATGCCGGCGGGTTCGACCAGGGACTATCCCTGGCGGAACTCCACTTGGGACCCGAATTCAAGGCGATCGTTCCCTCCAGCAGGCGCTGGCCGTGCGGCCCTGTCCCTGCGACTGGTGGTGGGTGCGGTTCAACAGCGAACAGATCAACACCTTCATCGCCCGCGACGAGCTGGAACGGGAAATCGAAAGGCAGCTTCAGCACTAGCGACACCCGCTGGTACTCGTGTTATCCTTCCGTGAAGCCGGCAAACTCGAGCATCCCGAGCAAGATCCCACAGCAGAAACCCGTATCGTGGCCGCAGTGTTCTCCCTGGACACTCCGTTCCCCCCTGGGGCACTCAGGAAGCGCGCGCCGGCTCGCATTTTTCGATGATCCAACACATGATTCGCTTCCAAGCCCCCCCAACCCGGCTGTACGACCCCACGTGGCGCACGTAAGTCACATGCAACTCGGGAAGGCCCTTCACCTCGGCGTTCATCTCGATCCGGCCCCCTGCCCTTGGGTGTCCATAAGCGAAGTATAGGGAGACCAGCGCTGCCGTACTGCGTGGCGTGTCCACCCGGTCTTCGAGGTTGCGAGAGGTGTTCCGGAAGCACCTCCAGCGCCAGTACTGCCCGTTGACGCTTGGCCAGCGTTCATAGGGGCATCCAGAAGTCCGTGGCTCCTGTGTGGGGATTGTTTGCCTGTGACGAATAATCGCGGTACTATGACCATGGCTCGGGCGTGAATCTAGTCCGCTCTGCCCCCGCAACCAGGAGGGTGTGGCATGCCGAGGCGTCGTCCGAGGAGTACAAGACCGGGAATAGAATTGGTGAGGAAGCTGTCCGCTGAAGGAGACCGCATCTTCACAACCGAGCGAGCTCGTGCCCTTGCGCCAACGGTCGGGCTCTCCGAGGGATACCTGCGCCAGGCGCTTCACCACCTGGTCAGACTGGAATGGCTAGTACGCCTACACAATGGTCTCTACGCGCTTTCGTCTACCGTGCCTGGCGTAAGCCCATCCCACGAGTTCGAGGTTGCTATGGCGCTAGTGAAGCCCGCGGCAATCTCCCACTGGTCAGCACTTCACCACCACGGCCTGACAGAACAGATACCCAGACAGGTATTCGTGCTCACCACAAGAGATGCGTCCATTCCTAGAGCCCAGGGAGAGAAGCGCAACAACTCCAAAAGTGGCTATCGGGTCAGGAACGTGACCTACCAGTTCGTTCAAGTCAAGCCCGAACGGTTCTTCGGCACCGAGAAGACTTGGGTCGGGGAAGCCCGTGTCACCATCACCGACCCAGAGCGAACGCTGCTCGACGGGCTGGCCATGCCTCGGTACTACGGAGACTTCGCCGAAGTACTCCACGCGTTCCAGCTCTGGGGAGACTCCCTGGATGTAGCGCGCATCACTGATTACGCGCTCAGACTGGATGCCTCAATCGTTAAGCGGCTGGGGTGGGTGCTCGAACACCAAGGCTTCGCTCGCTCCGAGCTCAAGCTCCTTGAGCAACACCCGGTCAAGGGTTACCGCAAGCTCGATCCCTCTGGGCCACGCACGGGCCCCCGCAACCGCCGTTGGATGATCCAAGAGAACCTTGCCGGGTTGGTCATGGGATGAAACCGCTGCGTACCCGCCTCCAAGAGACGCGTGACCGCCTTGGGCTTCCGTGGGAGGTACTCGAGAGGGATTACCTGCTGTCTTGGCTACTGGCCGGAGTGTCACAGGTGAAGGAACTAAGAGAAAAGCTTGCGTTCAAAGGTGGGACAGCCCTCAAGAAATGCTACTTCGGTGACTATCGTCTGTCGGAGGATCTCGACTTCTCCGGACTCGAGGGAGCACCCACCGGAGAGAACCTGGAAGACGCAGTCAGAGAAACGTGTACGCTCGCTGAGAGGATGCTCAACGAGTACGCGCCAGCCGAGATCACCTGCAGGCGCTATAGGGAGAAGCAACCTCACCCCAGAGGTCAGGAAGCATTCACCGTCCAGGCACGGCTCCCATGGCACAATCGGCCCTACATACGAGTCATGATCGACGTCACCATGGATGAACCCGCATAGATTGGGCAGTTGGATGAGGATGGCATCTGCAGGACCTACATCGAAGAAGTGCACTGACATCTCGACCGCACCTGCTGTGAAAACGACGAGCAGGAGAGCCGCCAACACTGAGAAGAACCCGCGCATATGACCCACCTCCCCAGCCCATACTAGCGTGCCACGAGCCACTGTGTGTGCTTGTGGTAACTTAGCTTCTCTGCTTTCACTGCTGGGTAGAAGCCGTGTCCACCCGGTTGGACGGCAGGGGATTGGCTTATGGGAGGGGCGAGGCTAGATGTCGAGGCGGGCTTCCAGAGACTGGCACAAGAGGAAGGCTGCGTTTGCTAGTTCCTCAGGGTCTCCTGGGTTGTTCATGGTGTACTCGAGGTCCTTTCCTTGCCACTGTCCCCTGAGCAAGGTGGAGATCTGGGCGCGGCACCCCTCCCCGTCGAAGAGAAACGCGGCGTAAAAGGGCCTTCCGCTTCCCCGCACCGCCTCGTAGATAAGGCCGAACTCAAAGCCGGCTCCCCCGCAGAGGTCACGTTCGCCGGGCTCAACGCCGAGGGTGGGAGCGGAGAGGAAGACGAACAGGGCAGCAGCAGCATCGCGGAGGGCGCGGTAGCTTGCATCGCGCGCCTGTTCAGGCGTGTACCTTCTCCTCTGGGGGACAGGATAGAGCTCATCGACGGTGTAGGCGCTGAAGTCGTACTCCCTAAGGAAGTAAGCCAGGCCCCGGAGGATCTTCCCGCCCTTTCCGGAGAAGGGGCCGCAGAGGACGATCGTTTGTCCAGCTTTGGCCTCTCCTCCTGCGGTGCTCGGCATAGGGGAAGTATACCGGGGGAGAAGAGCGGAAGCCAAGGACAACCGACCCTGGTAGGCGACCATTGACATACACAGAACGCCGTACTATACTTAACTGGAACCATGAACTTGGAACGGGGAAAGCTAGACGGGATGCCAAGGAGGTGATGCGCAGGGGACGAGAGTACCGGGCACTAAGGAGACGACCTGCGGTGCCGGGATGGAGCATGTGAACTGCGGAAAGACATTCCCAAAGGGAGGTAGGAAATGAAGCGGGCTCTCGCAAAGAGGGCAGAGTACCTGCAGCCAAAGGTGGTGGAGGCACTGGCCGATGGAACACGGCATGCGCTCCTGAAGCTCCTCTTGGAAAGAAGAGAGAGGGCGATGTCGTTCACTGAGATACGAAAGGCTCTCGGCATTCGTAACAGTGCAACGCTGAGCCACCATCTGAACGTCCTCCAGCGGGCGTGGCTTGTGGAGAGGATGGCAGAGCTGGGCCATCCGCGGACGGGGAAGGACCCCTACTACAGCTTCTATGTCCTTACAAGCCTTGGCGAACAGGTGACCCCGAGGTTCAGCAGGGCGGTGGACACGAGATTCCTAGAGGAGACTTTGGGCAAGACTCGGCGAGAGCGGGGGGAGGAAGTGCGGCGGGCGATGTCACTTCGAGAGACGGCCGAGCTCACAGGCGTTCCTGTGGGGACGCTCAGTTACTGGGTGAAGACGGGGCTCATTAGACCGAAAGAGATGACGGGGGAGGGGCGCGGCCGGCGCCACAGGTTCTCTATGCTCAACTTGATCGAGGTGATGACGGTGTCCCGTCTGCGGACGAGGGGGCTTCCTATGCAACGACTGCGTCGAGCCGTAGAGGCGATCGACGAGCGGATCGATGTAGAAAGACCCCTAGCCATGCTGACCTTGGTCACAGATGGGGAAGAACTGTTCCAGATTGTGGAGGGGGCCGATGAACTAGCCGAGGTCATCCGCTGCCACGATGGGCAAGCGGTGTTCGCAATTGCGCTCGATGAGATCATCGAGGAGGTGCGAAAGAGCGTTGAGGAAGTCACGGTATAGGATGGAAAGGGGCGAGCCGCCCAATTGGGGCGGGCGGCTCGCACTAACAGAAGAATCTCCTTCACCGTTCCCCGCCAGGGGGCAACGGCATGTGTCATCATAGGGATACTGCTGGTTCCTGCCAAATTCTGGCAGCGCGGCGCAGTTGTGAGACGCCGTGGCTACTCCAACCCCTGATGTTAAACAGGAAGTACAGATCTTCGGGATCTACAAGATTTACAACGATTAACAGCGAGTGCGCTTTGCAGCGCACATTCCGGTTAGGGGGGAACGAACAATGAACAACAACTCTGCGAGTGAGATCGTTGAGTTCGCCTTAGACCCGAGTTTGAACGCTGAAGGCTAGTTTAGTGACGCTCGGTTCCATCCTATCGGTGTTTTTATCGTGCGTGGGAGAAGGTGAGGGGTCCCCTGTGGTGCCACAGACATGACATATGTCCTCTTCTTAGTATGTAGTGTGCGGTGTACAATGCGGTGACATGTTCGTACGGGAGAAGAAGCGCCGCAACCAGGATGGCTCGGTGGTCACTTACCTGCAGCTGGTGGAGAACAACCGCGTGGAGGGGAAGACCCGCCAGCGTGTGCTGTGTACCTTGGGCCGTGCCGACGACCCGAAGCTGCGGGCAGATCTGGGGCGGCTGGTGTCCACCGCGCGGAGATACGCCGAGGAAGAAGCTCTGGTGGTGGATGCGAGTACACGGGTGGAGACGAAGATGTGGGGACCGCACCTGGTGTGGGGGAGGCTGTGGCAGGAGACACTGGGACCGGTGCTGGAGGAAGCGCTGTTCCCCGAGCGCCTTGCCAAGGTGGTGTACCTGATGGTGCTGGGGAGGCTATCGGCCCCGGGGTCGAAGTGTGCGACCTACGCCTGGGCAGAAGACGTCTACGGGGCGGGGTTCGAGGACCTGGAGCTTCACGATCTCTACCGGGCGCTCGATGTTCTTTCCGAGAAGAAGGAGGCCGTGGAACAGGGGTGGTTCGCCCGCCATCGGGATCTGTTCACGGACACCGATCTTCTCTACTTCGACACGACCTCGACCTACCTCGAGGGGGTGCATCCGGAGGGACTGGCACGCTTTGGCTACTCGCGGGACAAGCGCAGTGACCGTAGGCAGCTTGCTCTCGGGGTAGTGGTGACCAGGGAGGGGCTGCCGGTGGCGCACCTTGTGCTTCCAGGGAACACGGCCGATCCGGCGGCGTTTCGGGAGGCGCTTTCCTATCTCCAAGAGGTGCTCGGGGTAAGCCGGGCCATCCTGTGCTGCGATCGGGGGATGGTGTCCGAGAAGAACCTCGAGGCGATGCGCGAGGCGAACCTTCCGTACATCGTGGCCACGCGCCTGCGGGGCAGCAAGCTCATCACCGAGCAGGTGCTGCGCCAGGCCGGCCGGTACCAGGACGTGGCGGAGAACCTGCGGGTCAAGGAAGTGAAGCTTGAGGACGTGGAGGATCGGTACATCGTGTGCCTGAACCCGCTGAGAGCGGAAGAGGATCGCAGGAACCGGGAAGGGATCCTTGCTCACCTTGAGGAGAAGCTCTCCGGGGGGAGTGCGAGCGGACTCCTGCGCGGGGCCGCTCGGAGGTACGTCAGGATGCAAGGTGGGGTGGTGGCGCTTGATCGGGCCAAGATCGCCGAGGACGCCCGCTACGACGGCAAGTGGGTCCTGAGGACGAACACGAACCTTCCTCCAAGTGAAGTGGCCTGCGCCTACAAGGGCTTGTGGCAAGTAGAACAGGCGTTCCGAGTCCTGAAGACACCCCTTGAGCTACGGCCGATCTACCACTGGACCGAGTCCCGCATCCGGGGGCACGTGATGGTCTGTTTCCTAGCGTTCCTCTTGCGGCA
>PWTL01000028.1 GCA_003562845.1 Candidatus Acetothermia bacterium
GGCTCGTTTGGGAGCACAGGTCACGGCGGCCGATTGCCACCGCTTGGCCTACGGGATGTACTCCAAGCACGTTGCGCGCAGGGTGACGCTCCCTTCGCTGCGCGATTGCCCGGCTGACTATGCCCAGGCCCTCATCCGAGAACTGGAGAGAGGACAGTACGATTACTACTTCCCCGGCTACGAAGAAGTTGTCCTGTGCAGCCACTTCCGGGAGCGATTGCTCAGCTGTACGCGGAGCGTTTTGCCCCCCTACGAGAGCTTGATGAACCTGCACGATAAGTCGCGATTGGCTGAGTTGGCCGCGCGCGCCGGTGTGGCCACCCCTGAACAGTGGCAGCCCACGTGCGCGGGCGATGCGCGTCGGATCGCACAGGAGGCCAGCGGGCCGCTGGCCATCAAACTGCGCCAGGGGGCCGGCGCAAGCGGCATGCGCGTGCTGAGGGATGTGACGGCACTTCCCGAGCTGTTTGACACGATTGTCGAGGCACACGCTCTCCCCGCTTTGCACCTTCCGCTCGTTCAGCGCTGGGTAGAGGGGGAGACGATCTGTTCCCTGGAGTTGTGTTACTGTGGAGAGGTGCTGGGCCACGTGTTCTTTCGGGGCCTGCGGACGATGCCCCGCCGAGCAGGAACTACGGTGCTGCGGGAGTCGGTGGAGGCATCGGCCTGTGCCGCGGCGTCGCGCGCGTTGATAGGGGAGCTCGGATATACGGGGTTTGTGGGTTTCGACTACGTGGTGAAAGACGGCACGCCACACGTGGTGGACGCCAATCCTCGACTCACCCCAGCGCTGAACCTGGCGCAACGGGCCGGCTGTGACATGATCCCCGCGTGGCTGGCGATGGCCGATGGGCGCGTTCCCCGGCGCCTCGAGGAGCCACGGGTGGGAGTGCGTACCAGAACGCAATTCGCCGATGCCATATGGCTGCTGGATAGCCTAAGGCGCTCCTTCGGAGACTGGCGCGGAGAACGCGAGCTGCGGCGCGGTTGGTGTAGGGATGCCCGCTGTGCAGACGACATCGCTGATCGTACTGATCCACTTCCGAACATCGTTCTGTGGTGGTACATCCTTACTAATCTCCCCAAGCTTCTGTCGAGCCCCTTGGACTCAGCCGAGCTGTTCATGTACCACAACCGGTATGTGGAGTACGGGCCCGAGTCCGGCGGGGAAGGATGACTCTCCGCAGCGCGCGTGCAGGGAATCACAGATCACGGACGTCCAAGTGTAGCGGCGGGCGGGGGATAAGTTGCTCGGATAGGCGTCCCAGCGTCTGATAGCGCATCGTCTTTTGCACCAGGAAGCGGGGCGGGTCCAGAAGTGGTTCATCCACATAGTAGAACAGGCTCAGAATGTCTATTCCTGCCCTGGCGGCCATGCGCCGCAGGCTTTGCAGCAGCTCTCGCATGAGGCTCTTGCCTGACCGTCCCTGGCAATAGGCGTCGAAACAGTGCCAGTAGTTCACCGCCTCCCCCAAGCGGGGGATCCGAGGCAGGGGGAGAACCTTGGTCAGCGGGTCGCTGGTCGCCCCCAACAGCCGCAAGTAAAGGGGCAGCCGGAGCACCCGACCCCGGTACAAGGAGGACAGGTCCCAGATGCTCGCCTGGGCGAACGATCGTCCGCGCTCCAGGCGGTACACGCCCTGTAGGTATCCCAGCTGTTGTCCCCTCTGATAGCAGTCTACCAGGCTGTGGGGGCGCAGGTCGCGCTGCCCCAGTAGTTCTTCCACCCGAGACGCCCCTTCCAGCGGGTCGCGGTCAGCTTCCGGAACGGGGCCTTGTGCGGGCAGTGCCGGCAGCATGCACACGGCGAACGGAGCCAACTCTTGCAGCCCGCCCTTGAGCAGTACGCGCATGGAGGCGTGGTTGTCCTCCTTAATGTGGCCGTAGATGAGCGTAGCCCCGTGTTGGACAATCTCCGCCTCCAGAGTCTTCCACAGGCGGAACAACCCCCGTTTCATGCTCCGCCTGTAGTCTGGTGCCCCACGCAAGTCGTACACGTAAGCCACCGGGCGGATCTCGCCGGCGAGCCATACGTCCTTGATGGCGTAGGCCATTATTCCCACCAGCTGGTCGTCTTCCTCGGCGACCATCACCTTTCCCCGTTCGAACAGGGATTGGCGGTAGAAATAGGTGGCTCTCTCCAGCAGGATCCGGGTGGTATCTCCTTGGGGACTTACAGATTCCAAGGCCAGTAGCGCTTGGTCATCTTCCTGCGTGGCTTCACGGATGCGCAGCAACCGTGCTCCTCGGGTCAACCATCCTCGTCTTGGGCGGCCTCCAGGGCGTGCAGCAGGTCCTGCCGTAGCTCCCAGGGAACGGCCACGCCCTTCTTGGTGGGGAGCCATTGGCCATCGTCGCCTTCGAAGAACTGACGGATGTCCAGATACTCCTTGCCTTTGAACTTCGTGCGGCGGATCACAACCTTCTGGCCGGGGCCGCGCGCGAACTCTGTGATGATCTTTTCCTCGTCCATCGCTCCTCCTGGTCGGGGCGACTGGATTTGAACCAGCGACCTCCTGCTCCCAAAGCAGGCGCGCTTCCAAACTGCGCTACGCCCCGCGTAGACGCACAGCAAGGCACTTCCCGCTCGGAGTGTAGCGGTTGACGCGGCGGTTCGCCAGCACGCGATTCGATTCGCCGCGGCACTGAAGACGGTGGTAGGCTGCTCGCGGGAGGTGGCAAGGAGATGCGCTGGGCCATACTGGGGTTGGCTGCGATGATGGTTGTGGCGGCAGTGGGCGCGGCTTTTGAGGCACCGAGGGAGAGTGTTGCGCTGCAGCTAGTTGGGCATTGCGTCCTCTCGTTCTCTCCGGACGGGAAGCTGTTGGCCGTAGGCGGGGCCATGGACATTCACCTGTATGAGACAGGCCACTGGGACCTCGTGGGCACATTGCACGGGCACACTGGTCCGGTCACTGGGGTTGCGTTCAGCTACGATGGTGCGCGGCTGGCTTCTTCCTCATGGGACGAGACCGTGAGGATATGGGATGTCCACGAAAGAGGGCTGCTGCGGACGATTGGTGGATACCAGGCTTGGGTCCGTGCTGTGGACTTCAGCCCCGACGGCAAGCTGGTGGCGTCGGGATCGCTTGAGCACAGGTTGCGCTGGGGGGTGGTCCTGCTGTCGGATAGCGTCACGGGGCGGGCTGCCATGACGAAGCTGGCCCACGAGGGCTACGTCAGAGCGGTCGCCTTCAGCCCCGATGGGAGCCTGTTGGCCTCGGGTTCAGACGATCGCACGGTGAAGATTTGGGAGGTACGTTCGGGGACGGAGGTCAGCACGCTACCGCGACAGCACGGGAGTATCAACGCCGTTGCTTTCTCCCCTACGGGGACAGTGTTGTTCACCGCGGCCTGGGGGGCGGTGGGAGTGTGGAGTACCGAGACCTGGCACAAGGTAGGCGCGCTGGCCGGCCATTCGCGTGGGGTGAGGTCGCTCGCGGTGGGGCCGGACGGCGAGTTCATCGCTACGGGCGATGACGAGGGAGTTGTGCGCATTTGGGAGGCTGGCAGTCTGCAGTTGGTATGGACTGTACCCGCACATGAGGCAGCAGTGCGTTCGCTGGCCTTCCATCCGCAGCGGGCCCTTCTGGCCTCCGGCTGTGAGAAGGGCCTGGTGAAGGTGTGGGAGTTGCCCTCGACGGCGGGAGAGCGGTAGGCGGTGTTGTCTGATCCGCTGTGCTGGCGGAGGGAGGACGGGCGCCCGCCTGGGGAGCGTTGCGTCCTGGAGGCTGGAGTACGCCCGAACTTGATTATTCGTGTGCGCTGGTGGACTCTTGTGGGCAATCGCTGGTCGGCCGAACGGACAGGCGCAGTGGTTGCCCGTCTGGGGAGATGTGAGAACAGGAGCCTGTAAGAATGGAACCCGTGGATCTGGCAGACGTAGCGCTTTTGCTCAGGCTTGTGCTGGCCCATGTGCTTACAGATTTCGCGCTGCAGAGGGCGCCGTGGGTGGAGGAGAGGGCGCGCCGCGGGTGGGCGTCCATCTGGCTGTACGTGCACAGTGGGGTGGCCGCTGTTCTGGCGTACCTGTTCGCCGGTCTATGGTCTGCGTACTGGATTCCGCCCGTGATCTTTGTCTCCCACCTCCTCCTGGACAGGTGGAAGTCAGAGAAGGGAGACACCACGCGTCTGTTCCTCCTCGATCAGGTTGGGCATCTGGCGGTGCTCCTGGCGCTGTGGGCTGTGGCGGTCGAGCTCCCCTGGGCGCAACTGGCGGCCTGGTTCTCTTCGGTGGTTGTGCAGCCCGCGTTGTGGGTTGTTCTGCTTTCCTACGCAGCTGTGATCTGGCCGACAGCGATATTCGTGAACAAGTTCACCACAGTGTGGCGTGTGTGCTGCGAGGAGGAAGGGCGGGCCGATCTGGCGAAAGCAGGGCTGTGGATCGGCCGTCTGGAGAGGTTCCTTGCCCTGACCGCGATCCTCGGGGGACGCGCGGAGTTGGTCGGTGTTCTCCTTGCAGCCAAGGCGATCTTCAAGTGTGCAGAGGCGCGCAGGAGTCGCTCGCGAGAGGAGTCGGCGTACACAGTGGTGGGGACACTGCTGAGCTTCGCGGTGGCGGTGGCCGTGGGAGTGGTGGCAAGCTGGCTGTTGCGTGTGTTGCCGCCGGTGCGTCTATCGCTCTGAGTGTCTGAGGGCAGCGCATATGTGCCTCCCCAGGAGCGCCGACGGGGAGTGGCAAGTCGACTTCTCGTCGAGCTCGGTTTTCGAGAGCGCAAGGCAATCGCGGTATGGCGGCTCGGGGTGGATGACGTGGAGTGGTACCTGAACCAGCGTGGCCTGAACTTGGCAACATCGAGGGAGGGGACATGCCTAACTTGGCTCTTGCCTTTGGGTTGACGACGTTCGCCGGCCTGGCCACGGGCCTCGGCGGTCTGATCGCGTTCTTCGCTAAGAGGACCAACTACCGCTTCTTGTCGGTGAGCACCGGTTTCTCCGCCGGCGTGATGCTGTACATCTCGTTCATGGAGATCATGCCTGAGGCCGGAGATGCACTGGCGGAAGTGTACTCCGCTACCGTAGCGAATTGGGTGGCCGTCGCTGCCTTCTTCGGTGGTATTGGCATCATCGCCCTGATTGACTCTCTAGTTCCCGCGGCGGAGAACCCCCACGAGTTCCCTTCTCAGGAAGCGACGTCGTTGCTCCACGAGGAGCAAGGCACAGGAGCCGGCGGGCGTGCGCGGTTCGCCGGCGAGCAGGGGAAGCTGATGCGCATGGGCCTGTTCACGGCCCTGGCCATCGCCATCCACAATTTCCCGGAGGGCTTGGTGACGTTTCTGTCCACGCTACACGACCCCTCCCTCGGCCTGGCCATCGCCGTCGCCATCGCGCTGCACAACATCCCAGAGGGCATCAGCGTGGCTGTTCCCATTTACTACGCCACGGGGAGCCGGGCCAAGGCGCTCGGGTACTCTGTGCTCAGCGGTCTGGCGGAACCCGTGGGAGCGGGGCTCGCCTATTTGCTATTGCGCCTCGCGTTCGGTGGAGAGGAAGGAGTTTTTCCGCCGCAGGTGATGGGGATCCTCTTCGCCTGCGTAGCGGGAGTGATGGTTTACATCAGCCTGGACGAGCTCCTCCCGACGAGCCGTGCATACGGGAAGGGGCACGACAGCATCCTGGGCCTTGTGGTGGGGATGGCCGTGATGGCCAGCAGCTTGGTCCTACTGGGATAGGGTGTGCGCTGCGGGCGGTGCAGGGAAGCGGAGAGCGACGAGCTGTGTCGCGGGTCCCCTGCGCAGAAGCTATACTGAGTCCGGAGGAGGGATGCACATGGAAGAGTTGGTCCAGTGTGGGCTTGACGCTGCCGTAGGTGCGGGGGCGGACTTTGTTGAGGTGCGCGCGGAGACGCGGCAGAGCGAGTCCATTCAGACAAAGAACCGCGAGGTGGACTCCTTGTCCCGGCAAGAGACATCGGGGGTCGGTGTCAGAGTGCTGAAAAACGGTGCGTGGGGTTTCGCTGCTACAGGTGTTCCTACGCGACAGGCCGTACAGCAGGCCGCTGCTCGGGCGCTGGAGATCGCTCGAGCGACTTCCAAGTTGCGGAGCCGGCCAGTGACACTAGCTCCTGAGGGCGTGTACCGCGACAACTACAGCGGGCCCTGTCGGCGGGACCCGTTGGACGTTTCCCTGGAGGAGAAGCTGGAGCTTCTCCTCTCTGCTGCGGAGCGCATGCTCGCGGTGCAGGGCGTGGTCATGGCCAAGGGGCAGATGGCGGCCTGGCGAACGGAGAAGGTGTTCGCCAGCTCTGAAGGCAGTCGCATTCGGCAGCAGCTGACCACCTGCGGTGCGGGCATCGAAGCCTATGCTGCGAGTGAGGGAGGCTTCCAGCGGCGTTCCTACCCCACATCATTCGGCGGGGACTTCAACAACGCGGGCTATGAGTTCATCGAGGGACTTGCGCTCGGGGACAACGCCGAGCGGATAGCGGAGGAAGCGGTGGCCCTCCTATCGGCTCCCCCCTGTCCAGCCGGGAAGTTCGACATCATCCTGGACAGCTCTCAGATGGCCCTGCAGATACACGAGTCGGTGGGCCATCCTACTGAGCTAGATCGAGTCCTGGGAACGGAACTCTCCTATGCCGGGGGAAGCTTCCTCACCCTGGACAAGCGCTCAGGGTACCGCTACGGGTCTCCCCTGGTGACCATAGTAGCCGATGCCACTGTGCCCGGCGGACTGGGCACATTCGCCTACGATGACGAGGGGGTGCCGGCGCAATCCTTGGATGTGATCCGCGAAGGCCAGTTCGCGAACTACCTAAGTTCCCGGGAGGCCGCAGCCGAGATCGGGATTGGCCGCAGTGGTGGCTGTTGTCGTGCCTCGGGCTGGAACAGGATTCCGCTCATACGGATGACGAACATAAACCTCCTGCCCGGGGAGGGAACGCTGGACGATCTTCTCGCGGACACGCCGCATGGTATCTACTTTGAGACTAACCGCTCGTGGTCGATCGACGACCGTCGGGTCAACTTCCAGTTCGGCACCGAGGCGGCCTGGGAGATCAAAGGCGGCAAGCGGGCACGCCTCGTGAAAAATGCGATGTACACTGGGATTACTCCGCAGTTCTGGGGGGCGTGCGTGGGGATCGCCGGGCCAGAGGAGTGGCGCCTGTGGGGTCTGCCCAATTGCGGCAAGGGAGAGCCTTCCCAGGTGATGCAGGTCGGACACGGGACGGCCCCGGCGAAGTTCAGCAAGGTCGACGTGCTGGGGGCGGGATGATCCTGTGCGAGTTCTCCATTGTGCCGTTGGGCAAGGGAGAGTCGGTTTCCGCCTACGTCGCTGAGTGCGTGAAGCTAGTTAGGCAGAGCGGTCTGTTTTATCGCCTCACGGCGATGGGCACGATTGTGGAAGGGGAGTGGGATGAGGTGATGGATGTGGTGGCCAGCTGTCATCGTGCTGTGCGCGCCCTTGCCCCGCGCGTTTTGACCACGATACGAGTCGATGACCGGGAAGGTGGCGGTGGACGGTTGGAGTCAAAGGTACGTTCGGTGGAGACAAAAGTCTCGCCCTCAGGGTGATCCCCATTACAGACGCCCCTGGAAGAGGTGCGTATACTGGGGTTGGGAGTGGGTGGATTCTTCCCCTCACCCGGTGAACCACCGTTTCCGGGCGGCCGTTACCCCCCAACGGCCGCCCGCGCTTCTGCTGGCGGCGAGAGGCGTGAGTCGAGGGGACATTCTGGTCAACTGCACTTGTCAGGCGGACACTGCGGCGAACGCCTCGGCTAAAATGTCCAGCCCCTCGGCCAGCGCATCGTCCGGGGTGTTCAGCGGTACGAGGAAACGGATCACGTTATTGTGCGTCCCCGCAGTGGCGATGAGCAGCCCACGAGACAGCGCCTCACGCTGCACAGCTGCCGTCTCCCGGTCCGCCGGTTCCTTGGTGGACTGGTTGCGCACTAGCTCGACTGCCACCATGGCTCCCAGCCCTCTTATCTCTCCCACCAGGGGGCAGTCCCGCTTGATGTGGGCGAGCCCTTGGCGCAACACCTGCCCCACGTGATCGGCGCGGGCCAGCAGCCCTTCCTCATCGATGACTTCCAACACGGCCAACGCAGCGGCGCAGGCCACCGGGTTCCCTCCGTAGGTTGTGCCGATGCCACCGGCGACGGGGGCGTCGAGTAGCGATGCCTTTCCCAGCACTCCGCTCAGGGGGAGCCCTCCGGCGATGGACTTGGCGAACGTAATCAAGTCCGGCTCCACGGCAAACCTCTCGCTGGCGAAGAAGGCCCCTGTGCGGCCGACGCCGGTCTGCACTTCGTCGGCCACTAGGAGAAAGCCGTAGCGGTCGGCCTGCGCTCGGAGGAACGGCAGGAAGTCCGGCGGAGGAACGATGAACCCCCCCTCGCCTGCTACGGGCTCCACCACAACACACGCCACCTCTGCCGGGTCGACGAGGGCCAGCATACGCCGCTCCAGCTCCTCCATGGAGAGGGGATAGCGATAGGGATAAGGATAGGGCAGCCGCAGTACGTCGGGGGCGTACGGCCCGAAGCCCGTCTTGTAGGGGTGCGCCTTGTGGGTCATGGTCATCGTGAGCAAAGTCCTCCCGTGGAAGGCATGTTCAAACACCAACACTGCCTTGCGGCGCGTAGCGGCTCGGGCGATCTTCACAGCGTTCTCCACGGCCTCGGCCCCGGAATTGAACAGCGCACACTTCTTCGGCGTGTCTCCGGGGGCAAGCCGGCACAGCCGTGCGGCAAGCTCGCAAGCAATGGGGTAGGGCATGGCGGTAAAGTCGGTGTGCAAAAACCTGTCCGCTTGCTCGTGTACTGCACTGACCACCCGGGGGTGATTGTGTCCCACGTTGAGCACACCCCACCCCCCGGTGAAGTCGAGGTAGGCGTTCCCGTCCAGGTCGTCGACGACGGTGCCCCGGGCGCTCGCTGTCATGAACTGCGCCAGGGAGCGCAGCGGGCCGGCAATGTACCTTTGGCGCAGCTGTTGAGCGGCCGCGGAGCGCGGCCCGGGTACCTCGTCGCCAAGCCGTACGTACTTTCGGGGGGCGTTCACAGTTCCACCTCCACTACGTCGCCCGGGGGAATCAGCACTACTTCGAACGGCAGCTGCATGTCCTTCACTCGCTGCGCGGCGCTGCTCAGCTCGCGTCGATATCTGCTGGAGATGTGAAAGCAGACGAGCTTGCGCTGCACCCTCGCCGCTTGCGCCGCCCCCAGGGCCTCGTCCAACGTAGAGTGTTTGTATTCCTTGCGATCCTCGTCGGCTAAAAACGTCGCTTCGTGCAGGAGGACTTCCGTTTCCTGGATGGGCCCCGGGCGGAGGGGGACCGAGTCTCCTCCGTAGGTGAGAAGCTTCTGATCGTAGACCTCGCTGATTTCGTCCCGACGGCCGGCTTTTACCAGCTCGACGATTTCCTCTTGGGGAAGCTCTCGAAACTCCTCACGGAGTCTTTGCCTCTGCTCCAGCACGTTGTAGCCCAAAGTGGTTTCGCCGCTGGCGTGAACAGTGGGGAATGCCTCCACGTGACGCGGGTTTCGTCCCCCTAGCACCGGCACACGGTCGCCCGCGGTGAGGGGAATCCACTCCAGGTGATAGCGAAGGCGCCTGTTGGTGCGGGAGAAGTAGGTCATGAGCTCGGATATGAAGTGGTTTCCCGCAGGGAAGAAGACTTGCAGCTCTTTCTCTCGGTCGCCCATGGCGTTGTTGCGTATGTTGACCAGGCTCATGAGTCCGGAGATGTGGTCCGCATGTCCGTGAGAGAGGAATACCCGCTGGATGGCGAAAGACTTGTTTTCTAGATGACTGCTTGCTCCTTCCCCGCAGTCAAACAGTATGCGGTCCGGGGAGTAGTATACCCAGGTCGAGTACAGCGCTTTAGAGTAGACAGTGAGGCTCATCGCACGACCAACGCCTTTCTGTTCAAGTGGTGAAGCTTCTGCCACGCCTTTCCTGGACAAGAAAAGCGTGTGACGGTGATGATTATACTAGCGCTGATTCCCCGGGGAAAGCTAAAATGGACTCTATGCTGGACATCCGGAAGCTTCGTGATGACCCTGATGGTGTGGCCGCGCGTTTGCGGAGACGAGACCAGTACGTCGATCTCGCCCCTGTTCTGGAGGCCGATGAGAGGCGACGCTCCTTGCTGCAGCAGGTAGAAGACCTTCGCCGCCGCAAGAACGAAGGTTCGCAGGAGGTCGCCCGGTTGCAGAAGGGGGGGCGGCAGCAGGAAGCGGAGATGGCGGTGCAGGCGCTGCGGCAGGTGTCGCAGGAGTTGAAGTCGGTTGAGGGCGAATTGGCGACGACGGAGGGGAAGCTGGAGCAGCTGCTTTTGGCGTTGCCCAATATTCCTCGTGACGAGGTGCCCGACGGAGCTAAAGACGAGAAGGTGCTCATGCGCACCTGGGGCGAGCCGCGGCCAAGCGAGTTCAAGCCGCGCCATCACCTGGAGTTGGCCCAGAGGCTGGGGCTCTTGGACATGGAACGCGGGGCGAGCCTGGCCGGGAGTCGTTTTCCGTTGTACACAGGATGGGGTGCTCGGCTGGAGATGGCGTTGGTGACATGGATGTTCGATCTCCAAGTTCGTGAGCACGACTACATCCCGGTGTTGCCCCCGTTTGTGGCCAACAAGACGTCGATGCAGGTCTCCGGACAAATCCCCAAGTTCGAGGACGAGCTGTACTACATCGAGCGGGACAAGCTGTATTTGAACCCCACAGCGGAGTCTCTGTTGGTGAACATGCATCGCGACGAGATCGTGGACGCTGAGAGACTCCCCTTGCGCTATGTTGCGTACACGCCATGTTTTAGGAGGGAGGCTGGTTCTTACGGTGAGGAGCAGCGCGGTTTGATCCGGGTGCACCAGTTCAACAAGGTAGAGCTGTTCCACTACGAGATCCCAGAGCGGGCCCCGGAGGCGCTCAGCGATCTCATCTATCATGCGGAGCGGGTGTTGCAGGAGCTAGGTCTCCATTACCGAGTGACTCTGCTCACTGCGCAGGATCTGGCCCATCAGTCGACCAAGACCGTGGACATAGAGGTGTGGCTGCCGGCCCAGGGGCGCTATTACGAAGTCTCCTCTTGTTCCGATTGCGGTACGTTTCAAGCCCGGCGGGGCCGTATCCGATACCGCGAGCCCGCCGGGGGAAAACCACGTTTCGTGAGCACTCTCAATGGCTCCGGACTCGCCACGTCGCGGCTGTTTGCGGCTATCTTGGAGCAGGGCCAGCGCGAGGACGGCACAGTCCACTTGCCAGAGGCACTTAGCGAGCGGCTCGGTGTGGAGGTGCTCGAGTGATTCCCGTTGCTGTGGAGGAACTGAAGAAGCACTTCCCCGCCAAAGGAGGGTCTGTACGGGCGGTAGACGGCATTTCGTTTACCGTGGGTTCGGGAGAGATCTTCGGCTTGCTCGGTCCGAATGGAGCAGGCAAGACTACGGCGTTGCGTATCCTAACAGGCCTAATAGCGCCCAGCTCCGGCCGAGCTACAGTTTATGGGTACGATGTGGCGTCGCGCCCGGAGGAGGTGCGGTCCCGACTGGGGTTTCTGGCCACGGAGACCGGCCTGTATGAGCGGCTCTCTCCCTGGGAAACCCTGTGTTTCTTCGCGCGGATCTTTGGTCTGTCCACACGGGAAGGCGAGCAGCGAGCGGAGGCGCTCTTGCGCAGGTTGGGGCTGTGGCCGCTGCGCAAGAGGCGGGTGGGAACGCTGTCTGTGGGGGAGCGGCAGAAGCTGTCCTTCGCCAGGTGTCTCGTGCACGATCCGCCCTTGCTGATTCTGGATGAGCCGACAGCGGGATTGGATGTTTTCGTGGCGCGGACGGCTGTCGATCTGATCGGGGAGCTGGCCACGGCGGGGAAGACCGTGGTCCTCTCCACGCACGACATGCACCTGGCAGAGAGGTTGTGCAGGCGGGTGGCGATCATACACAGGGGGAAGCTGGCTGCTGTGGGCGGGCCCGGGGAGCTGCAGGAGGAGCTCGGCGGAGAAGACCTGGCTGAAGTGTTCTTCCGTGCCGTGGAGAGGGAGGGCCTGTCCTTCGAGGACGCGAACGGTGTCCGCTGAGAGAGTTGGATAGGGTGTTAGGATTGGCTAAGGAGTGGCAACAAGGAGGTCACATATGAGGAAGTTTGTGCTCGTGCTGGCGCTGGCGGCAATAGGGTTGGCCGCCTTTGCCCAAGGGTGGGCGCCTCGAGAACCTATATACATTCACGGTAACGAGGCGTTTACGTGGGCAAACGGCGTGGTGCGCGGATCGGGGACCGAGGCAGATCCCTACATCATTGAGGGGTGGGTGATTGAGACTGCCGGTTATGACTACGGCATCTACATCTCGGAGACTACGGCGCACTTTGTCATCCGCAACTGCGAGATCCGCTACCCGCAGGAACGGGCGGGGATCTTCCTGTCTGCGGTGAGAAACGGGCGTATTGAAAAGAGCAGTGTGTTCGGAGGCAAGATAGCCATTCACTTGCTGTCAGCCAAGAACACAGTGATCACGGGCAACGCCATTGGCTACTGCGACTACGGGATTCGCGTGTCGACGGGCTCTGACGACAATCTAATATACGGAAACAGCATCATAAACTGCGGTCTTCCGGCACAGGACGACGGGCTCCGGAACCAATGGTACTACCAGGGGCAGGGCAACTACTGGTCCGACTACCGAGGCGAGGACAGGACCGGGGACGGAATTGGCGACACGATCTACGAGGTGGTACCCGACCGCTTCCCGTTGATGAGCCCGCCGGTCAGGTTGCCCGACGAAGCGGCGCCGATGCGGACGTTGGACCTGACGACTGTGACTGAGCGAGGCATTGTCACGTTGGCTCCTGGCAGCCTCGTGCGCCTTGTGGCCAGGGACGTGGGCGTGGGCGTAGACAAGATCCACTACCGCCTGGACGGAGGCGAGTGGAAGGTGTACGAGCGGCCGTTCGCCCTGGAGGGGCGGGCCCAGATGCGCCTCGAGTACTACGCTGTAGACAAGCTGGGCAACAGGGAGCCCACCAGGGCGTTGACCGTGTACTTGGACATGGAGCCGCCGGTGACAAGGATCGTCGCTGGTGATCCCCACTACCAGGCACCAGACAAGCTGTGGGCCACCTCACGCACGCCGTTTACGTTGAAGAGCGAGGACGATTCCGGTGTGGCCAATATCTTCTACCGGATCAACGAGCGTGAGTGGAAGCGGTACACCGAGCCGTTCACCATCCCCGGCCCCGAGGGCCCGCACAAGGTGGAGTACTACGCCATCGATGTGTTCGGAAACCGCGAGGCCGTCCAGTCCGCGGTGATCTGGAAGGACGACACCGCGCCGGTCACCGAGGCGACGAAGGAGGACGGTGAGAGCCCTTTTGACCGGGCGGCGCCGGATGAGGAGACCGAGGAAGAACCGGTAGTTCCCCCGGTCGAAGATGGTGTTGGGGAGGAGCCCGACCCTGAACCTCCGGCGCCGGCAGATATCAGCTTTCGGATCACGTTGACTGACGCCAGGCTCGTGGACGACGACGGGGTCGTGGACCGTTGGGCGTTGAGCTTTGTGTGGAACGGAGAGGAAACTCTCTTTCAAACAACCTCTCTCCCCGTGCCCATCTATGCGGGAACGGACAGGGAGCTCACGCTCAAGCTACAGGCCGCAGAGGAGGGTTCTCCCGAGCGCTCCGGCGAGGCCAGCCTTATGTTGGAGCCTCCGTGGACAGCAGGGTCTGTGCAGTTGGACGTGCCCGTAGCTGTAGCGGAGGAGATACACGCAGTGTGGCAGTTCACGGTGGACGTCGTCGAGGAGAGGGAGGACGAGGAGTGAGGAGCGTCCTCCTTCTCCTGCGGAAGGAACTCCTGCAGGCGGTCCGCGATCGGCGGACCGTCTTGCTGACTGTGCTGTTCCCGTTGGTGTTCTACCCGCTTTTGTTCGGGCTCATGGGCTCGATGGTGGAGCGGGAACAAGCGCAGCTGGCGGAACTTGTGCCCCGATTGGCAGTGGCGGGGGAATCGGACGACCCTCTTGTGCGCGGGTTGGTGGGCGACCCGCGAGTCGTGGCGGTGCACATGACCGAGCGGGACCACGCACTCGACCGGCTGCACAAGGGGGTGCTGGAAGTGGTTCTGGTCGTCCGTAGCCGCGAGGAGCGCGGGGTCCTGGGCTACGATGTGACCCTCTATGGGGACGCCGGGGAGCCCACCGGCCAGGCAGCGCTGGCTCGGACGCGGGAGGTACTGCAGGATCACTTCCAGGAACTGGTGTGGCGGCGACTGGAGGACCTGGGAGTGGACCCACTGGAGGTGGAGCCACCGTTCACGTTGCGGGTCGTAGACACGGGAGGGGAAGGGGCGGTGACGCGCATGCTCCTGGCGCGCATGCTGCCCTATTTTCTGGTCCTGTCGATTCTCTCCGGGGCGATGGGGTTCGGGGCGGAGATCACGGCCGGGGAGAAGGAGCGCGGCACGATTTCCACCCTCCTCTCTTCGCGTCTTTCCAGAACGCAGATTGTGCTGGGAAAGTTCCTCGCGGTACTGGCCGTAGCTTTGGCTTCGACGCTGGTGTCGGCTGTGGGGTTGTTCTTGGGGATCCGAGCTTTCGGGGGGGAGGTGGCGGGCTTTTCGCCCATGGCGGCGCTGTGGGTGCTCCTCCTCCTGTTACCCTTGGCCATGGCTTTGGCGGCGGTGGTTCTGATCGTCGGCAGTTTCGCCCGTACGCAAAAGGAAGCCAGTGCGTACTTGGTACCATTGTTGATGATCATCGTCCTTGTAGGGATCAGCTTGATGATCGGGGCGGCCGAGCCCCGCGGGGTGCAGCTGGTGATTCCGCTGGCCGGCCCGCTGGCCGCCATCCAACGTGGAATCACCGGTGTGTTGACCTACGCCGAGGTGGGGTGGGCGCTGGGGTCGTCGGTACTGCTTGCCGGAGCGCTGTTGGCGGCCGCAGTGCGGATCTTCCGCTCCGAACGAGTGCTGTTTAGGATGTAGTTCGCTACCCCCGCGAGTGGCGTTTCATGGCCTCTCGTGCCCGGCGCTCGTCCTCCTCCTCGATGAGTTTGCGTCTCTTGTCGACCTTGCTCCGTCCCTTGGCCACGGCCAGGGCGAGCTTGGCGTAGCCCCGAGTGTTGAAGTACAGGGACAGGGGGACGAGCGTGAAGCCGGAGCGGGCAGTCAGGCCCAGCAGGCGGTCGATCTCCCGTCGGCGCAGCAATAGCTTGCGGGGGCGTCCCGGCTCGTGGCCATAAAAGGAGCTGGGAGCGTACGGAGCCACGTGCATTCCGTGTATCCACACTTCGGCCTCTTCTACTCTGGCGTACGCCTCGTCCAGAGATACTCGCCCCCTGCGGATCGACTTTACCTCGGACCCGGTCAGGCTGAGCCCCGCCTCGTAGATCTCGTGGATCTCAAAGTCACGTCTCGCCCTGCGGTTGTTGGCCACGACCTTCCTTGCACCCATAGCGCATGCAGACTAACCCAACAAGTCCTTCGATGCACGAGCACAGTGAGGGCACTGTCGCTGGGCGCGGACGGTGCACATGGTGCTTCGCGCAGCTTTGGTTCGTTGGAGCCCGGCCCGATGGCAATCGTCGGCCGAAATACGCGAACTGATAGGGCGGAGCGGCGTCGAACCGTCGCCGCGGACGTGTGAGGAACGGGGGCTTGCTGCCCCTTTCGTCTGTTGGCCGGCGTTTGGGACGTCGCGTATACTGCCGGCATGGCTGGTGCTACCCTCCCGAGCCTTCGCATTTGTCCCGGCGACCTCCCCGAGTGCGTGCTCGTCCCGGGCGATCCGGAGCGGGCAGCGCACATTGCCGCTCATCTCGCCGATTCCACTATGCTTGCGCGTAATCGGGAGTTCCACACCTACCGCGGCACCTTCCGCGGACAGGAGGTGGGGGTTCTGTCCACCGGTGTCGGCTCTCCGGGAGCTGCCTTGTGTGCGGAGGAAGCGATTCAGGCCGGAGCACGCGTGCTATTGCGAGTGGGGACCGCCGGCTCGCTGCAGGACTACGTGCAGGATGGACACCTGGTGGTGGTGACCGGCGCTGCCCGCTGTGAGGGGACTACGGGGTGGCTCCTGCCCCGACAATGGCCGGCGTTGGCCGACCACGGAGTTGTGGCTGCGCTGTGGGAGAGTACACGGTCCGTGCACGAACGCTGCCATCGGGGGGTGGTGGTGACCCTGGACCTCTTCTACGAAGGGGTGTTGGACCTGGGGCTCGATGTGTGGTCCAAGGCGGGCGCCCTCGCCGTGGAAATGGAGTGTGCAGCTATTTTCTGTGTGGCTGCCCTGCGCGGGGTACGCGCAGGAGCGATCTTGGCGGTGGACGGGGACGCCCGCCGGGCCACGGCCGGCGCGTACGATCCTCACAGAGATGTGGTGAGGGAGGCCGTGGACGAGGAGATCAGGGTGGCGCTGGAGGCGGCGGTATTGCTGGAAGGTCGTTCCAACACGGTGGGGAGGTGAGAGGCGACGTTAGTCACGGACAGCGGTTACTCTGGAGCCGTAGTATGACAGCGGGCACAATAGACTATCCAAGGAGGTGTGCGATGCGGAAGTTGTTTCTGATTCTCGCAGTTGTAGCGTTGGGTGCGGCGATGGCCTTCGGCCATCCGAAGATCGGCTTGGTCCTCGCCACAGGAGGCCTGGGAGACCGGTCGTTCAACGACCAGGGCTTCTGGGGCGCAGAGATGGCGGCCGAGGAGATCGCTGCTCAGTACGGGGTCACAGTAGATGATGTGCTCGACTACGTGGAGCCCCGCTCTATAGCCGACTACGAGAGTTTCCACCGCGAGTTCGCCCGCGGCGGCCAATACGACGTGATTGTGGGCATCGGGTTCGACCATGCTCCCATTCTGGAAGAGGTGGCCCCCGACTACCCGGACCAGAAGTTCGTGGTCATCGACGCGGTAGCTGACGCTGACAATGTAGCCTCGATCGTGTTCAACGATCAAGAGACCGCGTTTCTGTGCGGTGTGGTCGCCGCCATGCTCAGCGAGACCAACAAGGGTGGCGTCCTCGGAGGGATGGACATTCCTCTGATCCGCCGGTTCGTCGATGGTTTCACCCAGGGCATGCAGTGGGTGGATTCGGACGCTGAGGTGGTCGTGCGTTTCGTCGGCGACTGGGGTAACCCCACGTTGGGGAAGGAGCTGTCCCTGGAGATCTACCGCGCCGGCGCGGACATCATCTACGGCGCCGCCGGTGCCTCTCACCTGGGGACGTTCGCCGCCGCTGAAGAGCGGGACAGCTGGTGGGCCATTGGTACGGACGTCGACCAGGCATGGTCCGCACCGGAGCACGCCGATGTTATCATCGCTTCGGGGCTCAAGCGCGTGGACTTGGCCGTGTACAATGAGGTCATGAAGGTGCTGGACGGCACCTGGGAAGCGGGTGTCATCGGGTACGGCATGACCACCCCGGCGGGCCTTGGCACGGGAATCGCCTTCGGCCCCTGGGACGTGAGCGAGTACATCCAGGCCAGCTACTCGGAGGTGGCCCTGCCCAACAACGTGGTCAAGGATATCTTGCAGAAGCTGGATGAGGCTGTGCAGGGGATCCTGGACGGGACCATCGTCATCGAGACCCAGTAGTAGAGGAATACAGTTGTGAACAACAGGGAGAGGTCGCTATCCGGCGAGGCGGTGCGGCTGGAGGGCATTGTCAAGCGCTTCTCCGGCGTGACGGCCAACGCAGGGATCGACCTCTCCCTGAACTACGGCGAAGTGCACGGTCTTCTCGGCGAGAACGGTGCCGGGAAGACCGTGCTCATGTCTGTTCTGTACGGGCTGTACCGGCCCACCGAGGGGCAGATCTACCTGAAGGATCGCCCCGTTGCCATCAGCAGCCCTGCTGTGGCCATCCGCGCCGGGATAGGCATGGTGCACCAACACTTCATGCTCGTACCCCGCCTGACGGTTGCCGACAACATGGTCGTGGGCTGGGAGACTTTGTGGGGACCGTTCCTAGATCGCTCGCGCATCCGGCGCCGCATCGGCGAGCTCTCCGAGCAGTACGGGTTGGAGGTGGACCCGAGTGCGAGGGTCGAGGAGCTGTCCGTGGGCGAGCAGCAGCGCGTAGAAATAGTGAAGGCACTGTACAGGGGGGCGGAGGTGTTGATCTTGGACGAGCCCACGGCCACGCTTCCCGAGCAGGAAGTGGAGTCATTCTTCGCCACCATCCGTGCCCTGAGGGACGAAGGAAAGGCGGTGGTGTTCATCACCCACAAGCTGCGAGAGGCGCTTACCATCTGTGATCGGGTTACTGTCCTGCGCAAAGGGGAGAAAGTAGGAACTGTGCCTGCCTCACAGGCCACTGAGAGCCAGCTTGCGGAGATGATGGTCGGTCGCGAAGTGGTGTTTGAGGTGCAGCGCGAGCGGGTGGCGAGCGAAGGGCAACCGCTGCTTCGGGTTGAAGGGTTGACTGCTGTGGACGATCGGGGCGTTCCCGCCGTGCAGGAGGTGGGTTTCACGGTCCACGATCACGAGATAGTAGGGGTGGCGGGCGTCCAGGGAAACGGGCAGAGTGAACTCGTGGAGGCGATCTGCGGGCTCAGCAGGCTGCGACAGGGACAGGTGATGGTGGACGGAGAGGACCTCAGCGGGGCCCCCCCGCGGAAGATGGCCCAGGCGGGCCTTGTGCACATCCCTGAGGACCGCCACCGCCGGGGGCTGATCCTGGACTTCAGTGTGGGAGAGAACAGCATTCTTGGCCGCCAATACGAGTCGCCGTTTGCCATCGGCCAGGTCGGGCAGTCCAAGAGGGCGATCGCCGGGTACGCGCGGGAGCTGGTGGAGCGGTTCAACATCGTTGTGCCCGGCGTGCGAACGCCGGCTCGGGCCCTGTCCGGAGGCAACCAGCAGCGGGTGATCCTCGCCCGGGAACTCGATCGAAAGCCGAAGGTGATCGTGGCCGCGCAGCCCACGCGTGGCTTGGATGTGGCCGGGATCGAGTTCGTGTGGGAACAGCTCCTGGCGATGCGGCGGGAGGGGGCGGCCATTTTGCTTGTGTCCATGGATCTGGACGAACTGCTGACGTTGGCCGATCGGCTGGTGGTCATGTACCAGGGCAAGCTGGTCGGGGAGCGCAAGCCGGGGGAGACGGACAAACAGGAGATCGGCCTGCTGATGCTGGGGGGCGCGGTTGAAACTGCTTAAGGAACTGGGAATCATTGTTGTCTCGGTGGCGCTCGGCCTGGGAGTGGGGGCGATAATCACTGCCGCCACCGGGTACTCCGTCCCGGCTGTGTTCCGCGAACTGGTGCGCGGGGCGTTCAGCGATATGTACCGTGTGGCACAGACTTTGACCCAGGCTACGCCGATCTTGTTCACCTCGCTTTCGTTCTTGATCGCCTTTCGCGCGGGGCTGTTCAACATCGGAGCCGAGGGTCAGCTGTTCCTCGGCGGCTTCTTCGCCGCCTGGGCCGGGTTCACGTTGAGCCTTCCGCCGGTGCTGCACATTGTGGTCTGTCTCTTCTTTGGGGCGGCTGCGGGCGCTGTGTGGGGCTTCATCCCCGGATGGCTCCGCGCGCGCCGGGGGGCGAACGAGTTCGTCACCACGATGATGCTCTCCTACGTGGCCATCTACCTCACCAGCTGGCTAGTATCTCCGGGGGGGCCCTATCACGGGCATCAGTGGGCAAACCAGACAGCGCGCATTCTGAGTACGGCGGAGCTCCCGCGGATGATTACGGGCACACAGCTTTCCTGGGGGATCGTGGTCGGGGGCTTGGTGGCTTTGCTCCTGTGGTATTTCTTGTTCCGCATGCCGCGTGGCTACGAGCTCCGGGCGGTCGGGCAGAATCCCTTGGCCGCCGAGTACGGCGGAGTGGATGTGGCGCCCACGCAGATTCTGGCCATGGTCCTGGCGGGGGCCCTGGCCGGCCTTGGTGGAGCCTCGGAGATCCTAGGCACACATCGGCGGTTCATCGAAGGCTTCTCCCCGGGCTACGGCTGGGATGGGATCGCCGGCGGTCTCATCGCCCGGGCTCATCCCATCGGGGCGGTGTTCGCCGCTTTGCTCATGGGCGCTCTGCGCGCCGGTGGCTCGGCGATCGACCGAGCGGGAGTAGCTCCATCGGACCTGGCCGCTGTGTTTCAAGGGTTGGTGATCCTGTTTGTCGTCGCGCCGGAGCTGATCAGGTACCTGAAACGCGTGCGCCGGAGAAGGAGGGTTCATGGACGTCCTGAGCCTTGATATTATGGTGGCCGCCCTGCGGCTGGCCATGCCCATCGCCCTGGTCGCCTTGGGGGAGACGTTTTCCGAGCGCTCCGGGATCATCAACATCGGGGTGGAGGGCACAGCCCTGGCCGGGGCACTGATCGGGGCGACGGTGGCTTTCTTCAGCGGCAGCTCCGTGGTCGGCCTGTGTGCTGCGCTGGGTGTGGGGATGTTGCTGGGGCTCATCCACGCAGTGTGGTGCGTGTACCTACGGGCGGACCATGTTGTAACAGGAGCGGCGATCAACCTGTTGGTGATCGGTCTGGCCCTGTTCCTGACACGGGTGGTGTGGGGATGGCGAGGTACTTCCGCTGCGGTCCCGACTTTGAACCCGTGGATTCTCGTGTGGGGGATGGTGGGGCTGATTGTCCTGGCGCAGGTGTACCTGTTCCGTACTCCTTGGGGACTCCGTCTGCGCGTGGTGGGGGAGCACCCCCAGGCAGCGGACACGGCGGGGATCAACGTATTCCGCACGCGGGTAGCATACTCAGTGCTGAACGGAGCGCTGTGCGGCCTGGCCGGCGCGTTCTTGGTGAACAACCTGGGCCGGTTCAGCGTGGGCATGGTGGGGGGACGTGGATTCATCGGGATTGCGGCCATGGTGGTGGGTAACTACAGGCCCATCCCTGCGTTCCTGGCCGCGTACTTGTTCGGCTTTGTTGACGCGTTGCAAATGCGCCTGCAGGACGTGATACCTTCACACTTCTCCATCATGCTTCCTTATGTGCTGACAGTAGTCGTGTTGGCCGGCTTCCTGGGACGGGCCCATGTACCGGCAGCCTTGGGCAAGCCCTATATCAAGGACCAAGGATGATCCAGCCTGTAAGCTGGCTGGAGGGGACCCTGGAACTCCTCGACCAGACACTTCTCCCACAGCGTGAGCTGTGGCTAACTCTCACCCGCTGGGAGGAAGTGGCAGAGGCGATTCGCCGCCTGGCAGTGCGGGGAGCCCCAGCGATCGGCATTGCCGCAGCGTACGCCCTGGTGCTGGCGGTGTGGACGGCCGAAGGGGAAGAGGACGCCGGCAGAAAGTTCGCTGAAGCGGCGACGGGTCTCGCCGAGGCCCGCCCCACCGCAGTCAACCTGTTCTGGGCGATCAGGCGGATGGAACGGGAGTGGTCCGCCCAGGCCGGGCAGCCGTTGGACACGATACCAAATGCGCTTTTGGCCGAGGCGCGCCGCATTCACGCTGAGGACATAGAGGGCAACAAACGGATCGGCGGGCACGGTAGCGATCTCCTCCCGATGGGAAGCTCCATCCTCACAATCTGTAACACTGGAGGACTCGCCACCGGAGGCTACGGAACGGCCCTCGGGGTGGTACGAGCGGCCTGGTCCGCCGGACGCTTGGAGATGGCCTACCTGTGCGAGACGCGTCCCCTCCTTCAAGGATCTAGACTGAACGCATGGGAGCTTATGAAGGAGGGGATCCCCTTCCGTATCCTCGTCGACGGAGCGGCGGGGGCCCTGTTGGCCCGCGGGGGAGTGCACGCCGTGTTGGTGGGAGCAGACCGGATAGCCGGCAATGGCGACACGGCGAACAAGATTGGTACGTACACGCTGGGATGCGTGGCCGCCCGACATGAGGTGCCATTCTACGTGGTCGCCCCCGTGTCCACGATCGACCGGGAGATCGAAGGCGGCGCGGACATTCCAATCGAGGAGCGAGCACACGAGGAGGTCTTGGCCCCGCTCGGACGGCCAGCGGCCCCGGAAGGGAGCGAGGCGTGGAACCCGGCTTTCGATGTGACCCCGGCGGAGCTGATCTCTGCGATCATCACCGAGCGCGGGGTTCTACGGCCCCCATATGAGCGGTCGATCCCTGCGGCCTTGGCGTAAGCGCGTTGCGGGGACCGCGGGGCGGATGGCCGAGCTGGGCTTGGTCCATTGGTCCTCCGGCAATGTCTCCGTTCGGGTGGGCGACCGCATTGTGATCACGCCCAGCGGGATTCCCTACCAGCGGCTGCAGCCTCGCCAGGTGGCAGTGTTGAATCTCGCCGGCTGTGGAAGCTCACACAGGGGGGAGCCCTCGTCGGAGTGGCGGTTGCACGCTGCGCTGTACCGGGCGCGACCGGACGTACGAGCGGTGGTGCACACGCACTCGCCGGCGGCCACTGCCGCCGCTTGCCGGGGGCAGTTGCAGGCCGCAACCCACGAGGCGCGGATCTTCCTGGGGGAGAGCATTCCGGTGAGCAAGCCCGCCCCGCCGGGGAGTTGGGAGTTGGCGCATGAGGTCAGCCGGGCCTTGGCCGGGGGTCCCGTCGCTTTGGTCGGTGGGCACGGAGCGGTCGCCGTAGGGGAAACACTGGAACGGGCGCTCGCGTTGGCAGTTATGTTGGAGGAAGCTGCGCGCACGGCGCAGGCGCTTTGTGTCCGGTCGCCGGGCAAGGAGGGGTAGATGATATCTCAGGGTAAGCAAAGAATCGTGTGGGCGCAGGCGCACATGCCGTTACACTGCATGCTGGGCGAGAGATTCGCCCAGCGGCGCCCGCTGGCGGGGCAGCGCATCGGAGTTGCTCTGCATCTGGAGGCCAAGACAGCGGTGTTGATCCTCACTTTGCGGGCCGGGGGCGCGGACATCGTGGCTGTGGGGTCGAACCCGTGGTCCACCCAAGACGAAGTGGTGGCCGCACTGCGCGAGGCCGACGGCATTGAGGTTTACGCCCGCCGCGGGGAAACCGATGAACAGCGACAGGCCAATTTGCAGCGGCTGCTCGACTTCCGGCCGGCCATCGTGGTCGAGGACGGGGGGGACGTCGCCGTGGGGCTGGCCGAGCGCGGGCGGGGTGCAGCGCCTGGTCTCATCGGAATCTGCGAAGAGACGACCACGGGTGTGGAGCGATTGAAGGAACTGCACAGCGCGGGCCGGCTGTGGGTCCCGGCCATCGCCGTGAACGACGCCCGCATGAAGCACCTGCTGGACAATCGCCACGGCACGGGACAGTCCAGTTGGGAAGCGATAATGCGCGCGACGAACCTGCTCGTGGCCGGAAAGACCGCGCTGATTATCGGATTCGGCTGGTGTGGAAAGGGTTTGGCCCTGCGCGCCGCCGGCCTGGGAGCCAGGGTGTTGGTCGCGGAAACTGACCCGGTGAAGGCGGTGGAGGCGGCCTTGGAGGGGTACCAGGTGGTAAGGCTTCCGGAGGGGATGAGCCTAGCAGACGTGGTCATAACGGCCACGGGGCGCCCAGGGGTCGTAGACCTCGTCGCCTTGGAGCACGCCAAGGACGGGGCACTACTGGCGAACGCCGGCCACTTCGGCTATGAGATAGACCTCCCGGGGCTGGAGAAGAGGGCATCCAGGGTAGAAGAGGTCCGCCCGGGAGTGCACGCCTACGAACTCCCCGACGGCCGGACGCTGTACGCGGTGGGGCGGGGGGAACTGGTGAATCTGGCGGCGGCGGACGGCCACCCGGTGGAGATCATGGACATCTCGTTCGCCCTGCAAATACTGGCTGTGGAGCATCTTCTGTCCCGCGGGGCCGAACTCGCGGCAGGGGTGTACGCCTATCCGGAAGGGTTGGACGCCGTTGTGGCGGAGATGGTTCTTGCCACCTTGGGAGGACAGTCGCGCAGCTGACGGGGGGACGGTTGTGGTCGGTCAGCGCCGGACGTACCATGCTTCTTGGGAGGGAACATATGGGCAAACGTGAAGTACTTGATGGTGTATTGAAGCAGATTAAAAAGAATTACGGTGAAGGATCTATCATGTGGTTGGGGCAGCAGACGGTGGATCCGGGGGTGAACGTCATTCCTACCGGCTCGCTGGCGCTGGACATCGCCCTGGGCGTGGGGGGGGTGCCCCGTGGGCGGATGGTGGAGGTATTTGGCCCGGAGGGATCGGGCAAGACCACTGTGGCCCTGCACCTCATTGCTGAGGCCCAGAGGTTGGGGGGTACTGCAGCGTTTGTCGAGGCCGAGCACGCTCTGGACCCCAACTACACCCGCGCCATTGGCGTGGACTTGGACCACCTTCTCCTCTCGCAGCCCAGCTCAGGGGAGCAGGCCCTGGAGATCACGGAGCAACTCGTTCGCTCAGGGGCTGTGGACATTATCGTGGTCGACTCGGTGGCAGCATTGGTGCCCGAAGCGGAAATACAGGGGCAGATGGGCGATGCGCAGGTCGGGCTGCAGGCGCGTCTTATGTCTCAGGCCATGCGCAAGTTGGCGGCGGCGATCTCCCAGTCGAAGACTGTAGCGGTGTTTGTGAATCAGATCCGCTCCACCATTCAAACCGGCCCCTGGGGCCCGGGCACTACGACCAGCGGGGGCCGTGCGCTCAAGTTCTACGCCTCTACCCGGCTCAACATCTGGCCGGAGGGGAAGATCGCCGAAGGGGACGAACGAGTGGGGATGAGGGTGCACGTGAGGGTAGTGAAGAACAAGGTCGCCCCGCCCTTCCGTGAGGCCTCGTTCGACATCATCTACGGCAAGGGCATCGTTCGCGAGCGTGACCTCCTCAACGCGGGAGTGGATCTGGGAGTAATCACGCGTTCCGGTTCGTGGTACTCCTACGGGGACACCAGGTTGGGACAGGGGTTGACGCAAGCGTCACAGCAGTTGAACGAAAACCCGGAGATGCTGCAGGCTGTGGAGGCGGAGATCAGAGAGAAGTCCGGTCTGGTCACTCCGCACAGTTTGGCCGGAGATGATGAAGGATAAGGACGAACAAGGGGCCTACCGCGCTCTGAGCCGTTTGGTGGGGGTACGGCCGCGCACCGAGGCCGAGCTGGCTCGCCGCCTGGCGGCGAAGGGGTTCTCCGGCGAGGTGGTGCAGCGTGTGCTGGAGCGCGGACGTGAGGCAGGTGTGGTTGACGATTGTCTGTTCGCCAGGCTGTATGCGGAGGACCGGCTCCTCTCC
The DNA here is from genome assembly GCA_003562845.1 of Candidatus Acetothermia bacterium. GTDB lineage: Bacteria > Bipolaricaulota > Bipolaricaulia > Bipolaricaulales > Bipolaricaulaceae > T3SED10-47. The sequence continues at coordinate 25,010 of PWTL01000028.1, forward strand.
CGGCCGTGCTCCCGAAGGCTTGTCGCCGACGAGCTGCGGCACAGGGGAGTGGCTCCTGACCTGGCGCAGACAGCGGCACACAACGCCCTCCCGGAGGAGGGTGATGAGGAGCTGGCCCGTCGCGCGTTGGCCTCGCGTCGCTCCCTGTGGGACAAGCTCCCCCCGGAAGCGGCGCAGAGGCGCGCGGTGTCGTTTCTCCTGCGACGAGGATTCTCTCGCGATGTGTCTCGACTGGCGCTGGAGAGCCGGCGAGAGGAAGGCGAGTGAGCATGCGCGTGGGTCTGGGGATGGACTTCCATCGCCTGGTGCAGGGACGGCGGCTTGTCCTGGGAGGGGTGGTAGTACCTCACGAGTTGGGGTTAGCGGGGCACTCCGACGCGGATGTCCTGGCCCACGCTGTGTGCGATGCCTTGCTCGGTGCCGCCCGGCTGGGGGACATCGGTCGCCACTTCCCCCCTGCGGACCCAACGTTCAAGGACATCTCTTCCACGGAACTTCTGGCGCGCGTGCGGGAGCTCCTGGAGGGGCGGGGCTTCGTCCCGCTGCAGGTGGACGCAGTGCTAGTGGCTGAGCGGCCGCCTGTGGCCCCACATGCGGCATCCATGGAGGCGCGTATGGCGGCGGAGCTGGGGCTCCTTCCGGAGCAGGTCTCCGTGAAGGCCACTACGAGCGAGGGGATGGGGGCACTTGGGCGGGGTGAGGGCATGGCCGCCTGGGCCGTGGCCCTCGTCAGAACAAGCGAAGAATATCCCAGAACGTAATCAGGACGAGCGCTGCCAGTAGGATGATGAACCCCACGGTGTGTACTGCGCTCTCTACGGTGGGGGAGACCTTGCGGCGTGTGATCAGTTCCCACAGAGCGAAGATCATGCGCGCACCGTCCAGCGCAGGGAAGGGAAGCACGTTGATGATGGCCAAGTTCAAGCTCAGCAGCGCCACGAGCACGAGGGCTGGCCAGGCGCCGGCTTGTACGCCCTGGGAGATGAGGCCGGCGATTCCCACCGGACCGGTCACTGCCTCTCCGGCCGGCACCAGCCCGCTCACCAGGGCACGGATGCTGTGCACAAAGCCCACCAGAGCACGGCCGAGGAAGCGAAACGAGAGCGGTACCCCAGCGATCCCCGGCCGGTTGTACACAAGCGGCAGCTGTGCGAACTCAGCTCCCTGGAACAGCAGGTGCAAATCCTGCTCGGGCAGTGTGAAGGTCAGCGCATCCCCGTCGCGGAACACCTTGACTTCCCGACATCCAGCTTCCCAAGGAGCGAACAGCTCGGGCAGGGAGTCGATGGAAACATCGCACATGGCGACGAGGCGATCTCCCTCTTTCAGGCCGGCCTCGGCCAGAGGGGCGTCGGGAGCCAGTGCCGTCAACTGGGGGAGGAACACCTGAGCCTCGAAGTAACTTCCCACGCGGTACAGGCCGTCCTGTTCTGTGTACTCCGGGCGCACCGACAGGGTGATCCGTTCACCATCGCGCAGGAGTTCGAAGGTCACCGCCTCGGGTGCGGCCGCCTGGATTGCGGGACCCACGTCCTCGGGAAGCCAGATACGCTGACCGGCGATGCGCAGTACTTCGTCCCCCAGCTCTAGCTTCTCTTGGGCCGGAGCGTCGGCGATGAGGCCGGCCACGCGGACACCCGGGAGGCCTACACTCCACACAGCCGCCATCAGCACCGCCAGCGCCAGCACCACGTTGGCCGCGGGGCCAGCAGCGGACAAAGCCAGCCGCGCCCAGGCGGGACGGCCGTAGTAGGTGCGCTCGACGGGGACCTGTGTTGCAGTGCCGCTCTCCCCGGCCAGGCGGACGAAGCCGCCCAGCGGAAGAAGGCGCACTGAGTAGCGGGTCTCGCCGCGCTTTGTTGTCCATATGGCGGGGCCGAAGCCGATGGCGAACTCCTCTACGGCGATCCCGGTGAGCTTGGCCATGAGGAAGTGCCCTCCTTCGTGTACGCCCACGAGGAGGAGAATGAAGCCGACGAAAAGGAGCAATGTGATCATTCTTCTCTCACCGCCTCCACACGCAGTACCCTGGTGCTCCGCGCGGTCACCTTATGATCCTCCGAGAGCCGCACCCCCACCACCCACACAACTCCCCGCCGATGGCACAACACCGGCCAGCCGTCCCGCAGGTGACGAGGGACTCCGGACTTGGACATGAGCTTTCTCACCCGTACGGGGACTCCCATTCCCAGCGGCCTGAACCTGTCGCCCGGCAGAGGGCTACGTACCTCCAACGGCGGCTCAAGTGTACCAAGATCGAGGTAGGCCACCCACTTGCCGGCGCTGGCCGGGTCAACAGGCGGACGGACAATCCTCGTTCGGAAGAGCCATCCCAATCCGGGCGGACATGCCTCCCCTTCCACGGGCACGGGGTGGCTGCACCGTTCTGCGGGTCCGGCTGGCCCCAGCATGAGCCTCCGGCCTTGGACCCATGCCCGCAGCCCCCGCGGGAGGTGCGCCTCGCCTCTGCCCTTGTGGACCAAGGACCACAGGGCGTCGACGTGAGCCTTGGTCGGCCTGCCCCCCCCTCCGCTGGCGTCGGCTGCGGCTTGGCGCAGGAGCAGCCGTTGCACCGCAGGGGGAAGTTCTCGCAACGCGTCCACGGCCAAACCTTCATCGCCGCGGACCTTCTCCAGGGCCTCCCGGGCGGCCCAACTCAAGGCATCGTAGGCCTCCGCCCACAGGTAGGCGGCCCGGGCAAGCGCTTCCTCCGCCTTGGGGTTGAACTCCCGGAGTTTGGGCAACAGCTCGGCGCGCACGGCGTTGCGTCTCAGCTGCAGGTCTTCGTTTGTAGGGTCGTCGCGGAAGCGAATGTGGTGGGCACGGCAGAACCGACGCGTTTGGCCGCGAGAGCAATCGACGAGCGGTCTGATATAGGGCGGTCGACAAGGAGTCAGGCCTCGCAAACCTGCGGGGCCGGCGCCGCGCAGCAGGTGAAGCAACAGGGTCTCCGCCACATCGGTGCGCGTATGGCCCAGGGCTATCCGCTGTGCACCGGCGCGACGGGCAGTGCGCTCCAGAAAGTCGTGCCTGGCGTGGCGAGCCACCTCCTCCAGGTTCCCTTTGCTTCCGCGCATGGCGGGCACGTCCACGCGCTCCTCGGCGAGCGGGAGGTCCAGGTCACGGCAAGCAGCTCTTACGAGCGCTGCATCCTCCAGGCTGTCGGCGCGGATCCCGTGGTCGAGATGGGCCACGGTCAGCGTGAAGTCGAGGTCCCTGCGCAGCCAAAACAGGGCGTACAGCATGGCCATAGAGTCGGCTCCCCCGGAGACGGCGACGAGGAGGTGCCCCGGCGTGGGAAGCAAGTCGTGGTTCCGGATGGTGTGCCGCACCTGCTCAAGCATGTGCCGGCTCCCCATAAGCAGGGTCGGAGGGGGACGTACTAGCCTCCCTCGACTTGGGCCAGCAGCTCATCGGGGATATCGAAGTTGGCTACGACCTCTTGGATATCGTCCTGCTCGTCGAGGTCGTTGAGGAGCTTGAGGAGGCGCGCGGCCTCGCGTCCTGCCACCTGAACAGTTGTCTTGGGCTCGAGGATGATCTCCGCCTGTGCCACAGGGATCCCCTCCTCTCGCAATCCGTCCCGCAAGCGAGCGACGTCTGTCGGTTCGGTGTAGAAGGCCAACACTTCATCTTGTTCCTCGAAATCCACCGCGCCATGTTCGATGGCCAACAGCACGAGCTCATCGCGGTCCATGTCCGCGGGCGGCTCCTCTACGCGCACGCTTCCCCGCCTCTCGAACTGCCAGGCCACGCAGCCCTCGGTCCCCAAGGAGCCTCCGTGGGTATCGAAGATGTGACGGACGGCTGCCGCCGTTCGATTGCGGTTGTCGGTGAGGGAGCGGACCAAAATGGCGATGCCGCCGGGCCCGTATCCCTCATAGAAAACCTCCTCCAGTTGGGCCCCTCCATCCTCCCCGGCAGCGCGTTTTATCGCCCTTTCCATGTTGTCCTTGGGCACGTTGGCTTCCCGCGCTTTGTCTACAGCCGCGGCCAGTGTGGGGTTGGTATCAGGATTGGGGTCATCCCGTGCGGCGACCATGATCTCACGGATGAGCTTGGCAAACACGTTGGAGCGCTTCTTGTCTTGCCGCTCCTTGCGGTACTTGATGTTCGCCCATTTGGAATGCCCTGCCATTGTTCCTGCCTTTCCTGATTTCTTTGCGTGCTCACAATGATAAGAGCGAAGCAGAGGGCCCACAACTGCGACGACTGGTGTTGAACGAGGAGATGTGCCGACGGAAACTACTCTATGGCGTTGACACCTGCTGCTGTGCGCGCTGCTGCAGAACTTGTCGCCCGGTCGCGGCAGGGCTGGGCATTGACCGGAGCCGGTGTGAGTACTCCCTCGGGGATTCCCGACTTCCGGGGGCCTGGAGGGCTGTGGGAGGAGCAGGATGCGGAAACGGTGTCATCGATCGACGGTCTCGCCGCTAACCCCCGTCTCTTCTACAGATTCTGGTTGCGGAGATTCGCCCAGATGCGCGCGGCGGAGCCGAGCTATGTGCATTGCTGGCTGGCCGAGCTGGAGGAGCAGGGCAGGCTGGCCGGGGTCGTCACGCAGAACATCGACGGCCTGCACAAGGTTGCAGGGTCTCGGCGAGTGCTCGAGGTGCACGGCCATGTACGAAGCGGAACCTGTCTGGAATGCAGCGAGAGGTATACTTTTGCCTGGATCGCTGGCGAGGCTGAACGGGAGGGAGTCGTCGTCTGCAAGTGCGGGGGGTTGGTGAAGCCGGATGTTGTGCTGTTTGGGGAGCGCCTCCCCCCGGCGATGGAAGAGGCGGTTCGCGCCGTGGAAAGCGCCGGCTTTCTCCTCGTCCTGGGCAGTTCGCTTACAGTGTGGCCTGTGGCCGGGCTCGTGCCGCAGGCGGCGGCATCGGGTGTGCCGGTGGTGATCATCAACAATCAGCCCACCTCCTACGACGAGATCGCGCACACTGTTCTCCGGGGAGATGTGGTGGAGGCGTGTAGTTTGCTGAACCGAGAACTGGCCGCGAAGAAGCCGACTGATGAGTGCCTCTAAGGTTCCCCTCTTAGAAGGGCTATGGCTCGCGGTAGCCGAGTCGTGCACAGGGGGGATGCTCGGGGCGCGTATCACTGCTGAACCAGGTGCGTCGTTGTTCTTCCGGGGCGGTGTGATCGCCTACGCCGACGAGGTCAAAGAGAAGGTGCTCGGAGTTCGCAGCGATCTGCTCAGGGCACACGGCGCCGTGTCCGCGGAGTGTGCGCTGGCCATGGCCTGGGGGGTGCTGGGAGCGTTGTCGGCGGATGTGGCCCTGGCCGTGACCGGCATCGCTGGGCCGGGCGGGGGGACCCCGGACAAGCCGGTGGGCCTTGTGTATTTGGCCCTGGCCAAACGTGGAGAGCAGGGCCGAGCGGTGGAACTCCATCTTGCCGGGAGCCGGGAGGAGATCAGGGCGCAGGCTGTGTGTGAGGCCCTTGCCTTGCTGGAAGAGCGGCCGGCGCGCTGCAACACTGGAGAGGGCAGCGACCGCTCGTGCTCCCGCTGATCGTTGAGGCAGCGGTGAGCGGACCGCGAGAGCCGGGGCCGGGGGAGAACAATGAGTAATAGGAGACGGCTGTGGTTTCTGGGGCTGGTGATATCGGGAGCGTTCCTCCTGGGCGCCCTGATCTATGTAAGCGGCCCACGCCTGGTTTGGCAGGAGGTACGAGCAGTCGGTGTATGGGGATTTGTGGCTATTGTGGGCAATCTCCTTGCGGTGTTCGTAGCGTGGCTTCTGAGCTGGTACGTCCTTCTGCGGTCGGCCGGCGTTCGCGTGCCGTGGAGGACGTTGGCCGGTGCTTTGGTGAGTGGTTTCTCGGTGGGGTACCTTACTCCATCGATGTACTTGGGCGGGGAACCGGTGCGGGCCTATGCTGTTGCCAACCGGGCCGGGGTGCCCATGGCTTTGGTGATGGCCACGGTAGTCCTGGAGCGTCTGTTGGCCGGGGTGGCGTTGATCGGGTTTGCCACCATGGGCGGTGCGTTCGTCCTCGCCTCGGGCGAACTCACACGGGGGGACAAGCAGGCTGTGGCGGCTGGGCTGGGGTTGATCTCCGTGCTGGTGTTCCTGGGATTGGCGTCGTTTGTGTGGGATTGGCGGTTGCTCTCCCGGGGATTGTCGGCCCTGGCCAGTCGGGTGCCGGGACGCGAGCGCTTGCTGCGCGCAGCGGCCCGGGTGGCGGAGATGGAGCGTGAAGTGCACCGAGCTTTGCGGTTCAGGCTTTCACACACTCTGTTGGCATTTGCCCTTCAGCTGCTCCTCGTACTGCTGAACTTCCTCCGGCCGCAGGTGTTCTTCTACTTCACTCAGCGGACGCTCTTCTCGTTGGGGCAGCTGGCGCTCTACTTCACGTTGAATGTATTCCTGACCACGGTCCTGTGGCTTACCCCCGGGGGATTGGGGATTGCCGAAGGAGGACGGATCGGTATCTTTACGCTGTTGGGCATCCGCGCTAGCGGGGCCGTGGCCTTCTCTGTGGTGTACCGCTTCGTGGAGCTGTTGATAGTGGGATGCGGGCTGTTGCTCGTTCTGCGGTGGGGAGCGTTGAAGGTTCGGCGAGGGATGGCCTGTCTCGGAAGCGAGGGGCGCGAAGCCCCGGGAGGTGAACATGAGGACGCGTAGGGCTGTGAGGCTTGTTCTGATCTCGGTGCTGGTGGTGAGCAGCCTTGTGTGGGCACAAGCGGAGCTGGAGGAGTTTCCCCCCGGTACTACACAGATGGCGTGGCGACTTGCCGGAGAAGGAGTCCCCCCGGACCAGACGCTCCGCATCACAATCGCACGGGAAGGGGATGAGTTTACGGTGGAGCTCGTAGTGGCAGCTCGGGGCAAAGCGGACGAGTTGGGACTGCTCGGTTTCTTGGGCTCGGCTCTGGGTATCCAAGCCCCTGGAACACAGGTGGACTTAAGTGTCCTGTCCACTGTGCTGCGCAGGCCGGAGCTACTGCAGGTAGGAGAGGAGTACCTCCTGCCCGGGGGCCGAGTGTTCCTTGTGCGCGAGCAGCTCGAGGTAGCGGGCGTTCTGACAGTCATCGGCGAGTACAGGGAACCTGGGGGCCGAGAGATAGTGGAGATCGGTATCCCTCTCGCTGATCCGGTGTACTTCCTGCCTCTGCTCCGCGTGCATCGCGACGGCCAGCTACATATGGAGATGGAGCTGGTGGAGTACGTCCGCCCGTGAGTGAAACGCTTGTCCCCCTGCAAGGGATGCGCAAGGCGTACCTACTGGGGGAGCTGGAGGTCCTGCGCTACGAGTGATGGCGGCGGGGGGGATATCCAAGGGCAGCGCCCAACAGCCCCAGGAGGACCGCCACCAGCACCCCCAACACAGTGGCCGTCGCGCCGCCTGTGGTCAGCGCCGGCGCGGCCTCGAGCACAGCCGGAACTCCTTGGGCCCAGGCGCGCACACCCCAGTAACAAGCCAGATACAGAGCAGCTGCACCCACTCCGGCCACTGCGCCGACGGCGAGGAAGGGGAGGCGCAGCAAGGTCTCCTGCAACCCCGCTTGTCTAAGCAGAGTGAGCTCGCTTGTCCACCGGGAGACCATGGCACCCATGGCCCAGCGTGCCAGCACTATCGAACCGGCCAAGGAGAGGACCAATCCCACCAGGGCGCCGATGCGCGACGCCCCCGGTAGGCGCGGGGGAGGGGCGACGGTCCGTCTCAACTGCTCGACCCCGGCTACGCCGTCCGCAGCGTGCAGCCGATCCTCCACTACCACCCGTGCCTGTTCGTCCGCCACTTGGAGGACCAACGCGCGGCGCTGAATGTCTTTGGGTTCGGACTCTCCGGCGAAACGGAACCCCTGCTGCGATACCTCCGGCCAGCTCCAGGTTTCCCACGCCAGGCGGTTGACCTCCTCCTCGGACAGCGCCTGCTCCAGGTAGGCCAACACGAACAGGTGCGTGGCCGGGGCAGGGGGCTCTTCCTCTCCGGGCAGTATCACCACCGCTGCTCCCGCCACGAGGGCAGCGGCCATGGTCAGAGACCACGGGATCCAGCGGCCGGCGCATCCGAGCATGGCCCGGAGAGCATCCCCGATGATGAACAGCACGCCCGAACTCACAGCACAGCCTCCTGTCGCAGGCGCACCAGCACTCCTTGTGGGGCCCCCTCCAGCAAGCGGCGAGCAGGCTCCGCGGTGCGCGCCGTTACCACGAGCGCGGTCCCCGCGGCGCGCACTCCGTCTAGGATCTCCAGCATCACCTGTTCATCGCCATCCGCCAGGTCATGCAGCGGGGCGTCACAGAGAAGCAGTGGCGGCTCCATGGCCATGGCCAGAGCCAGCGCCAGCTGCCGTTGTTCCACGGGGGGCAGCTCGCCGGCGGGCGTACCTTCGCGGCCGTCTAGTCCGGCAAGTTGGAGTGCTCTGGTCACCAAATCGGGCATCTCCTCACGAGGTGCGGCGAGGGCGCGCAGTTTGAACTCGATGTTCTCCAGCACCGTTCTCTCGTGCATCAGTGCAGGGTGTTCAGACATGTACCCCACACGGCGCCGGAGGAGCGAGACCTTGCGCGCGGGAAGGCGGGCCACATTGCGCCCCAACATTAGGATCTGCCCTCCCGTGGGGGAGACGTCCCGGAGCAAGAGCTTGAGAAGCAGCGTCTTCCCCGACGACGGGGGGCCGACCAACAAGGCAGCCCCGTCCCGAGCGACGCCGAAGGAGAGCTGATCCAGGATCAACACTCCATCGTCCGTGGCAAACCTAAGCTCAGAAACCTGCAGGATTACATCCATCGGACTGCCAAGATCCGCGCCCTCCCCCCCATGTCGTGATACACCTCTGTTTCTACCAGACCGGGCACACGGTTGGCAAGTGCGCGGGCCACGCGGCCCTGTCCGTGGCCGATCTCCAAGAGCGCCCATCCTCCGGAAAGCAAGTGACATGGAAGACTTGACAGGATCTCGCGCAAGGCACTAAGGCCGTCCGCATCAGCGCCGAGAGCGCGACGGGGTTCGTGGACGCTTATTTCTGGCTCCAACGCGGAAAGCTCGGACAGGCTAATGTAGGGGGGGTTGCCGACAATAAGGTGGAAGCGCTCGTGGACGCGGCTGAACCAGTCGGAGCGCCGGACTTCCACCCTTTCGGACAGTCCTAGGCGCCTTACGTTTCCACGGGCGCAAGAGAGCGCCCGTGGCGCGACGTCCACGGCCAAGACCTGGGCGTCGGAACGGGCGCGGGCCAGGGCGCAGGCCAAAGCCCCGCTGCCGGTGCCCAGGTCGAGGGCGAGTGTGCGGTGGGGGAGAGTGCGCAGTATGCGCGTGGCCAGCTCGGCTAGCTCCTCCGTCTCCGGCCGAGGGATGAACACGCCCGGGCCCAACAGGAGTTCAAAGTCCATGAACCCCACCCGGCGGGTCAGGTAGCGAAGGGGAATGCGTTCACAGCGGGCGTACAGTAGGCGACGATAATGAGCAGCGAGCATGGGGCTTGCCACGGCAGCGCGATCGAGGAACCAGCGCCGATCCCCTCCGGCTGTCTCCCACAGCACGAGCGCCTCGTGGCGGGGGTGCGCGATACCCGACCCTGCAAGGAGCGTCTCTCCCCACTGCAAGAGCTGCCGCGTCTGAGCGCGCCTGGCGGGGGGCGGCGGCCCATGCGTACAATGATCCATACACTGATGATAACCGCGAAGGAGGTTCCGTGGTCCGTGCAGGCATGAAGGCGTTGGCTTTGTTGCCCTTGGCGGCTGCTCTGGGGGGATGTGCCCTACTGGGTCAGCCGGAGGTAGAGGTTGATTTCTGGCAGCCCACGCTGTCCCCCGCTGGCACTCAACTGGTGTATGTAGCCGAGGGCCCTGACAGCTTTGACCTGTTTGTGTTGAACGTGGAGAACGGCGACGAACGTGCCCTTACAAGTACAGGTCGCGACGAATTGTATCCCAGCTGGTGCCCCGATGGGGAGCGTGTGGCGTATATGGCCATGCAGGAGGAGGACAACTGGGACATTTTCACCGTGGATGTGGCCACGGGGGAAGTGTTCCGTGTGACAACCGACGCGGCGCTCGACGTCAACCCGATGTGGGCGGCAACCGGGGAAATAGTGTTCAACTCTGATCGAGATGGCGCATGGGGGGCGTACGCTGTTCAACCCGATGGCACGGAGCTGCGACGCCTGTCCTTCGATCGCCCTCACGAGGATTAGGCCGTGCAGGTGAGCGGCGTGGTGCTGGCCGCCGGCCGCGGGGAGCGGTTCGGCGGGCACATCAACAAGGTGTGGCGTGAGGCCGCTGGCCGACCCTTGGCGTACTACGCTGTGAACGCCCTGTGGTCGAGCGGTGTGGTGGACGAACTGGTGATGGTTGTGCGCCCGGAGGACGAAGAGCAGGTGGCCAGATTGGCCCAAGCTCTGGCGGCCCCGGTGGAGTGCGCCCTGGGTGGGGCGCGGCGCCAAGACTCCGCCCGCGCCGGCGTAGAAGCCGCCCGGGGGCAGTACGTCCTCGTCCACGACGGGGCCCGACCTCTGGTGGGGCGGGCAACTGTGGAGGCGGTGTTGGACGGGGCCCGCCGCTACGGTGCCGCGGTCCCTGTCCTTCCGGTGGTCGACACCCTGCGCTACCTGAACAGTGAGTGCACTCTGTCCGCCGAGGGGCCGCTCCGGAAGGGACTAGTGCAGGTCCAGACGCCGCAAGGTTTCCGGCGTGACCTACTGCTCAACGCGTACAGAGTTGCCGAGGCCGGCGGGTGCGCGCTTCCCGACGATGCCGCTGCAGTCCTTCTCAGCGGTCAGCCAGTGGCCGTGGTCCCTGGGGACCCCGCTAACATCAAGGTTACCAGGCAGGCAGATGCCGAATTGGTCCGACATCTTCTGCTAAGGGGTTGCTGAACTCCAGCGAGGGCCCAAATCCCCTCCGGTCGAGAGCGGCCTAGTCAACCTCTTCTTTCAACTCCACGACGAGCTGCAGCGCTTCCAGGGGGGAGAGTGTGTCCGGCTTTGCCTCCCGCAGCCGGGCGACCACGGGGTGTTCGTGGGGACCGAACAGCGGGAGTTGCACCCCGGCGGGAACTGCGGGACCGCCGCCCTGTTCGAGGCGGGAGAGCAGTTTCTGTGCTTCCTGCAGAATCTCTTCGGGCAACTGCGCGAGCCGAGCGACGTGCACTCCGTAACTACGCTCGGCCACCCCGGGAAGCACCCGGTGCAAGAACACGACGTTTCCCTCCCATTCTCTCACGGCCGCGTGCAGGTTGACTACTCCGGGGAGCTCATCGGCCAGGGAGGCGAGCTCTCGGTAGTGTGTGGCAAACAGGGTCAGGCAGCCCACCCTCCGGGTCAAGAAGCGCGCGATGCTCCATGCCAGAGACATCCCGTCGTGCGTGCTCGTGCCACGGCCGAGCTCGTCCAGGATGACAAGCGAGTGTGCTGTAGCTTCGGAGAGGATAGAGGCCGCTTCCTGCATCTCGGCCATGAACGTAGACAATCCATCCGCCACCGCGTCCGTGGCCCCCACACGTGTGTACACCCGGTCGAATACAGGGAGGGAAGCCTCGCCGGCGGGGACGAACGACCCCAGCTGCGCGAGCAAGGAGATGAGAGCCACCTGCCTCAGGTACACTGACTTGCCGGCCATGTTGGGACCGGTGACTACGGCCAGTCGTTGGCCGGGCTCGAGCAAGAGGTCGTTGGGCACGAACTCGGCCGTCGTCTCCACCACAGGGTGTCGTCCGTCGACGATGCGTACGCTGCCGGCACTGTTGAACGAAGGCCGGGTGTACCCCCTGTTGCGAGCGAGGGAAGCTAGCGAATGGAGGACGTCCAGCTCGGCCAACGCCCCGCCTGCCTCGGCGAGCGGGGGAATGCTGTCCTGCACGTCACGGTATAGCTTCTGCAGCAGCTCCCGTTGTCGGTCTGCGGCCGTCGAGTCCGCGGCCAGCAGTTGGTCGGCCAGTCGGTCCAAGGCCTGCGAGGCAAACCGTTCGCCCCCAGTCAGCGTCTGGCGGCGTCGCCAATCCTCGGGGACCTTCTCCAGCTGGCCCCGGCTCACCTCGAAGTAGTATCCCATGACCTTGTTGTAGCTCAGGCGCAAGTTGCTGATGCTCGTACGTTGTCTCTCGGCCTCCTCCAGTTCTGCGATGTCCCTCCGCAGTTCGTCTGAGCGCGCCAGGGCCTCATCGAGCGGCGCATCGTAGCCGCGGCGAAACACCGGGGCGCTGTCCACCTCTCGCGGCGGGTCATCGGGGAGGGCATGGGCGATCTTGTCTGCGAGTTCCTGTGGTGCCTCCTCCAGCTTCTGCGCCAGCTCAGTCAGCTTGGCCGGCGGCTCGGGGACTGTGCGTAACTGGTCTGCCAAGCACCGGGCAGATTGTAGCGTCCTGCGCAAGGCCGCCAGGTCGGGGGGGAACAGCCTGCTCAGCCCCGCCCTCCCCACCAGGCGTGGCATGTCGCAGCATTGTTTGAGGGAGTCCTTGAACGGCTCCTCCGCTCCGAGCTCCAGGAGAGCCTGTACTGCGTTCAAGCGTTCTTGGATATCGTCGACCCTGCGCAAGGGGGCCACTAGCCAGCGCCGCAACAGGCGCCTGCCCATGGAGGTGTGTGTCCGGTCCACTACGGAAAGCACAGTTGGCCCTCCCTGTCCCCGTAAGGGGGCAGTGAGCTCGAGCGATCGCTGGGTGAACCCATCGAGGAGCATGTGCATGGAGCTATCGCGCAGCGCCGGGGGTCGGAGGTGGGGGAGTGAGCCCACTGTCTCCTCTAGATAGGTGAGCAGCGCTCCGGCGGCACGGGCGGCGAGGGGCGTGTGGGCGAGAGCCCTGGGGAAGCGCTCCTTGAGGGGGGTGTCAGCGAACACTTCTTGCGGACGTTGGGTTAGTGTGCCTGTGAGCGAGATGGAGGTCGACCAATCGTTGGGCATGAGCCACTCCTGTGCCTCCAGGCGCGCCACCACTTCCGAGAGCTGCGCTTGGGGGACTTCCTCGGCGGCGAACTGGCCTGACGCCGCTTCCACCCAGGCAACGCCGAGGCGGCCTTCCGCAGCGTACAAGGCCGCAAGAAGCGTATCTTGCTCAGCCTGGAGACCCTCTTCCTCTAGGACGGTCCCCGGCGTGAGTACGCGTATCACGCGCCGCCTCAGGAGCGTCTGCCCCTTTCCGGAGCGCTCGACCTGCGGACAGAGGGCTACCTTGTGTCCGCGCTTGAGAAGGCGCTGTACGTAGAGCTCTGTCTTGCGCACCGGGATCCCAGCCATGGGAACTCCGTCGCGTGCGGTCAGGGTGATGTCCAGCTCCCGCGCAGCCAGTGTGGCGTCGTCGTAGAACGTCTCGTAGAAATCGCCCAGTTGAAACAGCAAGACAGCGTCGGGATGCTGATCCTTCATCTCCCGGTACTGCCGCATCATGGGGGTGGACTCCATTGCCCCACGAGTATAACGGACGCCCAGTCACTTCCGAGCAGTGTCCCCTCGGTGCAGCGGTCCCTTGGCGACGGCCTGTGGGTAGCGGGCCCCAGGGCCCTGTGGAAGACGCTGCGTGACGCGGTAACATGGCCGACGATGCCGATTTTGCCCCAATGTTTCGTGAGGCGCCTGCGCAGTATGTGCTGCAGTGTGCTCTTGCCTTTGCCGTGCTCGATGTAGGGAGCCTACACGTGGCAGTGACGGTGGGAGCTGTAATCCTCTTGGCGGTGGTGCGCCGTCTTCTGGGCAGGTGGCTGCGCGACCTAGTGTGAACGTGGCCGAGCGCGCGACTGTGCGTTTTCGTGTCGCCCAGCCTCGATCAGGCGCGCTGCACCGGAGGGGGGGCAGAGGGAGCGCGGCGCGTGCGGATGACCAGCACCCCGACCAGGACGAGCGCTGCACCGGCCGCTTGGGGAGGGGAGACTCTCTCCCCGAGAATGGCCCAGGCCAAAAGAGAGGCGAGCACGGGTTCCAGCGTCGCGGCAATGGCCGCGCGCCCTGCCGCCAGACGGGTTAGCGCCCTCAGATATAAACCGTACGCCAGGATGGAGGGGAAGACGGCCAGTGCGAGGATGAGCAGCCATCCATATGCGGATAGGGGATGCATAACCGGTCCGCGCAACGCCCACACGGAAGCGAGCACAGCCCCCCCGAACAAGAGCCCGTACATGAGCACTGTCCAGCTGTCCGTGCCCTTGACCAACCGCTTTCCCAGAACGGTGAACGCGGCGATGCCGGAAGCATTGGCCAGCGCGAAGCCCACACCTGGTAGATTCAGACGCAGGGCGCTGAGGTCGTACCCTTCGGCCACTAGGAACACGCCGGCCAGGGTCAGGCTGAGCGCCCCGAGGATTTGCTTGGTGAGGGGTTCGGCGAACACGAGGCGTGCCAGCAGGACGACCATGGCCGGGTGGGCGTAGGCGATCACTATGGCGGTGGTAACAGTGGTGTGCTGGAGAGCATAGAAGAAGCAGGCCATGTTCACAGCCACTCCGAGCAGGCCGTAGACGGCCAGGCCAGGTAAGCGGCGTGTCGACACCCGCAGCGAGGCGGGGCTGACCAGCGCGAGGACAAGCCCCAGCAACCCGGCGGCCACACCCACACGTAGCACTACTACAGTGAGCGGTTCGGCGCCCAGGCGGTAGAGTTCCTTTCCCATCACACCCAAGCCCGCCCAGCAAAGCACTGCTGCCAGGATAAGAAGCACAGTGCGCACAGATTAGTCTTGTGCCCTGGGTGCGGCAAGGGCAGCGGCGGGCAGTGGCGTTGCCTGGCGAGTGGGGGGTACAGTGGAGGGTGGCGCGTGAGAGGGGGAGAAGATGACACGTTGGCTTGCTGCAGGGTCGCTGTTGGTTGTGGCTGGACTTCTGGCAGGTCTGCTGGTGGTGTTGATGGGCCTTGTGGAACGTGGGGTCACCCTGCGCATCGAAGGCCCGCTTGAGCTTGCGGGAGAACCGCAGACTCAAGAGCTGTTCGTGACGCTGCAGCTGCCCGAACCTGTCAAGGTGGAGTTGGCCGACGAGCTGGAGCTGCGCACGCAGGTGCAGGGGTTGCCCTGCCCCCATTGCGAGGGGGGGATGCTCCTCCCGGTGCGCTGGAACCTGCTGTCGGGGGAGCTGGTGTGGCGATGTGTGGGCTGTGAGGAGACCGCCGAAGCCGTAGACCGTTGACTGCGGCGATGGCAGCCGTAGCCCCGCCCAGTTGACCGGGGTCAGGGGGGCGGGTACACTGCGCCCGAGCGAACGTTCGTTCGGTTGATCATGAGCGCCGTGAATGCAGTGGATTCTTTGCCGGAACGGATCGTGCGGGCGGCGGTGAAGCTCTTTGCTGGGAAGGGATTCCACGGGACCAGCATGCGGGCGATAGCCGGGGCCGCTGGGGTATCTATTGGGGCGATCTACCATCACTTTTCGTCCAAAGACGACGTGTTCCTCGCCATACTCCGACAGGAGTACGAGCGGAGGCGCGTGGCTGTCGAGGAACTGCGGGCCCAAGGTTTGCCCCCGCGGGAGATGGTGCAACGTGTGGCCCGGCTCCACTTCGAGTTGTTGGGCCGCCATCAAGACTCAGTGAAGATTCTCTCCCATACACTGCCCCGGGAACATCCGCGACTCCATCGGCAATTGCAGGCCTTGGAGGAGGAGTTCGCCGGTCATGTGGCCCGCCTGCTGGAGGAGGGGATGCGGGCAGGAGAGATAAGAGAGTGTCATGCGTGGACTGCGGCCCATGCCCTGTTGGGGATGGCCAGAGCGGTCACCGCACGTGCGCTGGGGGATGACAAACTGGCCACAGAGCTAAGACAGAGAGGCCCTGAGGAACTGGCCGAGCTGGCCTGGCGGGGGCTCCGCCCTTGAGGAGGAAGAGAGCATGATGTGCCTGCCGGCCGCGATGTTCACGGTGGGGGGCCGCTGTTTGCCCAGGGAGGCCAAGGTGGTGTTGCTGATCGTGGATCGTGCGGGACCTGTGGAGGAGAGACTGCGGGCGTACCTCGGTGAGGCCCGGCGATGAGCGCACGCTTGGGTCGCTTTGTTACCCGCCGGCCGTGGTTGGTGCTATCCGCCGTTGTTGTGGCGACCGTGGGGCTGGGGTTGTTCGTGCCACGTCTTGAGTTTCAAGCCGACTACTCGCTCATGCTTCCCAAGGACGACCCGGTCGTGGAGCAGTACGAACGAACATTGGACAAGTTCGGCGCTCAGTCAGTGTTCATGGTCGGGATAGCAGCCCCCAACGAGGGCTCGGTGTTCGAGCTCAGCTCTCTGCACAAGCTCTACGCAGTGACCGAGGAGCTCGAGGAGTTGGAACAGCGAGGCTGGCTGGAGAGAGTGCTCTCTCCGACGAGCGTGCAGGTGGTGGAGGGAAGGGAGGGTGAAGTGGTCGTGAGTTCTGTCCTTCCTGGTCTCCCCCAAACGGCGACCGATGCGGAGCTGTTCAGAGACCGTGTGCTGGCGGAGCGACAACTGCGGGACACTATGGTCCTCGCAGACGGTTCAGCTGCCCTCATGGTGTTGCGCGTGCACCCGGATGTAGAGGATCGAGAGGACATACTCGCGGAGATTCAGACCCGCCTCGAGGACATGGCCACCCGTTACGAAGGGCCGGAGCTCTTCTACATCACTGGGGACGCCCCCATGCTTGTGCACGCCAGTCGCCACATGCGGCGTGACCTGAGCCTTCTGTTTCCCGTGGTTGTGGTGGTCGTGTCAGGCGTTTTACTAGCCAGTTTTCGGTTGTGGCGCGGGGTTGTCCTGCCCCTGACTGTTGTCCTGTTGGCCGTAGTGTGGACGTTGGGGTTGATGGGGGCCACCGGGTACAAGCTGACCATGATCTCCAGCTTCCTCCCCGTCCTTCTGGTCGCCGTAGGCTCGGCGTACGGCATACACGTCATGAACGCGTTCTTTCAGCGCACCCGGCAGGGAGGGCCGCGGGAACGGGTGGTGCAGGACGTGGTGGGGGACATGCTGGGCCCGGTGTTCGGAGCGGCGTTTACCACCGCTGCCGGGTTCTTGACGTTGTTGAGCTCGTTTTTGATCCCCAGCAGGGAGTTTGGGGTGTTCTCGGCCTTCGGGGTTGGGGCCGCCTTCGTCCTCACCATGGCGTTGATCCCCGCCCTGTTGGTGCTCCTTCCCCTGCCCCCGGCGCGGCGAGGCCGAGGAGTTGTGCTGTGGGACCGAGCTGCCGACAGGCTGTCCGGCATGCTGTCCCGGCGCCCTCGCCGGACCTTGCTGGCCGCCCTCATGGTGCTGGGAGGGTTGCTGGTGGGAGTGCCGCTGTTGCAGGTGGAATCGGACTTCTCCAAGTATTTCCATGAGGACTCGTCCATCATCAAGGGGCAGCGGTTTGTGGAGGAGCACTTTGGAGGCTCACAGGAACTGCGGGTGGTGGTCGAGACTCAGCGCCGTGACGCGTTCAGGGATCCGGAAATGCTGTCCTTCCTGGTAAGGCTCCAAGAGTTCCTCGCTGCCCGGGAAGAGGTTGGCGACACCTCATCTCTTGCGGACGTGGTCAAGGAAGTGCACTACACCTTCCGCGGCGATGATCCTGACTACTATAGGCTGCCGGATACGACCCGCGCCGTGGCCCAGCTGCTTCTGCTGTACGAGCTGGGAGGGGGGGAGGTCCTCCGCTCGCACGTGACGCGCGACTACAGCACAGCCTCTGTGACGGCGCGGGTGCGGTCGGTGGGAATGTCGGGGTTTGCGGAGCTGCAACAAGATATCGACAGATTTCTGGCCGAGGAGCTCCCCCCTGAGACGGGCGCCTACGTGACCGGTGCCCCGAGCATATACATGCAGATCTCCCGCAAGATAATTCAGTCGCAAGTGGTGAGCCTGGGTACTAGTTTGGGAGCAGTGTGGCTGATCATAGCTGTTGTTATGGGATCGTTGGTCGCCGGGCTGTGTGCGCTCATCCCGTTGGTCGTGGCCATAGGCGGCAACTTCGGCGTGATGGGCTACGCAGGGGCACATTTGGACATGGCCACGGTGATGATCGCCAGTCTGTCGGTGGGCATTGGGGTGGACTATGCTGTGCACTTCCTGACCCGCTATCGACGGCTCCGTAGTGGGGGGCGCCCTCACTGCGAAGCGTTGTCCGAGACGTACCGCACTGCCGGACGGGCGATACTGGTGAACGCGTCTACGTTGACCATGGGGTTCTTGGTGATGCTCCTGTCAAGCTTCGGGGCGTTGGTCGCCTTCGGGTGGTTGATCACCTTGACCATGGTCACGAGCATGCTCGGGGCGTTGTTCATCTTGCCCGCCGTGCTGGGGATGATGCAGCCAGCGTTTCTGCTGCTCCCGTTCCCGTTCCGCCGGTCCGGCAAGCGGACGGACGAACCACAAGGAGGTGGGAGGTGAGGACGATGAACAGGTTGTTTGTGGCGGTGTGGGCTGTCGCCCTGCTGTCGGTCATCGGGCTGGCGATGACGGCGGACGAGATTCTGCAGCGGGTGGAAGAGCAAGGTCTCCTGGGCCTAGGCGCGGGAGACTTCCGAGGGGCGCTCTCCATGGTCCTGTACGAACCAGACGAACAGCCCGAGGAGTATCGCTTCCGGGTCTGGGGAAGAGAAGAAGAGGACGGGACGGTGAAAACCATCATCCTGTATGCGTATCCCGAACTGGTGGAGGGTACGGTGTTTCTGTTCCACTCTCCGCCCGATGAGGACCCGCGTTTGTGGCTCATGCTCCCAGAACTGGGGGTGGTGCGAGAATGGGTCGGCGACCGTGTGGAACAGGAATTCGTACGCGGGACCGGAGTCACCTACGAGGAAATCGCCCACGGGTTCACCTATCGTGACGGGTACGAGAGCGAGCTACAGGGCGAGGAGATGCTGGATGGGGAGCCCTGTTGGAGGCTTCTGGTGCGGCCACTCGACGGCACCGGGGCGGAGTGGGCTTCGATCATGCTGTGGGTCCATCGACAGCAGTTCATTGTCCTGCGGGCGGACTTCGTGGACGTCTCCGGCGCTCTTGCGCGGAGGATCACTGCTAGCCAGCTGGAGCAAGACGAGCTGGGAACAGTGCCTCGGCTGTTGGTGGTGGAGGACTTGCTCGATGACGTACGCGCGGAAATACGGATTGAAGAACGCACACGGGAGGAGATCCCGGAGGAGTACTTCATCCCGGAGCGGTTGCTGGAGCTGGACCTGTAGGGGTGTTACCTCTTGCTTCGCAGCGCGGCCCGGGCCAGCGGAGCACGCTCCTCCTCGGCGAGCCAACGCTGCAGCTTAGGGACGGAGACGTGGGGAGCGTGCATAACCAACCCCCCGAGGGCGGCGCTCACGGCGGCACGGACGTAGGGGCGTTCGTCCAGGGCCAGGCGCCGGAGTACGATCAGTGCCTTGGCTGCAACTTTGCCTCCGGCCGAGCCGGAGAAAGCCAGGGCCACGTTCCACAACACCTGCTCATCGTGCGAGGTGGACCAGTGCGCGAGGTGCTCGACCGTGTCGTCGGGGAGCGCCTCCAAGTAGACCTCAGCCAGAACGCCCGGACCCAGCGCTCTGCTTACCTGCGGTGTGCGATCGGCCAGCAGCGGAGCCAGCGCTTCCAGGAGAGGGTCGCTCCAGCCGATGTTCCCAGTGGCCGCGGGTACTGCGGTAGCCTGGACAGCCGCGCGGCGTACCGACACCTCGGGGGCGGAGGCCCAGGACTCCACGATAGGAAGAAAGTCAGCAAAACGGTCCAGGAGCTGCTGTCCGAGGGCCTGGGCCGCCCCGTCGCGCACCCTGTAGGCAGAGTGCACGGCGAGCTCACGTAGTCGAGCGCTGATGTGCTCGGGGCTGGCGTCGGCCTGTGCGAGCACCGCCGCGGCCAGGCGCGCCCCGCGCGGACCGCTTGCGGCGAGGGAATCGGCCCAGCGCAGTGCTCCCTCGCGGGCCAGTGCCCGCGCAAGGCGTCCACTGGTCGTCCCGCCGGAACTCCACAGCTCAAGGACAGCATCGGTGTCTCCTTGGTGGAGGCTTTGGTCGAGCTTGTCAGAGGCCACGACGGCAGAATACTGGGCGTCCAGTCTGTAAGTCAACTGCAGGTTCCGGTGAGTCCAGGGGGCAGGGGTTCACGAAGATAGGGCCAGCCCGGAATCCGGCTTGAGGTGCAGTGAGTCGCCCTGCCCTCGGGAAATGAGTCGGTGGTGGCCACACGCGGCGACAATAGCCGCATTGTCCGTGCACAGGTCCGTCGGGGGGAAGAGCACGTCGAGGCCTCGTTCCCGCGCTCTCTCGGGGAGCACATTGCGCAACCTCGTGTTGGCGGCAACTCCTCCAACTACAGCGACCCGGCCTATGTCCAGCAAGCGGGCGGCGCGCATGACCTTCTCTGTCAGGACGTCCACCACTGCCTCCAGGTACGAGGCGCAGAGGTCCTCCAGGCGAAAGCGCGGGTGGTCCCTGAGCCAATAGACGGCCGCAGTCTTCAGACCGGCGAAGCTCATGTCCAACCCCGTCTCCACAAGAGGACGGGGTAGGGCGATAGCGTGCGGGTTCCCCTGGGCGGCTAGCTCGTCGATCCTGGGTCCGGCAGGGTATCCGAGGCCCACCAGCCGCCCAAACTTGTCCAGCGCCTCTCCCGCCGCATCATCCCGTGTGCTGCCCACCACCCGGTACTGCCCCCATTGCGGGACTTCCACGAGAGAGGTGTGACCCCCGGAGACGATCAGCCCCAGGAGTGGTGGCTCCGACTCCGGATGCGCCAGGCGGTGGGCGAACAGATGAGCCGCCAGGTGGTTGACACCGAGCAAGGGGATGTCCCGCGCCCAGCTCACGCCCTTAGCGTAGGACACGCCGACTAACAACGGGCCGATGAGGCCGGGTCCGGCGGTTACGGCAACCGCGCCGATCTCGGACCAGCTGATCCCTGCTGTGTCCAGGGCTCCCTGCACGAGGGGAGGAAGCCTCCGCAGGTGATCGCGGGACGCCAGTTCGGGAACGACCCCTCCAAACTGGGCGTGGAGTTCCGCTTGCGAGTAGATCGAGTTAGACAGGATCTGTGTTCCGTTTCGAACGACGGCGGCCGACGACTCATCACAGGACGTTTCTATGCCCAGGACGTTCACCGTTCGCACCTCTCGATGCACTCGGAACGTAACGCGCCTATGTAGGGCAAGTTGCGGTATAATTCGCCGAAGTCCAATCCGTATCCCACCACAAACCAGGGATCTTCCAGCTTGAACCCCACGTAGTCGACTTCCACCTCCACCTCGCGCCGATGGGGCTTGTCCAGCAGGGTACAGACCTTGATAGACGCGGGGTCTCGGGCCTGGAGCCGACGTGTGATGTGACGCAGGGTGTGGCCGGTGTCCACGATGTCCTCCACCACCAGCAGGTTGCGTCCGGCAACGGCGCGCTCCAGATCCTTCAGCACCCGCACTTCGCCGGGGACCGTCCCGTTCTCGTAGCTGGACACGGCGATGAAATCGTACTCCATAGGTACCTGGATGGCGCGGATGAGGTCGGCCATGAACGGCAGAGCGCCCTTGAGCAGCCCCACCACGAGCAGCGGCCGCGTGCGCTCGTTCTTCGTTCCTGCTTCCCTGTAATCGGCGGAGATCGCCGCCCCGAGCTCGCGAACACGTTTCTGGATCTCCTCGGCCGAGAACAAGACCCGTTCCACGATGTGGTTATCGTCCATCCTCTTTGTCCTCCGCAAAATGAGGAACTCCGCCCGGTACGCCCGGCGCGGAGCATTCGCCCGGCTGATCGCCTGCGACCACAGAAGTTATCCGCTCAAGAGACGGGGCGCCACCACTGCTGGAAGAGGCAAGATCATTCCTGATTGGACAGGGTTTCCGCCATGTCAACAAGCAGTGAGCCGGCCACCTGGCGGCGGTACGCAGCCGTGGCCCGCAGGTCATCAATCGGCCGCGTCTCCTCCGACAGAAGCTCCGCCAGGTCCTCCAGCGAGCCGGCGTGCAACTCCCGCCCCACGAGGGCCCGTTCTACGTGAGCGGGACGGAGCACAGTAGGGGCTACCGAGCCGAGGGCGACTCTTGCCTGGGCGATCTTTCCTTGCGTTTCCCAAACGAGGGCTCCCAATGAGGCAACTGCAATGACGAGCGCCCGCCGCCTCCCTACCTTGCGGAAATAGCTGAGCGGGGTCCCTGCGGGAAACGGAAGCATGAGGGAGCGGATCAGCTCGCCAGAACGCAGGTCGATCGCTCCGGGGCCGCGGACGAACGAGCTCAGGGGGATCTCGCGCTCCCCGGTGAGCCCTGCAAGGCGGACCTGCGCATCGAGAAGGTACAAGGGGATGAGGCCGTCGGCTGCGGGGGAGGCGTTGGCCACATTGCCCCCAAGCGTGCCCATGGCGCGGATGGCTGGACCCCCGATGGTGGACAGCGCCTGGCGGAGTATGGGCAGGCGTGCGGCGAGTGGCGACGAGAGGATCTCGGCATGGCTCACCGCGGCCCCTATCTCCGCGCTGCCCTCCTCCACACTGAGGGCTCTGAGTTCGGGGATCCGTCCCAGGTAGACGAGTCGCCGCGGACGACTCTCGCTCTGCCGGAGCCGCACTACCAGGTCCGTGCCCCCCGCCAGCGGTTGGCCGCCGTCGGCGAGAAGTTCCACCGCTCCCACGAGCGTTGCCGGCCGCTCTATGCTCAGTCCCTCAAGGGTGCGCATTGTAGGTCCTCCACTCGGTCGACGTCCCACAACACGCCGGGGTCGTCGGACTGGGGGATAACGCGGCACTGTTCGAGTAGGCTGCGCGCTCCGCGGTCGCCGTGCAGCCCGTGCAATCGTGGGCGCAGGTGTGGAGGGAGGTACACGGGGAATCCCCGTATTCCGTTGTACGAAGGCGCGACCGGTGTCCCTCCTGCTAGGGAGATGACCTTCACACAGACCTGTTCGGGGACACAGGGCATATCTCCCAAGAATATGAGCAGCCCCCCTGCGAGAGCGGCGCTGTCGGCCGCGTGCAGGGAGCCAGCCATACCCGTGTTCCACCTGTCGTTGACTGCTACGCGCCAGTCGGTGAGGGGAATGCGTGCGCGAACTTCGTCTCGCTCGGCCCCGAGGACTACTACGCGGTGGTCCACCGGGAGCCGATTCACGAGGTCCACAGTCCACTCGAGCAGGGGCTTTCCTCGGAAAGGCACAAGCATCTTCGGCCCTCCCATTCGCTGTCCGCCCCCAGCGGCAAGCACTACCGCAGTCACGGGCACCGCTGCCCCTTGGCTGCGCTGAGCACCGCGTCGATCACCTGGTCGTACCCGGTGCAGCGACACAGGTTTCCCGCTAGGTACTCCCGGACTTCGTGGCGGGTCGGATTGGGGTTCTTCTGGAGGAGAGCGTAGCTTGCCATAAGCAGCCCTGGGGTACAGAAACCGCATTGCACGGCGCCATGTTCGATGAATGCGTTCTGCAGAGGGTGAAGCTCGCCAGCTTGGGCCAGTCCTTCCACAGTGCACACTGCTGTCCCCTGCACGTGAGCGGCCAGCGCAAGGCAGGCCAGTGTGGGTTGACCGTTTACCAGCACTGTGCACGCCCCACACTCTCCCTCTCCGCATCCCTCTTTCGTCCCGGGCAGACCAAGGTCTTCCCGCAGCAGGTCAAGCAGGCGCCTTCCGGGCGGAATGTTGACAACGGTGCGTCGCCCGTTCAACTCGAACTCGAGCCTCATAGGTCCAGGTGTTCTTCCAGCGCCTCGAGCTCGGGCGGGATCTTGGTCGGGGCCGGGAGCCCATGGAGCATGCTCTCCGGGTCCTTGAGCCCTGATCCGGTGATGAATACGGCCACTCTTGCATCGGGAGGCACGTCGCCTGCGTCCAGCAGGCGCAGCAATCCGGCATAAGAAGCGGCGGCAGCCGGTTCGGCGAACACTCCGACCCGGCGGGCCAGTTCCTGGCCTGACTCTGCGATCTCAGCGTCGGAGACGGTGACGAAGCCGCCCCCGGTATCCGCGACGTAGCGCACGGCCTTCACAACGTCCCGCGGATGACCTACGCTGATGGAGTCGGCCAAGGTTTGTGCCGGCTCTTCGGCGGGAACAATGGGTTGTCCCTGCGTGTGGCGGGTGAAGGCGTGGGCCACTGCAGGGGCGCCCTCCGCCTGAACCCCGAACACTGCGGGCATGCGGTCGGCGAGCTCGATCTCCACCAGCTCCTGAAATCCCTTACACAGCCCGGCGATCACCGAACCATCTCCCACCGACACCACAACGTAGTCAGGGAGCTCTCCTCGCAGCTGCTCCCACAGCTCCAGAGCCCCAGTCTTCTTCCCTTCCACGTTCATGGGGTTAACTGCGGCCGATCTGTTGAACCAATCGAACTTAGTGCTGGCCTCGGCGCACAGGTCAAACGCTTGGTCATATGTACCGTCGACTGCGAATACAACTGCCCCGAAAGCTTTAAGCTGTGCGAGCTTGGGCCGCGGGGCGGTCCCGGGGACGAAGATGAAGCAGGGCATGCCCGCGGACGCGCAGAAGCCGGCCAGCGAGGTGGCTGCGTTGCCGGTGGAGGCGCAGGAACAAGCCGCGCGCCCCAGTTTCCTCGCTGCTCCAGTGGTGATAGCCGTGGCTCGATCTTTGTAAGAGGCGGTGGGATTGAGGCTGTCGTCCTTGATCCACAAACCTCTTAGCCCCAGTTCAATGGCCAGCGTGCGGCATGCATACAGCGGGGTATACCCAGCCCGGAGGTTTACTGCGTGCTCACGCCCCACGGGGAGGAGTTCCTCATAGCGCCACAGTGAGTGCTGCTGCGTTTCGGCGAAGGTCTTGGGAGTAAGCCGGCGGGCCAGTGCGCGATAGTCGTACAAGACTTCGAGAGTTCCTTTCAGGGGACCGCAGCTGGGGCACGTATACTCCACCGCCCACGGGTCAAATGTCTCTCCGCAACTTACGCAGCGGAACGCTGTCGGCTCACCCATGTGCCGCCCCTGACAACTTCAATCCGCTGTTCGTTGCCCTCATCTTCTCTCTCCTTCCGCCTTGCCGCCGGTGAATGCGGCTCTCCACGGTGGCTTACCGCCGGGCTCCCTTCCGGCACATGGTACGATTGCGATCTGTCCGTGACCAGTTATTGCCATTGCCCTGTTTCGGCCCCGCCCCCCTCGCCGAGGAGGTGTGCGGCTGAAGATCTCACCCCCTCCATTACCATTGCCAGTTCCGCTGCCCGGCGTAGGGAACGGCGCCCGGCGAACGACTGCTTGAGGTAGGCGGTCCGGACCGTGAACTGCGGCGTCAAGGCCACGCGGAGGAGCGGGTCCTCGAACATCCACTCCTCCCCGCTCCTCTCCAGGAGTGCCTCTTCCCCGTTCCGGCGGGAGCGGATGGTCTGTCCTGATATGAAGAGGGCAGCGCCCTGTGCTCGGGCGAAGGCGTCTTCGTGGAGGAACAATCGGGGTTTGTCCTCATACGGACGCCCCTGGTGCACACAGAAGGTGGCGCAGTTGCCGCACTCATTACACAGGTCGTGCACGTGCAGAATCTGTCGGCGCTGGGCGATGACGAACGGCTCTGTGCCGACCACGGCGAGCTCTCCGTCCTCGCAGGAGAGCAGCGGCACTGCCGGGGGAGACTGGGCGACGAAATAAGTGCAGTTGGCGCGGTTCGGACATACTTCGACGCACTTGTCGCACATCGTGGAGCACTGCAGACAGCGGGCGGCCTCGCGCTGCGCTTCCTCGGGGGGAAGGGACTGCTCTACGAGCTCGAATCCCCCGCGCAGTTTCGGCTCCAAACGCGGCGGCCTGTAGGGTGTTTCTCTTCTCGTACGGGCTTGCTTGACTGTGAGGATGTCTTCCTCGTCCAACTCGGGCCAGCGGGCCGGCGGCAGGTACATGGGAATTCCCCACGACCGACAGATCGACTGTGCGGCTTGTCGCCCGTCGCCGCACGCTTCCACTATGGTCGCAGGGCCGCGAGCCAGGTCCCCCCCTGCATAAACTCCTGTTCCCGCTTTTGTGGAGGCTCTCTCCGTCCGGAGGCGACCGTTGCCTTCGAACGAAAGCGCCTCGCCCTCCAGGAAGCTGACGTCGGGCCGTTGGCCGATGGCGAACACAACCGTGTCCGCCGGGAGCCGGTGCTCGCTGCCAGCGATGGGCCGTGGTCTGGGCCGCCCATCTGCTCCGGGTTCCCCCAGTTCGTTTCGCACACACTCTAGACCCACCACCCGGCCGTCCTCTTGGGCTACGCGCAGAGGGGAGAGCAGTGTGCGGAGGTTGTTTCCCTCAGCGAGCAAATCCTCCAGCTCCTCCTTGTCGGCAGGCATCTGCTCCTGGGTACGCCGGTAGACGACCGTAACCGGCTGGCCGGTAAGCCGCTGCGCCGTCCGGGCGGCGTCCATCGCTGTGTTGCCCCCGCCCACGACGCACACCCGCGAGCCCAGTTGTGGATGATTGCCTTGCGCAACGCTCTCCAGAAGATCCAGCGCCCCCCACACTCCGCGGGCATTCTCCCCGTGGATCCCCGGAAAGACGTCTTTCTGGAAACCGCACGCCAAGTACACGGCATCGTAGCCTCTGTCGAGAAGCACCTCGGGGGAGACGGAGACCTTTTGGCCCAGCTTGAACTCAACTCCCAGCTTCTCAATCCTGGCCACGTCCCTGTCCAGGACGGCCTTGGACAGGCGAAAATCAGGTGCCACTCGAGGCCAACCGCCGGGGGCATGCCTGCTCTCGAACACGGTTACCTGTACGCCGCTTAACCCGAGGAAGTAGGCGGCGGCGAGGCCAGCCGGGCCTGCCCCGACGACCGCTACAGCCTTCCCTACCGGTGAGGCGGGCCGGGGTAGGGAGGCGCGTCCCCTCTCCTCGGCGACACGTTTGAGAGCCCTGATCAATACGGGTTCGTCGTAGCCGATGCGCGTACACCGAGTTTGACAGAGGTGGTTGCAGATACAGCCGGTGACACCGGGCAACGGATTTCTGTGCAGGATGCACTCCAGGGCCTTGTCGAACTCTCCTCGGGAGATCCACCACGCGTATTCGGGCACGTCCTGCAGGATGGCGCACTTGTTCACACAAGGGGCCACGATGCAGTCGAACTGCTCCAGCTGTGTTTCCACTTTGGGGAGCTCTCCGCCGTAGTAGTCGCGCCGATAGCGTTGGCTCCGGCGGGCGTCGCGCGCGGCTTGGGCCAGGCGGCTGCGCCTGTCTTGGGCGAGGTCGGATAAGGTAGCGGCGTCCTGCGCGCGCATCTTCTGTTCCAAAATCTCCACCCATTGTCGCAAACGGCCGTACCCTCCGGGTTTGAGGAGGTCCGAGGCCGCGGTCACCGTGCGCGCGCCGCAAGCCAGCAGCACGGGGGCGTTGTGAGCATCGGCGCCCGCGGCGAACGATACCTCCAGCTCCCCGTCGAACGCCTCCAGGAGCCGCTGATACAGGCTCAGAGTTATCGGATACAGGGGGCGTCCCGACATGTACAGCTCGTCTCCGGGGAGAGCTCCCTTATGGTTGGAGGTGGGCAGCGTGTTGGACAGCTTCACCCCGAAGAACAGACCTCGGCTCTCGGCCAGCTTCTTCAGTCTGCGTATCAGGGCGAGCGCTGGAGCAAACTGGAGATCATCGGTGAAGATCTTCTCGGGGACATTGACGTGGCGGTAACCGAGCTCGTCGTGGAGGATACGCAGCACCTCCTCCTGCCCCAGGAGGGTCGGGTTCAGCTTGACCATGGTATGTAGGCCTCTCTCCTCCAGGAGGTACTGGCCGATGGCCTCGATCTGGTCGGGCGGGCAGCCGTGCATCGTGGAAATGGTGACGTTGTTGGTCACGCGGGAGGGTATGTCCACGTCGGCCAGGCGGGGCAGCCTACCGGCGAGGGACTTTCTGATCTCTTCCAGGTCTGCGGACGCGTCCTCCAGGCGCTCCATGAACTGGCGCATGGGAGCGCTCTTGATGCCCTCGAGGTCGTAGCCCACGCTCATGTTGAAAATCGTCTCCGGGTGCGCACGGGGGAAGCCCAGGAGGCGAGGCAACAGGTGGACCAGCGCCCAGGCATTGATGTATTCCTGCGCGGAGTTCTCCAGCTTCAGTTCCTGGGACCACTCCACGTTGTACCCTTCGTCCTCCATGTCGATGCACGGACGGGGAATGTCCAGCTCATCCATTATCTGCACTGTCTTCAGTTCGATGAACCGACCGCCGCAGAGCCACGCGCTGACGATGTTCTGGGAGAGCTGGGTGTGGGGACCCGCGGCAGGCCCGAAGGGCGTTGCCAGCGAGGAGCCGAACAGAGTCTGCCGGTAGGGTTCGTCCCCCCGCGGCACATAGAACAGTCTCTGCTGCAGCCCGAACAGCTCCTTCCGCGCCTTCCACTCGCGGAGCATGGCCTCCAGGATCCTTGCAAACGGCTGGGGTCTCATCTCACTGGACATACTTCCTCCTTCCCACGCCGGGCTGCCCCGGACCGACAACACGTCTGCAAAGCTTACACCCTGGACCAGAGTGCCTGAGCGACTTGACGTGCGTGGGCCAAAGCGGCGTGCTCATCGAGATGTTCGACCTGGCGTTCCCAGAGCAGAGGTGTGCCCCCCACCACTGCGCCGTAGGGTATCAGGCCTTCGGAGACGGACGCGAACAGGAGGTGAGAGAGTACGTTGTCCGCCCCCAGCGGTGTGGGGGGATCGTAGTCCCACACCACCAGATCAGCAGCGTGTTGTGGGGCGACGCGGCCCATGGGGAGACCGAAATAACTCTCCGCCAGGACGTAGTTGTGCTTGAGAAGCGAAAGAAGAGCCTCGTCCCCGAGCGCCAGCGGGCTCGCCCCCGCGTGATGGGCCAGAAGTCTTGCGCAGAACGCTTCGGCGATGATCCCCGTTCCCAGCCCGTCGGTTCCTAGGCCCACCGAAATCCCCCGGGCGACCATGTGTTCCACCTTTGCTGCGCCCACGGCGTTGTTCATATTGGAGCGGGGATTGTGCACGACCGTTGGCCCACGTTCGGCCAAGAGGGCCGTCTCCGCCTGTGACAAATGTATGCCGTGCGCCAGCAGCGTGCCCGCACGCAGTATCCCGAAGCCGTCCAGTCGTTCGGCGGTGCGGACCCCGTGGTGTTGGAGCGCGTGGACGGGGTCCTCCTTCCCCTCCGCCAGGTGGAGATGGAAAGGGAGCCCCAGGGGCTCTGCGGCCGCGGCGGCCTTGTCCAGCGACTGATCCTCCAGCGTGAACGAGGCGTGGAGGCCCATTTGCCCGGCGAACCGTTGGTCAGCAGTGATGCCCCTGGCGAACCTGACGTTCTCTTCGATCCCTGCGTCCCGTTGTTGGGGGGTCCCTCGGTCGGTGACCTCGTAGCACAGGGCTGCCCGCAACCCCACTTCGGCAACTCCCTGTTGCAGGAGGGAAAGCGAACCGTCTATCGCCCCGGGCGAAGCGTGGTGATCGAACAGCGTGGTCACCCCAGCTCGCAGATGTGCGAGGCTGCCGGCAACGG
The DNA here is from genome assembly GCA_003562845.1 of Candidatus Acetothermia bacterium. Classification (GTDB taxonomy): domain Bacteria; phylum Bipolaricaulota; class Bipolaricaulia; order Bipolaricaulales; family Bipolaricaulaceae; genus T3SED10-47. The sequence continues at coordinate 54,257 of PWTL01000028.1, forward strand.
CTGAGGCGCGAATGCTCTCTGCGTCCAGAGCGCGGTCGAGCCTCCACCACAGTCCCTCCAGGATCCCGCGGAATCCTGAGGGGGAGAACCCCGTTAGGGGCATGCCCCGGGCGAGGGCGGAGTACAGGTGGCTGTGGGCATTCACCAGGCCGGGGGTGAGCAAGCGTCCACCCGCGTCCAGGCGCCTGGCTTGGGAGTGGGGCGGAGCGGGACCTGCGTTCACTGACGCGATGCGCCCGTCCTGGACCACAACATGCCCCTCATCCAGGTAGGTTCCGAATAAGTCAGCAATCCGTGCCCGCTCGATGATCAATTCCATAGTGGACAGGATATCCCAGACGAAAGGGGGCCGCCTCCCCGTCGGGAGGCCGCCCCCTCCAACTTCTCCGAACGAACGGGCCGCCTTGTGGTCGAGGACGACGTTCTCCCTAACCGTTCGTGGGTGCTCGAGCATAATAAGGTCGGTGCACCATGACCGGTTAACGTGCACCTATGGTCGGCACTATACCGTAACCATGCCGAACCTGTCAAAGTGTCTTACAGGTTGACCCTTGGTATAGTGGCCCCACAGAATGGGGGCGAGGTGAGAGATGCGGCTGCAGGGTGTGGTGCGATATCACAGGGCCCGTGACACAGAGGAGGCGTTGTCCCTTCTGGCCGGGTACGAAGGAAGGGGCGCGTTGCTGGCCGGAGGGGTGGACGTGGCGCGATCCCCACGCCGCGACGTGGAAGGGTTGATCGACATTGCCGGGGCTGGGCTCTCTCACGTGAAGCTCACAGAGCGTGGCGGACTGCTCCTGGGGGCTACGGTCACCTTGACCGAGCTCGTGGAGAGCAGGGTTGCCGCCCAGTATTGTGGTGGCGTGCTAGTTGAAACGCTGTCCCTTTTCTCTGCGGCGCCACTGCGCAACATGGCCACCTTGGGCGGAGCTGTGGTGTCCGCGCACCCGTGGGCCGACGTGCCTACGTTGCTAGTGGCACTAGGCGCTGAGCTGAGGTGGACCGACGGTATGGAGCGCAAAGGTTCGCTGGAGGGAGTGTACGCCGGAGCTTTTCGCGAACTGTTCAGAAACGCCGTGCTCACAGAAGTCCGACTGCCCCCTTGCGACGGGGGGTTTGCCTTCTACAAGCTCAGACGATCTGCGGCAGACGTGGCGATGTTGAACGCTGCTTGCGGACTGGGCGTGGCCCAGGGGCGCATTGCGTGGGCGCGGATTGCGCTGGGGGCGACCCCGACTCGCGGGCGCCGCCTCCCGTGGCTGGAGGAACTGGTGCAGGGGGAGGTGCCGGGTGCCGAGCTGTGGGAAGAGGTGGCGGCACAAGTGAGGGCGAAACTGGACACGGGGGACGACCGCCGGGCGACGGGCGAGTGGCGGCGGAAGGCGGCAGGCCCGCTGGTGGCGCGCGCCCTGGCCCAGGCGGTGGAGAGGGCGCGGTGATGAAGATACAGCTGGAGCTCAACGGCGACCCCCACTATGTAGATATCGAGCCGGGAGAATCGCTCTTGTCCTTGGTCCGGCGCTTGGGGGCCTGGTCGGTGAGGTCGGGGTGCGATGTGGGTGACTGCGGCAGCTGCACGGTGCTCTTGAACGGGCGCCCTGTTCGCTCATGTATCACCTTCGCCGCCAAGGCGCAGGGAGGCTCCGTCACCACCGTGGAGGCGCTGGGAACTCCCCAAGCCCTCCATCCGTTGCAGGAGGCGTTCCTGGAAGCGGGCGCGGTGCAGTGTGGATATTGCACGCCGGGCATGGTTCTTGTGGCCTATGACCTCCTGACGCGGGTGGACGATCCGTCCGCGGACCATGTGCTGCGGGCCATCGCCGGCAATCTGTGCCGGTGCACGGGCTATCGGAAGATCGTAGAGGCGGTCCGACTGGCGGCACGGCGAAAGGCGGAGGGGCGATGGCGGTAGGAACGAGCAAGCGGTCAGTGGTGGGACATAACGTGACCAAGGTGGACGGGCCGTCCTTGGTGTGTGGCAGGCCGAAGTTCACTATGGACATCGACCTCAGCGGTTCACTGGTGGGGGTGATCCTCCCCTCTCCGCACGCCCACGCCAGGATCAAGTCCATCGACACTTCTGCTGCGGAGAGCCTTTCCGGAGTAGTCTGTGTGTTACATCACGGCAACGTCTCCCGCATAGCACATACAACGGCCGGGCAGGGCTGGCCCGAGCCCTCCCCGTACGACACGTTCCTGTTCGATAACAAGGTGCGCTACGTCGGGGACAAGGTGGCGGCCGTGGCCGCCAACAGCGAGCAGGTGGCACGGGAGGCCTTGCGTAGGATCAGTGTGGAGTACGAGGTCCTCCCGTCGCTTCTGTCGGTGGACGCTGCTCTGGCCGCCGGGAGCCCGGCTATCCACGACGAGACCGATGCCGAAGGAATATACGATGCGGCAGGCAACGTAGCCGCAGCCGTGGATATCCCCGTCGGCGACGTAGCCGCAGCCCTGGCCCAGGCCGAGGTGACAGTGGAGGCCACCTGCGAGATCCCCTATTCGCAGCATGTTCCCATCGAACCTCACTGCACAGTGGCGTACTTCGATGAGGACGGCCGACTGGTAGTGCGTACGTCCACGCAGGTGCCGTTTCACGTCCGGCGTATCGTTGCCCGAGTATTGGAGCTGCCCTTGCACCGCGTGCGCGTGGTGAAACCACGTATCGGCGGTGGATTCGGCGTGAAGCAAGAGGTACTGCTGGAGCCGGTGGCCGGGGCGCTGGCGTTGCGTACAGGAAAGGCCGTGCGGATGGTATTCACCCGGGAAGAGGAGTTCGTCTCCTCGCGCACCCGCCACCCGATGAAGGTGCGGGTGGCCTTGGGCGCGGGAAAGGACGGCGTGCTGCGAGCCCTGGAGATGGAGGCCACCTCCAACACGGGCGCCTACGGAGCCCACGCGTTGACGGTGCTGTCCAACGTGGGGTCGAAGACGCTCCCCCTTTACAACAAGCCCCACGATCTCAGGTTCCACGGGCGGGCGGTGTACACCAACCTGCCCGTGGCGGGAGCATACCGGGGCTACGGGGCTACCCAAGGGTACTTCCCACTGGAGGTCGCCATGGACCAGCTGGCCGAGCGCCTGCAGATCGACCCTGTGGAGCTACGTCTGCGGAACCATATCCGGGAGGGGGAGACGTCGCCGATCTTCGAGAGAATCGGCGAGGGCCGCGAGGGCGTGGCCCAGATCGTCCGTTCGTGCAAGCTGGAAGAGTGCCTCCGTCTGGGAGCGGAGCGATTCGGGTGGCGGGAGAAGCGCTCGGCGCCGCGGCAGCGAGGACCGTTGACCTATGGAGTGGGGATGGCGTGCGCGATGCAGGGTTCGGGCATCACGGGGATCGACATGGGCGCTGCCACCATCATGCTCAACGAAGACGGTAGCTTCCGTCTCCTCATCGGGGCCACCGACCTGGGTACCGGTTCGGACACTGTTTTGGCGCAAATTGCAGCAGAGATGCTGGGCGTCCCGGTAGAGAAGATATCTGTCTACTCCTCGGACACCGACTTCACGCCGTTCGACGTGGGGGCGTATGCCTCGAGCACGACCTACGTCTCGGGGACTGCAGTGCTGCGCGCGGCGCAGGAGGTGCGCAGCCAGGTACTGGACGTGGCGGCGGCAATGCTCCGCCAAAGCCGGGACACTTTGGAGATCCATGATGGGCGAGTTCACGGCTCTGCTGGCAAGTCGGTCAGCTTGGAGGAAGTGGGCCACCGGGCGGCGTACGTCGTAGACCAGCACCACATAGCGGCCACTGCGTCCTGCGTTCCGGAGGAGTCCCCGCCCCCGTTCGCCGCCTTCTTTGCCGAGGTGTGCGTGGACAGGGAGACCGGCTTGGTCCGGCTGGAGCGGATGCTGGGGGTCGCCGACTGTGGTGTAGCCCTGCATCCGCGCTTGGCCGAGGGGCAGGTGGAAGGGGCCATGGCGCAGGGAGTGGGGCATGCGCTGTTCGAGGAGATGGTTTTTTCCGAGCGCGGGCGCTGTGTAAACACCAATCTCCTCGATTATCGGATCCCTTCCTCGACTGATCTTCGGTCGCTGGAGGCGATCCTCGTGGACTCCTACGAGCCCAGCGGCCCCCTAGGGGCCAAGTCCATTGCCGAGATCGGCATCAACGGTCCGCTCCCCGCCATCTCCAACGCTATCTACCACGCGGTGGGAGTGCGGCTGGCCCGAGCGCCGTTCACCCCCGGGCGGGTGCTGCGGGCCCTGGAGGGGAAGGGGTAGCCCGAGGGCGGACTAGCTCCCCGGTGCGCCGGAACTGGAGCGCGTCGGGGGAGGCCACTCCTCGGGCCAGTGTTCGGGGAGCGCCGCGGCCCCGTACAGCCCCACGTCGTCTCCCAGCTCCGTCAGCCGCACAGGGGGCGCGTTTCTGCTGAAAGCGCGCAGGGCGCGCTCCACTTTGGGACCCAAGTAGTCCCAGGACAGGGTGATCCCCCCGCCTAAAAGGAGAACCTCGGGCTCCAGGAGCTCACTCACGATCGACAACCCCTGGGCAAAAGCACGACAGGCTGTGTTCACGATGTCCGCGGGCACCTTTTCCCCAGCGCGGGCACGTGCAACTGTCTCCTCGGCAGATAGGGCGCTGCCCATCCTCTCTCGAGTAAGCCGGCGGATGCCCGCGCCGGCAGCAATCGCCTCCAGACAACCGTGCTTGCCGCAATCACAGAGCGGTCCGTCAGGCCGGAGGACTATGTGCCCCACCTCCGCCGCCATGCCCGTGTTCCCCCACAGCACTCTTCCCCCGCTCACGAACCCTCCTCCAATACCCGTGGACCAGGTGACATAGGCGAAATCGCGGGCGCGAAAGCCCCGAGTGAGCTCACCCAACGCGGCACAGGAGGCGTCGTTGGCCAGGTACACGGGCCGCCCCAGGCGGCTGCCGAGTTCTTGCGGGAGATCCAGGTCCTGCCACTCTCTGAGGTTGGGGGAGTTGAGGATGCGCCCGCGCCGCATGTCCAGTGCTCCGGCGAAGGCTATGCCCACGGCGTACGGCCCCCGGGGCGCCACTGCGCCGATGGCGGCCACCAGCGTGTCCACGTCGCGGGTGGGAAAAGCCTTGCGTCGGTGCAGTCGGCCGCCGGCCAGGTGGGCGACCCGAGTCTGCGTGCCCCCCATGTCTACCGCCACAACGCTCATCTTCACACCCCACACCCCCTCCAGCGCACAGTTTGGCCCAGGCAAGGGCGGCAGGCAATGGGCGAAGGGAGACGAGCATGGTCGGTCCTTGACGGAGCGCCGCCTTCAGTCTAGACTGCAGAGCTGTGTCGTGGCTTTTATTCCCTCCCATAGGGAACTGTGGCGCGGCAGGGGGTGGTCGATGGAACGAGCGTGTGTCGTCCTAGCACCGTGGCCTATGCGGTGCATCTTGATCCAGCTATTAAGGAGGAGTTTATGAGACGAGTACTACTGTTTGCAGTTGCGCTGTCCCTGGCGGTATCGCTGGCGGCGTTCGGCCAGCCTCGCGAGGGCGGGACTCTGACCATCGCTATGGAGTACGATCCGTCAACCCTCGATCCTCTGGGAATGACAGATACCCCCGCGTCAAACGTGTTCATGCATGTGGCGGAGCCTCTGTTCCGTGTCGACCCCGACGGTGAGCTCGAGCACATCCTCGCCGAGTCTTACGAGGCCAGCGATGACTCGCTCGTGTGGACGTTCTATTTGCGGCAGGGCGTCACGTTCCACGACGGCACTCCGTTCAACGCTGAGGCGGCCAAGTGGAACCTCGTCCGCTTCCGCGACGAGGCGAGCTTCGGCTTCCTGCTTGCGCAGATCAACGAGGTCGAGGTCGTCGACGAGTACACGATCCGCGTTTATCTGGACGAGCCGTTCGCCCCGCTGCTGGCGCACTTGGCGCACAGCATGACGGGGTTCGTCAGCCCTGCTTCTGTGGAGGCCGGCGTCGACTACCCCGTGGGCACGGGTCCGTTCAAGCACGTGGAGTGGATTCCGGGCACCCGCCTCGTCCTGGAGCGCAACCCCGAGTACTGGGGTGAAGGTCCTTATCTTGACGAGCTTGTGTTCCTGCCGATCCCCGAGGGTGGGACGCGCGTGATGATGCTGCTTACCGGCGAGATCGACGCGACGACGGTGATCCCCGTTGACGACGTCGCTCTCATCGAGGACGACCCCGACACCATCGCCATGATCATGCCCGGACTGGGGCACCAGTATGTAGGGATAAACTGTCAGCGTGGGCCGCTCGCCGACAAGCAGGTGCGGCAAGCGCTGAACTACGCAGTCGACAGCGAAGAGTTCGTCGACTTCGTGTGGGGCGGGTTCGCCGAAGTCGCCGACTCTGTGATCGCCCCTGGCGTGTTCGGTTACCAGAAGGTCGGCCCGTATCCCTACGACCCAGAGAAGGCCAGGGAGCTGTTGGCCGAGGCCGGCTATCCGGATGGCTTCAGCACGACCATTCGCTACAACCCGGGCTGGCGCGAGCTAGGCGCCGAGGTACTCCAGGCCCAGCTGGCCGAGGTGGGCATCGATGCGCAGCTCATCTCCATGGAGTGGGGATCTTACCTTGAGTTCACCAACCGCCCTGTGGAGGAGAGCGAGGTCGACATCTACATGCTCGGCTGGACCACGGTCACCAGCGACGCCGACTACGCCCTGTACGCGCTTTTGCACGGCCAGGAGTGGGCGCCCGGCGGGAGCAACCGCTCGTTCTACCGGAACGTCGCTGTGGACGTTCTCCTTGATGCTGCGCGCCGCAACCCCGATCCTCAGGCCCGCGAACAGCTCTACGCTGGAGCACTCCAGCTGATCTGGGACGACGCCCCGTGGGTGTTCATCCTGTTCAGCCAGCTTCGGTACGGAGTGCGGGACAACGTTCGCGACTTGGTGTACCACCCCAACTTCACCCTCCAAGCACACAAGGCTTGGTTGGACAACTGAAGCAGCGTGTGCTCAGATCACGGCTGCAGGACCCGGCGGGCGCATTGCCGCCCGCCGGGTCCTGCGGTATCTTCAAGGGGCTATCATGATCAGCTACATCATCAGGCGGGTGCTGTTGGCCATACCCGTGGTCGTCGGGGTCGTGACGCTCGTGTTCCTGTCTCTGCGGCTGATGCCCGGAGACCCCGCCTTGATCATGGCGGGGGAAGCCGCCCCGCAAGAGGTGGTGGAGAGGATTAGAGACCAGCTAGGCCTGGACCGCCCCCTCATTGTCCAGTACGGGATCTACATGGGGAACCTGCTGCGCGGCGAACTGGGGCAGTCTGTGCGCACGCGACGGTCGGTCAGCTACGAGCTTGGAGTCAGGATAAACGCGACGATGGAGCTTGCTTCGGCGAGCATGGCTATCGCAGTTGTCTTCGGGTTGATCGCCGGGCTGGTGTCCGCCACGCGACAGTATTCGCTCGTAGACTACGGCACCATGGTGGGGGCGCTGATGGGCATCTCCATACCAGTGTTCTGGTTTGGCTTAATGGCTATGTGGGTGTTTTCTGTACAGCTGGGATGGTTTCCTGTGGGAGGCCGGGGGACGCTGCGACATCTCGTGCTGCCGGCGATCACGCTGGGAGCGATGTCTACAGGGATGATCGCCCGCATGACCCGCTCCAGTATGCTCGAGGTTCTGCGGCAGGACTACGTGCGCACGGCGCGGTCGAAGGGTGTGACGGAGCGTGTGGTCCAGATGAAACACGCCTTGCGGAATGCCCTCATCCCCGTGATGACGATTGCCGGCCTTCAGTTCGGCACGCTTCTGGGCGGCTCTGTGCTGACCGAGACTGTGTTCACATGGCCCGGCGTGGGCCGTCTGATGGTCGACTCTATCATGAACCGCGACTACCCGGTGGTGCAAGGGGCAGTGCTGCTGATCGCCGTCATCTTCACCGTCGTGAACTTGCTCGTGGACATCGCCTACTCGTTTGTCGACCCGAGGATTCGCTATGACTAAGTCCCAGAAAGAGGAGAAGATCAGGAAGTCGAGGGGAGCGTTTCACGAGGCCTTCAAAGGTCTCCTCCGAAACCGTACAGCTACTGTGGGGCTCGCCATGGTGACGGTGCTGGCGATAGTCGGCATCCTCGCCCCGGTGCTCGCCCCCTATGATCCTCTGCGCCCCACGATGCGCGAGCGGCTCACGCCCCCCACTTCGGCGCACTGGCTTGGACAGGACGAGCTGGGGCGCGATATCCTGAGCCGGGTTATCTATGGGGCCCGGATCTCGCTGACCATCGGCATTGTGTCGGTGGGAGTGGGGATGGCCCTCGGTGTGCCCTGGGGACTGCTATCTGGTTTCTATGGCGGAAAGCTCGATCTGATCTCGCAGCGCCTCTTGGATATCCTGCTGGCCTTCCCGCCGATCATCCTCGTCATTCTGGTGGTGACGGTCCTCGGGCCGGGGCTGTGGAACGCCATGATAGTCATCGGGATCACCTCCGTGCCGCGTTACTCGCGGGTGGTGCGGGGATCGGCCTTGTCCCTCCGCGACGCGGAGTACGTCCAGGCTGCACGGGCACTGGGCTCCTCGGACGTCCGCGTGCTGCTGCGCCATGTCCTGCCGAACGTGTTGGGACCGGTAGTTGTACTGGGTACGCTGTACACAGCGACAGCCATCTTGACAGCGGCAGGACTGGGCTTCTTGGGCCTTGGGGCACAAGCTCCGACGCCCGAGTGGGGGGCGATGCTCAGCCGCGGTCGCGAGTATCTGCGGGTGGCCCCACACGTGTCGGCCTTCCCCGGACTGGCGATCTTCTTCAGCGTGCTCGGGTTCAACCTCCTCGGGGACGGGCTCCGTGACGCGCTGGACCCCCGGCTTCGCGGAGTGCGTTGAGTCCTGTGACGCCGGGGAGTTGGAGGGCGGCTCGCGGGCGGCTACACTGCCGCTTATGAACAAACTTCTGAGAGCGTGCTTTGCAGTAGTCTTGGGATGCGCTTTCCTGGCGCTCGGCGGATGCTTATTGGGTCCGAACATAGTGCTCGAGGGTCCAGACGGTGTTATGGCAGTGGTGCTCGAGGATGACGGTTCTTATCAACCTTTGCCGGAGGGCGGCTCGTTGTGGCTCCTCGATGAGAATGGAACGCCGCTGCGCGTTCTCATGACTCTGGGGGAGGAGCGCGACGCGCGGCCGGCCGACTGGGACCCGCAGGGCGAAGCCCTGTTGGCGCTCGTCACAGAGGAGGGCGAGTTCGGGTTCCCCGAGGGGTGGAAGCTCATGTTGGTCCCGCTGGAGGGCGAGCCCGTGGAGCTTGTGGCGTCCGAGGAGCCGATCTTCTCCGCGCGCTACGGACTCGCCGGAGACATCCTGTACAGCCGCTCCAGGGACGAGACTGTGGCTTTGCTGAGCTTGGACCCGGCGAGCGGCGAGGAGACTGTTCTGGCCGAGGATGTTCTGGCGTTCATGGGATGGGAACAGGGGTTTTACGTCCTGGGGGCAGACGGGATCCTCCGCTCAGCCGATGGTGCGGAGCTACCGCTGCAGATGCAGTGCCCGGAGGATGGCTGTGACGAGTTCCTGCAGCTGTGGCCACATGTGTACCTCGATGTCTCCCCTTCGGGGAGATACGTGGCCATCGCCCTCGAGCAGGAGCCACGCTTGGTCTTTCCCGAGGTGAGTGCCGAGGCCACGCTGTACCTCGTGGACCTGGAGGAAGAACGGGCTACGTACCTGGCCGCTCCGGCGATGATTCCGTCGTTCTCCCCGGACGGGACAGCGTTGGCGTTCATCGGCGAACCTCCGGGAGGGCCGGAAGCGGTGTACATCTACCATCTCGCGGAAGGCCGCAGCGAGGCCTTGAACGACAGCGCCTATGCCTGGTGGGTGCGCTGGGTCCCCAGTGGGCTGCTGATCGCTGTGGAGGTCGCGTGGGGCTACGAGCTGCGGCGGTGGGCGGACGACACGTGGACAGTGTTCGACCTGAGTATACCGTGAGCGCCTAACGCGGCTCGGGCGATCAGCCTGGGGTGAGGAGGTCTCTGACTTCCGGCGTGCGGCCGTCGGCGAGAACAGCGCGTATCCCGCTCATGAAGCGGACCATGGTCCGCAGGTTGTGGAGCGTGGCCAGGCGGTAGTAGGTGAGCTCCCCCGAGCGCAGCAGGTGGTGTAGGAAGGCCCGTGAGTGTCCCCGGCAGGCCAGGCAGTCGCAGGCCGGATCCACCGGTTTGGTATCGCGACGGTAGCGCGCTGTACGGATGCCCAGGCGGCCCCCGGGCTCGCTCAGGGAAAGGAGCGTGCCGTTCCGTGCCATCCGCGTGGGGGCGACGCAGTCGAACGTGTCCACCCCGCGGCGGACGGCCTGCACAATGTCCTCCAGGGTCCCGATCCCCAGAAGGTGGCGGGGAAGGTCTTCGGGGAGTTCGTCCGTCACCCACTCGACCACCTGGAACATGTCTTGTTTGGACCGGCCCAGTGAACCGCCGATGGCCACCCCCGGGAATCCTAGCCCCGCTATGAGGCGGGCCGACCTCCGGCGGAGATCTTCGTACGCGCCTCCTTGGACGATCCCGTACAGGACTTGCCCGGAGTTCGGACCGGTGTCCGCCGTCTCCTCCCAAGCGGCGAGCGCGCGCTTGGCCCAGCGATGGGTGCGCTCGCAGGCATTCTGCGTGTACTCCCGGCTGTGCCAGGGGGAAGTGCACTCGTCCAAAGGAAGCACGAGGTCCGCCCCCAGGAGCCGCTGGGCGTGGATCACGGACTCGGGAGTGAAGGTGATCCAGCTGCCGTCGAGGACGGAGCGGAACACGGCCCCTTCTTCTGTGAGGCGAACCAGGGACTTCCCCTGCGGTCGTGGCCGGCTGTCTCCGGGAAAGGCAGGCGCCACTTTCCCCACCCCGTGCTCCTTTCCTGCGCCCAGGCTGAACACCTGGTAGCCGCCGGAGTCGGTAAACCACGGACCTCGCCAACCGCTGAAGCCGTGCAGGCCCCCTAGGGAACCCACAGTCTCCGCTCCTGGGCGCAACACAAGGTGATACGTATTGCCGATGACGGTCTGCACCCCCAGAGACTCGAGGTCGTCGGGGCTCACAGCACGCACGGTCGCGCGAGTGGCCACCGCCACGAAGGCGGGGGTGGCGATGTCGCCGTGTGGGGTGTGCAGGAGCCCCCGCCGAGCTTCACCTCCGGCTACCCTGGTTTGAACAGAGAAAAGAGCCACGTCTCTACGGGAACTCCCCGGTGGGGACCTTCCACAGAAACACCCGCCCATCGCCCGCGCCGGATGCCAAGTAACTCCCATCGGGGGAGAAGGAGACAGATTGTACCGAGGCCCCGTGCCCCTCCCACGTATGTAGCAGCTCGCCGCTCGCTGCATGCCACACGCGCACCGTCTCGTCGAGGGACCCGGTGGCTATGGTCTCCCCGTCGGGGGAGACTTTCACCGACCATATGCACCCGGTATGCCGCTGCACTCCGTACACTTCGAGACCCACGGCTGTGTCCCAAGCCCGTAGGACCTTGCCCTCCCCCACTACGAGGAGGAAGCCGTCCGGGGTGAAGGTCACTGTCCACGCCCTACCCGTGGCCCTCAGTCTGTGGATGTCCTCTCCATCCTGCAAGCTCCACAGGGCGACGTAGTCCGTGCCCGCGGAGGCGGCGGTGGTCCTGTCCTCGGACACTGCTATGTCGTAGATGGGACTCCCGTGTCGCTGCTCGGTCCACAGGGGGGCCTCTTCTGCGAGTTCCCACAACAGCACCTCTCCGCGGCTGGTGCCGGCCAGGAGCTTCCCCTCAGAGGTGAACGAGAGAGCCTGCACTTGACCCATATCGCCGCTGAGAACCGCCTGTAGCTCGTTGGAACTCGTCTCCCACACCCGGATCTCGTTCCACGCCCCGGCGGCCAGCAACGCCCCGTCCCCGGAAAAGGCCACACTCAGAACACGGCGGCCCGCGAAGTCCAATGTCCCTTGCTTCTCCCCACGGGGGAGAGCAAACAGCTGCACCGCGCCGGTGCCCCCTACTGCCAGGGGGGTCCCCGCAGGGGAGATAGCAAGCTCGCTGAGCCCACGCACGGTGGCAATCTCGTTGGGGGAACCAAGAGCAGTGCATAAGAACGCTGCTACAATGAGTGAAGCCATTCTCCACATGCTCTACCTCCCAGCGCAAGTGTCTACAGCGCCTTGTTGCCGGCCGGTCACTGCAGGCGGCGCACCACCAGGGAGCGCCCTTCCTGGTCTACGACCTCGACCCTGTCGCCCGCTTTCACGGGGTCACCCGCGGTGCGGGCGCGCCAGTACTCCCCGTGGACTTTCACCCATCCTTCTCCCCCCTCAAGGTCATCCTGTGCTGTACCGGTCATCCCTACCATCGTGGTCAGGGCGCGGCGCGGGTGTCGTTGGGCGAGGAGGCCCTTGGAGATCACGAACACGAACACCACGGTCAGAACGCCCACCGTAGCGGCCACCGTCGGCCAGGACAACCCCAGAGCGGGGGAGTCGAGGTCGAACAGCGACAGCGACCCCACCACAAGACTCACGATCCCTCCCACAGTGAGGACGCCGTCGGTCGGAGTGAACACATCCAGCACCATGAGCAGCGCGCCGAACAAGATCAGCCCCAGGCCGGCAAAGCTGAACGGCAGGATCTGCAGACCGAGCAAGGCCAAGATCAAACAGACGCCACCCACAGCGAATCCCAACCCCACGCCTGGGGAGAAGAACTCGTAGATCAGGCCGTACAGCCCGAGCATGAACAGCACGTAGACAAGGTTGGGGTTGGCCAGAACGCTGAACAGTCGCTCCCGCAGCGACATGGGGACTCGCGCGACGGTTTTCCCCTCCGTCTCCAAGACGCGCCCGTCGGGAAGCTCCCAGCCCTGCAAGGCACCGAGAAGGTCCGCTAGACTGTCCGCCAGTAGGTCGGCGACGTTCAGCTCCAGGGCCTCGCCGGCGGTGGCGGTGGCCGATTCACGGACGGCGCGCTCCGCCCATTCCGCGTTTCGCCCGCGGAGTTCCGCTACCGAGCGGATGCGGGCTACTGCTTCGCTCACGGCCTTCGCCGTCACCGTCTCATCTTGGGCCTCGGGATCCGGAGATAGGGCCACAGGATGTGCGGCGCCCACGGTGGTCCCCCTGGCCATGGCCGCCACGTCTGCGGAAAGCAAGATAAACGTCCCTGCGGATGATGCTCTGGCGCCCGGGGGGGCTACCCATACCACTACCGGCACAGGTGCGGCGAGAACCGCCTCCACGATGTCCTTCATAGCTGTGTCCAGTCCCCCGGGGGTGTCGAGCTGTAGCACCACCAGTGCCCCTTCGGCCTCGGCGGCGCGTTGCAAGCCGCGGGTCACGTAGCCGGCGGTGGCGGGGTTTATGGAGTCGGCGATGTGTAGGTGAAAGACGTCGGCAGCCCCGACCACGGAGGTCATGGCGATCGCCAGCAGCACTGCCAGTCCTTTTCCCATGATGATCATCACATTCTACAGAGGGATGAGCTGCTACGCTCAGGGAGGTCTCCTCTCCAAGCCGGCAGCGCGGTCCAACCGCGGAGAGGGACAACCTCTCCGCGGTGGACTACGCTTCGTGCCGCCCTCAGGGCAGTGAACCAGAAGTCGGCTGTGACCAGCGTACGTTCGCTACGGCAAGGTCACAGCCGTCCCTTTGCGTTACGCGCGGACGGCTGAGGCACCTACAGAAGTTGGGTAGCTTTGGCCTTAGTCTTCCCTGCGGAAGAACGTCATCACGATCTCACACAGGATTCTGACGAACACCGGTCCGGCGATCATAGTGATGAGGCCGGAGACGATCATCCGCGCCTTCGTCGCTCCAGGGACGAACGCGCCGGCCGTCGCTCCCTCGACGATTGTAATGATGCCCATAATTATTGCGATGCCGGCGCCAACCCAGAATATCACGGGCATCACCTTCGGCGTGATGTAACTCCTCAAGGCCACGAAGTCCGACCACCAATTTTTCATCTTTCCCTCCCGAGTTGCCGGATTGTCCGACGACGAAGGCTACCACGAGTGCATGCCCGCGGTCAAGTGAGGTACCGTTATACTTAGCGGCAATGCGGCGATTGCTAGGCGCGGCGGTGTTGGGGTTCATGTTGTTTCTGCTGTGGGTGGGACTGTGGCGGCAAGTCACCCCTTCCGTGTTGTTCAGCGGAGCGGTGCTTTCCCTCCTGCCGGCGGGGCTTGCCCTGTGGGGAAAGGTGGAGCTCCGCCAGCCTGTAGCAGCATGGGTGAGGGTCGACCTGTGGATAGTTTTCCTCTTCCTGGTTGCACTGCGTGTCGCGCAGGCGGTGGCCGTCACAGCCGTCTCGGTGATCACCGGCAAGGCGCACTCGGGGATTGTTGCCGTGCCCGTGTCCGTACAGTCGGACATGGCCCGCTTGCTCCTTCTATGGTCCATCACTGTGACGCCGGGCACCATCGCCTTGCTGCTGGAGGGCGATCTTCTGTACGTCCATTGCCTCTGTCAGCCGGTGAGACCGGGCCTTCCGGGACTGCAGTTCACCCAACGTCTGCTGGGAGGGCTGTGGGGTTGAGCGCGATCTTGACTACGGTGGTCGCCCTGTCGGCGCTTCCCCCGCTGGCGCGCCTGTGGCGGGGGCCGAGCCTGTGGGATCGTCTGACAGGGGCGACGTCGGTGAACGTCCGCATTACCTTGCTTCTCGCTCTGGAGGCGGCGCGCAGCGGCCATGGAGTGCTGCTAGACGTGGCTCTGGCGTACGCAATGCTTGGTTTCCTCGGCACGGTGCTTGTGGCGCGGTTCGGCGAGAGGGGAGAGCGATGATGGCCCAGGTGCTCTTGTGGGGTGGGGGGGCCTTGCTCTGGTTGGGTGGGGTGGGGCTGCTTCGAATGCGTAACCCGTATGACCGCCTGCAGGCGGCAGGGGTGGGCGACATTGGCGGGGTAGCCCTTATCTTGCTTGGGGTGGTGCTGGAGATGGGGTTCTGGGAAAGTGGTGGAATCCCTCTTTTGCTCTTGGTGTTTTTGCTTTTCACGGGGCCGTTGGCCACACACTCCATTGCCAAAGCCGCGTTTGTGCGCGGAGAAAGGCCGGAAGAGTGACGTTTGTAGCGGTATGCGTGGTGACCTTCGGGCTGGCCGTGTTTGCCCTCACCCGACGTCGGCTGTTGTGGGGCGTGGTCGGTGTGGGAGCACACTCATTGGCGTTGGCGGGGGTGTACTTGTTGCTCGCCGCCCCCGACGTAGCGCTGACCGAGGCAGCCGTGGGCTTCGCCCTGGTGACGTTCGTGTACCTTCTGGCCCTGCGGCGCACGGGGCGGCTAGTTGTAGCCGCCAGCGAGTTGCGGCCCCTTCTGTACATGGAGAACGAGAGGATAGTTGGATTGGAGTGGGAAATACTGGAACGCTTCGGCCGCTGGCTCCACCGGGATGTGGAGGTGCTGTGGGTGCCCCGCTCGGAGATCCGGCGCCTGCTTCTCTCCGGAGAAGCTGAGGTCGCCGCGGGGGGATTCGTCCCGTCGGAAGCGGACCGCGGACTTCGTGTGACCAAGCCCCATGTACCCACACGCATGATCCGCCTTCAATCTCCGGGGAAGGCCGGGCCGCTCGTCGCCGTCCGGGGGGACCGGAGCGCCGATCTACTGCCCAAGGGGGGGCAGACCGTCGACTCGATTGAGGAGGTAGTTGATGCCGTTCAGGACGGCTCTGCAAGCGGTGCTGTGGTGGATGCTCTGCGGCTTTGGGTCTGGCGCTTGCGGGGGTGGGGCGAGA
>PWTL01000069.1 GCA_003562845.1 Candidatus Acetothermia bacterium
TCAGTACGACGCCCTGCGGCAGGAAATGGCGCTGACCAAGGTTGCAGAATACGATCAAGAGCTTGATGAGATCGACATCGAGGGGCTCCTTGCATGTGCGGAACGCCTGTTGCTGTCCCCGGCGCAGCAGTGGCTTGCTTTCTCACTGGATCAGCGACAGCGGTTCCAGAAGATTCTCTTCCCGGCCGGGCTGAGCTATAAGAACGGGCGGTTTGGAACCGCCCAAACCTGCGTTGCATTCGAGATTATCGCCGAGTGCGAGTCGTCTCCTGATGGTTTGGTACGCCCGGCAGGAATTGAACCTGCGACCTCTGCCTCCGCAGGGCAGCGCTCTATCCTCTGAGCTACGGGCGCTGGCGGAGGGACGGGGATTCGAACCCCGAAGGCCGTGAGGCCGTACCGGTTTTCGAGACCGGCTCCTTACCGTTCGGACATCCCTCCACCATCATTCTACGGACGGGGCGACCCCCCCTCAATGGGTGGCGAAATCTATCACCCATAGCTCATCCTCATCGACGAGGTGGTATTCTGCCTGTTCGCCGACGACCTTGAGCAAGACAAAGTCAGGATCGGAGTGCCCGCTCCAGAACTCGGCCCAATCGTCTTCCCAAAACTCCTCTTTGGTGCCCGGGTCGGTCACAACTTCCGCTATTCCGAACAGCTGCGCATACGCCCCTCCGTCCAGGTCGAGGAAGCAAGCTGTAACTCTGTTGTCCTCAGCGATTTCCTCTACCTTGTGTGAGGACGCGCTCGTGGCGTACCACAGTACCCCACTGTCCTCGTAAGCAAGGAGCGTCATCGGGCGGGAGCGGGGGCTTCCTCCCTTTCCTCCTCTGGTTATGAGCAAAGAGAACTCGCCGGAGTCCACGATCTCCCAAAACTTCTCTTCAGCAGCGTTTTCCATGATTCCCTCCTCACGCCGGTGGCGTCCGGTCAGCATACCCCCCGGGACTGCGTCGGTTCAATGCTTCGCGGTTAGCCCAGCGGGACCTCCCATATCGGTGCTGTTTTGGGGAAGCCGGCCCACAGACAAGCTTCTTCCACTAGCCAAGGTCGAACGCACATGATGAGGAACGCCCCACTGTGCAGCACTTTCTGGACTCCAGGGGCCATCCCTCCGCCGCCGAGCTCCAGCGGACCGACCTCGTCCACCACCACCACGTCCGCCTCGTGACCGGCGCGAGCCACGGCGGCATTGGCGAACTCCAGGGCGGTCGGTGAGAAGTAGAACCGACGGAACCTGATGCCGGGGGGGTTCTCCGTGCACAGCCGGCGCTCTTCTCCGCTGAGCAAGTCCCGGACTATGTACCCGGTGGTCAGGCCGTACTCCAGCACCCGGGGAGAGACCACCCCTCCCACGGAGATGCTCTGTGCGCGCAGTTCCTCAGCGACGCCGCTGACCGTCTGCGTCTTACCACTTCCGATGGGCCCGGTTATGATGAGCCCGGGACAGTGTCCCAACAGCTGGAGTATTCGTTCCAGCGCGCCGGTCATCGGGGAGGGACGATCAGCGAAGAGCCAGTTCAGACTGGATTTCCGTTGGGCGCCCCTTGTGGTGCGCCGCCAACTCCAGAGGTGTGCGCAATGAACGGGGCGGGCCCCCGTTGACCAGTACGATGGGCTGGCCGTACTCCATGAGCTCAGCCGCGTGGCGAGATAACTTGGCTTCCATGGCCCGCTCAGTTTACGCACCGGCGGTGGTCAAACCAAAGGTGGGGCCGTGCCCGGCGTGAGGAAATCGCCAGGCACGGCCCCTGGACGTCAGCGTCAAAGTGAGGGGCCTGCAGGGCGGGCCGCAGGCGACCCGACGGGTTTGCGCTGAAGGGGGGCGCCTAGGCCCCGTCAGCGGACAGTTGTACGTGGTCGAAGAGCCAGTACAAACGCGTTTCCTCCGCGCTTTCTCTCTGCGCTAAGATGCCGATGCGCACGGCGGAGACGTGGTATTGCTCTAGCTCCGGAAATGCCTGGGATATGTCCTGGGTGAGGTTGTGCTCGTAGGAGGCCCAGGAGCGGAACCCCGGGTCTCCGGCGTCAACGTAGGCGGTGGACTCGCTGCTCTGTGGCAGGTCCCCGTCGCGGAGATGCAGGTACCGCAGACGGTACGTCCCTGCATCAGAACGGAGTGCCACCTCGACGAGCCCCGCGTGACCGGAGATATGGTCCACGCCGGAGCTGTACTGGTAGCGGATTCTGTACACAAGCGTCAGCTCTTGTGCCCCGACGGTTTGGTCGAATGTCTGCTCTGTCTGTTCGTATGCCAGGCCCGCCCAACCGACGGCTGCGGTGGAGCCGTACCGAAGATAGGCGGCGAACTCGCCGTGCGCCTCATCGATCTCCGAGCGCAGCGCAAGCTCAGCGAGAGAGGGATCGGTCTCCCCCTCCAGGAGCACCGGCCCCTCCCACAGCTCCGGAACTTCGCCTTGCTCCCCGGGTTGCTGGAAGGAAGCGTTGTGGAGCACCTGGATCTCTCCAGCCTCCGAGGAGCTGCTGGCCACAGCCTCGTCGCCGCTGAGCGCCGGCGCAGCGAACACTGCTAGTGCTACAATGAACCCAATGACGTTCTTGTGCATGAACAATCACCTCCACCGGGGACTAGCCCCGCGTCACTCGTTTCTCTAAGCGCCGCTCCTTGCCATAGGAGATGGTCAGCAAGCCGCAGGATGTCTCTGTCCATCACCTCCCTTCGCATCTGTAGCCGCACCGGCCGGCCCCACAATACACTGATAAACACCGTAAGTCAAGGATTACTCTATCTATAAGTATCTAAAAGAAGTGGTAGGAGGCGTAAAGGAGAGGCGTACTTAGCGGTACAGGAAGGCCCGGCGCCGTGGAGAGAGGAACAAGGTGAGCACGAATATACCCGTGGCTACGAGGACTATGGACGGTCCGGTGGCGATACCGGTGTAGTAGGAGAGGTATATCCCGGACACGGCCGACAACACCCCCGCGGCTACCCCCACCCCCATCATGTGCCGCAAGCGTCGAGCGAGGAGGTACCCGGTGGCCGGCGGGGTGACGAGCAGAGCCAAGGTCAGCGCGACCCCCACCACTTGCAGCGAGAGAACCACTGTCGCCGCTACCAACAGCAGCAACAGATTGTGCAAGGCCCGCACCGGCAGGCGCAAGTTGACGGCTAAGACAGGGTCGAACGAGGCCACGACGAGCTCACGGTGAAACAGGGCCACGGTGAGGAGCACCCCTCCGGCCAAGCCGCCGATGAGCCATAACTCCTGCGCTCTCACAGCGAGCACGTTCCCGAACAAGAAGTGCGTCAGATCGACGGCGTAGCCCCGAACGCTGGAGATGAGGGCGATCCCCAAGGCGAACATCGCTGCGAGCACGATTCCGATGGCCGTGTCTTCCTTGAGGCGCGCCCTGCGGGCCACCGCTCCCATGACCAGTGCTGCTCCCGCCGCTGTGCCCAAAGCCCACCACAGCACGGTCGACCGATCGCCTCGGCCCACCAGGTACCCCACTGCCACCCCGGGCAGGATGCTGTGGGCTAAGGCATCTCCGAGGAAGGCCATGCCCCGCAGGACGACGTACGTCCCCACAACGGGACACACTGCAGCCGCCAGCACCGCTGCCACCAATGCGCGGATCATGAACGGGAAGGCGAACGGCTCCACGAGGTACTCTATCATGACTTCGGCTCCTCACGGGGGCAGCTGTCGCCCACGACGAACGCTCCGTCGACGGTGCGGACGAGCTGTAGCGCTCCGCCGTAAGCCTCTCGCAGATGGGCGGCGGTGAACACCTTCTCCGGGGGACCAAGGGCCACGACGCGGCGGTTAAGCAGAAGAACCTGGGGGAAGCGGTCGCGGGCTATGCCCAGCTCGTGCATGGACACAAGCACGGTGGCCTCCGCAAGCTCGCCCGCCAGGCGGAGGATCTCGTCCTGTGTGGTTGCGTCCAGTCCGGCCAGCGGCTCGTCGAGCAAGATGAGCTCCGCCTCCTGGACCAGGGCACGGGCGATGAACATCCGTTGTTGTTCGCCGCCGGAGAGTTCGCCGATCTGGCGGCCGGCGAGGGGGGCCAGTCCCACCTGGGCCAGGGCCTTGTCCACGCGAGTCAGGTCGGCCGGGCGCAGTCGTTGCCAGGGCAGGAGCCTCCCTACACGACCCATCGCCACCACCTCGCGCACAGTTACCGGGAACGACCAATCGACTGCGTTTCGCTGCGGGAGATAGGCGATGCAGATGTGCCCCCGCGGTCTGTGTCCGTACACTCGTAGCTCTCCCGCCGCGGGGGACACGACCCCCGCCACCGCCTTGAGGAAGGTGCTCTTTCCCGCACCGTTGGGACCGAGGACTGCCAGGTGGTCGCCCGGCTCCAGGCGGAGGTGTACGTTCTCCAGGGCCACGCTGCCTTGGTAGTGTACGGTGAGCCCCACGGCCTCCACGGCCGCCGCCCCGGGGACGTGGCACACCTTACCTCGGCTCATTGTGCCTCCAGGGCCTCCACGATTGCCCTCACGTTGTACCGCATGAGGTCGATGTAAGTGGGGGCGGGTCCGGAGGCGGGACTGAGCGATTCGGTGTACAGTCGTACCACCTGGGCTCCCGCGTCTTGGGCCACGGCCTCGGAGAGGGCAGGGTTGACGGTGGCCCCGACGAACACCGCCTGAATAGCGAGCTCGCGCACGGTGCTCACCAACTCCGCTACCTCCCGCGGCGAGGGTTCGGCCAGGGTAGACAGCGCGGGGATCACCGCGCCCAGCTCTTGGAAACCGTAGCGGTGGGCGAAGTAGCCCAGCACTCGGTGGTCGGTCACCAGCAGGCGCCGCGCAGGAGGTATCCTCTCCAGTTCTTCCTCGATCCAGCTGTGGAGTTCCTCCAGTTTCTCGCGGTAGGCGGCGGCGCGCGCCGCATACTCGGCGGCTCCCGCGGGGTCCAGCTCCGTCAGCACCTCCGTCACTTTGTAGGTCCACAGGATCACGTTGCTTGGGTCCATCCACACGTGGGGATCGTACTGCCCGTGATCATGATCGTGGTCGTGGTCGTCTTCCTCCCAGGCGAGCAGTGGCACGACAGGTGCCAGTTCCGAGACTCGCGCCCCGGCAGCCTCAAACAGAGGATGCAACTGTTCCTCCAGGCCGGCCCCCACCGCGAATACCACGGCGGCCTCGGACAGCAAGCGGGCAGCAGCTGGTCTCGGCTCGAAGCTGTGCGGATCGGTGCCCGTGGGCAGCAAGACAGTCAGTTGCACTCGCTCTCCGGCTATCTCTCCCACCACGTCGCCCACAATGGTGGTCGTGGCCACGACCAGGGGAGCGGAAACAGCGGGACCGGCCGACGATAACGCCCACGGGAGGCCGGCAAGTAGCACTCCGAACAGTGCTCTACACAGTGTTCTTTTCAACTTGTTTCTCCTTCTCTTTTGCTCCGACAGCCCGAGCACAGACCGAACACCTCCAGAAGATGGCCTGCGACAAAAAAGCGCTCTTCGTCTGCCACTTCGCGCCAGCTGTCACACAGGCCGCAGCCGGAGAAATCTCTCACCTCGCCGCAGCCCTGGCACAGCAAGTGGTGATGACCGGGGGCCACCCGCACGAAACTCCTGCCTTCAGGAGAGGGAATCCCCCGCAGGGCCCCCAGAGTCTCCAGAAGTTGTAGAGTGCGGTACACGGATGCCTTGCTCAGCCCTGGGTGCGTGCGGCGACCCTCACTCAGCACTTCCGCGGCGGAAATATGGGCCGGTCCCTCGGCGAGGGCCTGAAGGACCGCCAATCGCGGGCGGGTGATGCGGTGTCCTCGTTGCCGGAGCAGGGTCAGCATGTCCATGTGGGTCCCATCGCTTGTTGATACTCGGTCTCAATAATATACAGCCCGCGGCCGGGGCGAACAAGCGCCGTTGTCCCAGCGCCGTCCCCTTGCCCTTCAGGTACACTGGGGGCAAAGGAGGCTTGAGCCATGCGCGAGTCGCTGCTGGTCGATCTCTATGAGCTGACCATGGCCCACTCGTACCTGAAAAGGGATTTGAACGATCGGGCCACGTTCGCCTACTTTGTTCGTCCCCCGGTGACAAACCGGAGCTTCCTTGTGTTCGCTGGACTGGATCAGGTGCTATCTCATCTGGAGCGGATGAGTTTCTCCAGCGACGCCCTTCAGTATCTGGGGGGCTTGGGGTTGTTCGATCGCGCCTTTCTCCAGTACCTGGAGGGCTTCCGCTTCACCGGCGACGTGTGGGCTGTTGAGGAAGGGGAGATAGTGTTCCCCGGCGAGCCACTGTTGGTCGTGTCCGCCCCGCGAGTAGAAGCGCAGCTTGTGGAGACGTTCCTCCTCAATACGTTGAACTTCCAGACCCTGGTGGGGTCGAAGGCGGCACGCATCGTCCTCGCCGCAGGGCGGGACTCGACTGCGGTGGATTTCAGCGCCCGCCGCGACCACGGTGCCGACGCCGCGGTGCAGGTAGCGCGGGCTGCGTATCTGGCCGGGTTCCAGGGCACGTCCAACGTGCTGGCCGGGGCACTGATGGGCATCCCCGTGGTGGGGACCATGGCCCATTCTTACGTCATGAGCTTTCCCGACGAGCTCTCTTCCTTCCGTGCCTTCGCCGAAGATCACCCTCGGCCGGTGCTTCTCATTGACACCTACGACACGCTGGCCGGAGCGGCGAATGCGGCGCGCGTAGCCAAGGAGCTCCGCAGCCGAGGACGCGAACTCGCCGGAGTACGCTTGGACTCAGGAGATCTGGCCGCCGTGTCCCAGGCCGTGCGCAATCTCTTGGACAGCGAGGGACTCCCCGAGGTGGACATCTTTGTCTCCGGCGACCTCGACGAGTACAGGATCGAAAGATTCCGCTTCGCCGGCGGGGTGGCGCAGGGGTACGGCGTGGGGACCCGCTTGGGCGTCTCCTGGGACGTCCCTGCCCTGGGCGGGGTGTACAAGCTTGTGCAGGACAGTGCAGGGCCGCGGATGAAGCGCAGCCCGGGGAAGGTCACCCTGCCGGGACGGCCGCAGGTGTGGCGCGCCGAAGACGGCCTGCGGGACACAGTCGGGTTGGCCGACGAGGTCCTCCCCGGCCGCCCCTTGCTCAGCCCGGTGATGGAGCGCGGGGTCCGCGCTTGGGGCTCTCCCGAATTGGGAGAGCTGCGCCGCCAGGTGCGGGCCACGCTGTTCGCCCTCCCTGAACACCTCCGTTCCCTGGCCCCAGAGGAGCGGCCCAGCTACCCGGTGGCCATCTCCGATCGCCTGCGCCAGTTAGTCCAACGACTGTAGCGTCGCATCTGGTATGCGACGTTGCGTCTCGTGTGTGACGTTGGATGCCAGGTTGTCTCTCGCGTTGGGGGGGCAGATTGTGTCGCCGGCACAGAGGGCTAAAATGAGACGCTATGAAGGTGCCCGAGTTTGAGCGGAAAGAAGAGGTGCATGTCAGCGTAGAGGAGACGGCGCTTCTCGTCGTTCACATGCAGCGCGATTTCGTCTCTCCCGATGGAAGTCTGTTCGTCTCCGACGCGCAGAAGACTGTGCCCCCTATTGCCGATCTCCTCAGCCGAGCCCGGTCGGCGGGAGCGTTGGTCTTGTTCACGCAGGACTGGCATTTGGAGGACGACCCGGAGTTCTCCCTGTGGGGCCCTCACGCGGTGGGCGGAAGCTCGGGGGCGGAGATTGTGGAGGAGCTTTCCCCCCGTCCAGGTGAGCCGAGGATCCGCACGCCGACATATGATGCCTTCTTCGGGACCCCCACCGATCACATCCTGCGGCGCAAGGGGATCAAGCAGGTTGTGCTGGCAGGCACCATGGCCAACGTCTGTGTCCTCCATGCCGCCGGATCTGCGTCGCTACGGGGCTACGATGTGGTGTGGGTGGAGGACGGGGTGAGCGCTCTGTCGGAGTTCGACATGGTCTGCGCGCTACGCCAAGCCACGTTTCTCTACGGGGCAAGTGTAACCAAGGCCGCCGGTGTCAAGTTTCGCAGGGGCTGAAGGAGCGAGCTGTGTTAGGTAAGCGCATTACGTTGTTCCGCCTGCTCGGGTTCAAGGTACAGATCGACGCCAGCTGGCTGATCATCGCCGTGCTCGTCACCTGGTCGCTCACGATAGGGGTGTTCCCTGCCTACTTCGAGGGGCTGTCCGCCGCCACGTACGTGGCGATGGGCGTAGCCGGGGCTGTGGGGTTGTTCAGCTCCATCATCTTCCACGAGCTCAGCCACTCCCTCATCGCTCGCCGCTTCGGCCTGGAGATGCGGGGGATCACGCTGTTTGTGTTCGGCGGGGTGGCGGAGATGGATGACGAGCCGCCGAGCGCGGTGGCGGAGCTGGCCATGGCCCTGGCCGGCCCTGCGGCCAGCGTGGTCGCCGGCGGCTTGTTGTACGGCCTGCATTTGCTCGGGGAAGGCGCCGGGTGGCCTGTGCAGGTGACCGGGGTCCTGTTCTACGTGGGGTTGATCAACATAGTGCTCGCCGCGTTCAACATGATCCCCGCGTTCCCCTTGGACGGGGGTAGAGTCCTGCGGGCGCTCCTGTGGCAATGGAGGGGGAACCTGCGCTGGGCCACGCGAGTGGCCTCCATCGGGGGCTCCGCGTTCGGGGTGCTTCTCATCGCCCTCGGGCTGCTCAACGTCATTCGGGGGGCGTTTGTGAGCGGGTTGTGGCTGGCGGTGATCGGCCTGTTTGTCCGCTCCGCCTCCCAGGCCTCTTACCGGCAGGTGGTGACTCGTGAACTGCTGCAAGGGGAGACTGTGCACCGCTTTATGGTCAACCAACCGGTCACCGTCCCCCGCGCCATCTCCGTGCGGGAGCTCGTGGAGAACTACGTCTACCGCTACCACCACAAGTTTTTCCCCGTTCTCGATGGAGACCAGCTTGTGGGGTGCGTCAACACTCGCGCGATTAAGGAGCTCCCGGGCGGAGAGTGGGACCAGCACACAGTGGGAGAGCTCGCACAGAGCTGCAGCTCAGAAAACACAGTGAGCCCTAATACTGACGTGCTGGATGCCCTGTCCATGATGCGCCGTTCAGGGAACAGCCGCTTGCTGGTAGTGGATAACGGCCAGCTCCTGGGCATCGTCTCTCTGAAAGATCTCCTGGAGTTTCTGAACTTGAAGCTGGACCTGGAGGGGGACGGGTAGGCGCTGCCTCCCGTCAGGGATGATGGAACACAGTCCTTGCTCGCCGTGAAGCGAGCCTGTGAGCGCCGGACTGGAGCCCAGCGATGAGCGCAGATGTTCAGGCGAGAAAGTTGACAATCGCCGCCCGGAGACGTAGAAGTACAAACGATTGTACACATGGTGACCATAAGGGATGTGGCCCAGGCAGCTGGTGTGTCGCCCTCGACTGTGTCCCGGGCGCTCAATGATTCGCCGCTGCTCCCCAACGATACGAAGCAGCGCATCCAAGAGATCGCTCAGCAGCTTGGCTATGAGCGAAATGAACTGGCCTTGGGTCTGGTCAAGGGAGTGTCGCGGGTCCTGGGCTTGGTGGTGCCCGATATCAGCAACCCTTTCTTCGGCGACATCGCA
>PWTL01000005.1 GCA_003562845.1 Candidatus Acetothermia bacterium
CTTGACGTGAACGCTGCTCAGTCGATGGAGGATGAGGCGGCGGACCTGCGCTGGATGATCGAAGTGGTACAGGACGCTGTCGGAGATGTTAGGCTGGCTGTGGACACCTCCGACCCGAAGGCCATGGAGTCCGCTCTTGAGGTGTGTGGGGCGCGGCCGATCATCAACTCCATTTCCAACGAGGCCTCCAAGGGGCCGATGGTCGAGTTGGCCGCCCGAGGTGAGGCGGACGTCATCGGCCTGGCCATGGGTAAGAAGGGGATGCCCAAGAGTTCCGCTGAGCGGTTGGAGGAGGCGCGGGCTCTGGTGGAGATGTGCGAGTCCTCAGGTATATCCAAGGAACGCCTTATTGTCGATGTGATCTGCATGTCGGTGGCAAGCGACCCCAAACAGGGGTTGGCCACACTCGAAGGGGCGAAGCAGATCAAGGCCGAGTTGGGGGTGCGTACTTGCGTGGCAGTGAGCAATGTGTCGTTCGGGTTGCCTGCTCGGCCGGTGCTGAACAGGACGTACTTGGCGATGGTGGTGGCATCGCAAGTGGACGTGTTGATCGCGGATCCGACGCGATCCGACATGTTGGAGACGCTGCTTGCCGCGGAGGCGCTCAGCGGGCAGGATTCCTACTGCATGGGGTACATCAAATACCATAAGCGCAAGAAGGGTCAGGAGGCGTGATGCTGGAAGAGCTGAAGCAGGCGGTTCTCGAAGGGGAACAGGACAAGGCGACGGAGCTAACGGAGAAAGCGCTTTCCGAAGGGGTGGGCGCGGAGAAAATCCTGAACGAGGCGTTGATCGCGGCCATGGACATCGTGGGCGCCGAATACGAGCGGGGGGACCGCTACGTGCCGGAGATGCTGATCTCTGCTGAAGCGATGAAGGGGGCGATGGGGGTCCTCCGCCCCAAGCTCGCTGAGGCGGGAGTCAAGGCGCGGGGCAAGGTGGTCATCGGTACTGTAGAGGGCGATCTTCACGACATCGGCAAGAACTTGGTGGTGATGATGCTCGAGGGCTCCGGATTCGAGGTGGAGGACCTGGGGATCGAGGTGCCGGCCGACAACTTCGTGGAGGCTGTCCGCGAGCACAAGCCTGACATCTTGGGGATGTCCGCACTCCTCACCACGACCATGGTGTACATGCCCGAGGTGATCAAGGCCTTGCAGGACGCCGGCCTGCGGGACGGGGTGAAGGTGATGCTGGGTGGAGCCCCCGTAAACCGGGAGTACTCCGACAAGATTGGCGCCGATGGCTACGCTCCCGACGCCGCCTCGGCAGTGGAGTTGGCCAAGAAGCTCATGCCCCAAGGCTGACCAGGTGTCGGGCGGAGCCGAAAAGGTGAAGCTGCGGCTGCTCCCGAGCGGTAGGGAGGAGTATGTCCAGTCGGGCAGAACCTTTTTGGCAGCCCTGAGGCGGGCGAACGCCCCCGTGACGTCAGGGTGCGGAGGTCGGGGCCGTTGTGGCCTGTGCCGAGTGCAATTCCTGGTGCAGGCCCCGGAGCCGAGTCCCGCAGATAGAGAGCACATCACTTCGTCCGATCTTGCCACCGGCTGGCGACTTGCCTGTGCGCACACCGTGGAGCGAGAAACCACGGTCCTCGTGCCGGAGCTTGCCGCAGGGGCACAGGACAAGGTGCGTTCCGCGGCTGGTGAGGTCCAGGCGTTGTTTCCTGCTGCGCGGCAAGCGGCTGTGACCCTCCCCCCTCCAGCGGCGGACCGCGCACATGTTTCCCGACTGGAGGAGGCCTTGGGCCGCAAGGTGCTGGCTCGTCCTTGGTCGTTGTCCCCCCTCTCCGCGGCGGAAACCGGTGCTCCGTTCACCATGACTACGGTCGGCCGGAAGTTGGTTGCGCTCGTGCCGGGGGGAGTGCCCGGCGGCCCGTACGGGGTGGCGCTCGATGTGGGCACGACCACGGTGGCCGCCTATGTGCTCGACTTGGGAAGTGGTCGGGAGGTCGGAGCGCGGGCGGCGCACAATCGACAGGGGTCGTACGGTGCGGACGTGGTGTCGCGTGTTTCCTATGCCCAGCAGGAAGGAGAGTCGGGCCTCCGCGAGCTGCAGCGGGCGATCCGCGAAACGATCAACCACCTGCTGGAGGAGCTGCTCGAGGAGACGGGACTTGAGCCGAGGGATCTCGTACACGCTGCTGTGGTGGGCAACCCGGCGATGCTGCACCTTGTCCTGGGGGCAGACCCGGCGTGTTTGGGACAGGCCCCGTTTGCGCCGCTGTGGCGGCGCTGGCTCACTGTGGATGCCGGTGTGCTGGGCTTGGAGCTCAACCCTGGGGCGCCCGTTGACTTTCTCCCTGTGGTCTCCGGATATGTGGGCGCGGACGTGGTGGCGGGGGCGGTATCTTGCGACATCCACAACGCCTCGGAGCCAGTGGTGTTCTTGGACCTGGGGACCAACGGGGAGATCGTCCTCGCCGCCGCCGGACGCATGGTCGCCTGTTCGGCCGCGGCGGGGCCCGCGTTCGAGGCGGTGGGAATCGCTTGCGGGATGTCCGCTCTGGCCGGAGCCGTATCGCGGGTGGAGATCGACGACGACGTAAGATGCGGGACAATCGGCTCCGCTCCTCCTAAGGGCCTGTGCGGGACGGGACTTACGGACGCTGTGGCCGAGCTGCTCAAGGTGGGGATCGTTGACAGCAAAGGGAAGATGGCTGGCTGTGGGGGGAGCGCGGCGGTGGCCGAGAGGATCACAGGAGAGGGAAAAGCTAGGCGGTTCCTGCTTGCCCGGGGCGAACGACCCGTGTACCTTGCGCAGAGCGACGTGCGGAAGCTGCAACTGGCCAAGGCTGCGCTGAGGAGCGGGCTGGACGTGCTTCTCTCCCAGGCGGGGCTCGAGGCGGCGGAGGTGGAGCGGGTGTACCTGGCCGGGGCGTTCGGCGCCCATATGCGCGTGGAGAGCTTGGTCCGCATAGGCCTGCTTCCCCAGTGCTTCCGGGAGAAGGTGGAACAGACGGGGAACGCTGCTGGTGCAGGAGCGAAAGATGTCCTCTGTGACAGGCGGCTGGCCCGTGATGCGCGCCGGGTGGCCCGGCGCATGGAGTTCGTGGAGCTGGCCTCGGAGAAGGAGTTCGGTCGCAGGTACGTCGAGCGGATGTGGTTCCCCGAACAAACGAGGGAGGTGCAGTTGTGAGCAGGACTTCTACGCTGCCGGTGATCTGGTTTCAGGCGGCCGGGTGCACGGGCTGCTCGATCTCACTGATGAACGCTGATTACCCGGACATACAGAACCTCATTTTGGATGAAATCGTGCCGGGGCAGGCGTTGTCCATGTTGTTCCACGCCACCCTGATGGGACGCACGGGGAGGGCCTCACTGGAGGTGTTGGAGCGGGTCCCGATCGAACGGCGCGGGGAGTATGTCCTCGTTGTGGAGGGGGCTGTCCCCACGGCAGGTAAAGAGTACGGCGTCGTCGGCGAACGCACTATGGCCGACAGAACGGCCTCCTTGGCCGGCAGTGCTCTGGCCGTGTTGGCGCTCGGCTCGTGTGCTTCCTATGGGGGTATACCTGCGGGAGCGCCGAACCCCACCGGATGTAAGGGAGTGGCCGAATTCCTGCGGGATGTCGGAGTGGACACACCGGTGATCAACGTGCCCGGGTGTCCCCCGCACCCCCGTTGGTTCGTGGAGACGGCGGCCTACGTGTTGCTGGGGAAGGCGAGCCGGCCGGGCATGGTGGACGAGGTGGGGCGACTGTCGGCGGTGTACCCAGGGTTGATCCACGAGAACTGCCCGCGGCGAGCGGACTTCGACGTGGGCCGGTTCGCTAGGAGTTTCTCCGAGGAGGGATGTTTGTATGAGCTTGGGTGCAAGGGCCCGTACACGGACGCCTCGTGCTGGGAACACCGGTGGAATGGAGGGGTCAACTGGTGTATCCAGGCCGGTCACCCCTGTGTGGCCTGTTGTGAGCCGGAGTTTCTTGACCGAGTGTCTCCGCTGTACCGCAAGCTCGATCCCGACGACATTGCCGGGGCGGGGAGGGGACGATGACCAAGCTTTCCATTGATCCGATCACGAGGATTGAAGGGCACCTCAAGGTCGAGCTCGAGGTGGAGGACGGGATCATCCTCTCCGCGCGGTCGTCGGGTGCTTTATACCGCGGTCTGGAGAGGATTCTGGTCGGCCGCTACCCGCTCGATGCGCAAAAGATAACCCAGCGCATCTGCGGCGTATGCCCGCTGGCGCACTCTACTGCTGCGTCGCTGTGTCTGGACGACGCGTTGGGAATCTCTGAGGAAGTACCGCGGAACGGCTTGCTCTTGCGGAACCTCATCTTTGGGGCGAACTTCCTGCACAATCACATCCTGCACTTCTATCATCTCTCCCTCGCCGATTACGTAGATCCGGAAGCGCTTCCCGGCGCGGGTACTGCGCCGCTGGTGCAGCTTCTGTCGCCGGGTACGGCGGCGGAGGATCGCCGGTTCAGCGAACAGGAGAACCAGCGGCTTGTGGAAAACTACGTTCTCGCCCTCACGATGAGGAGGAAGGCGCAGGAGCTTGTGGCTCTGTTCGGGGGGAAGATGCCCCACGACATGGCCATCGTTCCCGGTGGGGTCACGTATAGTCCTGACCTGGGAGACATTCAAGCGTTCCGCTTTCGCCTGCAGGAGATAGCGCGTTTCCTGGAGGAACGCTACATTCCCGACGTGTTCTTGTGGCTGGAGCGTTATCGTGACCACCTGGAACTAGGGCGGACGGCTGTGTTCGCCTCGTTTGGGGTGTTCCCTGAAGATGGCGGACGAGCGATCCCTGCGGGCGCGCTGCTCGGCGGAGAGGTAGTTGAGGTGCGCGCGGATGATGTGAGTGAATCCGTGGACTCCTCGTGGTACGAGGCGGACAGCGTAAGTCCCGCGCCAGGAAAGGCGCAAGGTTACTCCTGGGTCAAAGCGCCCCGTCTTGGGGGGAGAGCGTGCGAGGTCGGCCCCGCAGCGCGGGCGCGCGTTGCTCTCCGGCTAAACCAAAACGGACTGCGCGACGTCCTCCAGGCCGGGCTGGGAGGGGCCGACGTGGCTGCGGAGCAGCTGGGTTCAGTAGGCGGCCGCCACTTGTGCCGGGCGCTGGAGGCCCGCTTTGTGGCCCAGGCGATGGAGGGCTGGCTCAGCGAGCTCGATCCCGACGCGCCGGTGGCCTGTGGGCACGAAATACCTGCGCAGGGCTCGGGCAAGGGACTGACCGACGCGCCCCGGGGAGCACTTGGACATTGGATAGAGATCGAGGCGGGGAGGATCGCCGCCTACCAAGTCATCTCCCCCACCACGTGGAACGCGTCCCCCCGGGACGCAGGCGGTACGCCGGGCCCTCTGGAAGAGGCGCTCGCCGGCACCAGGGTGCGGGGGGCTGGGCATACCGAGGCGGGGCGGATCGTACGCTCGTTCGATCCGTGTTTGGCCTGCGCCGTGCAGTAAGGAGGGCGGATGCTGACGTCGGAACTGAAGCCGACCGAGGAGATATTGGGGTATCTGGCCGAGGGAGAGCGAGTGTTTGTACTGGGCTGTGCCGGCTGCGCCGAAGTGTGCCGGGCAGGCGGCGACGAGGCTGTTGCCGCCCTGCGCGCGGCCCTAGAACAAGGCGGCTGGACTGTGGCGGGAGGGGCGTCGTTTGACTTCCTGTGCAACCGCACGCTGGTGGCGCTGCGGCTGGCGCGGTTCTCCGAAGAGTTGGACGGAGCTGACTCTTTGCTCGTGGCCTCCTGTGGCGTGGGCATCCAGGCGGTGGCCGGCGCCAGCGAGAAGCCGGTGCATCCGGCCTCCAACACCACCACTTTGGGGGCGTTTCAGGGTGTCTGGCCTTCGGAAGAGCGCTGCGCCCGATGTGGGGACTGCGTACTCGAGTACACGGGCGGTATCTGCCCGTTGACGGTATGCCCCAAGGGCCTGTTGCACGGACCGTGTGGGGGGTCGCACGGAGGAGAGTGTGAGCTGGAGCCCGGCCGGAGCTGTGGCTGGCAGGACATCCACAATCGTCTGGCGGAGACAGGGCAACGGGAGATGTTGAGCCGCTATCAGCCGCCGAAGGACCGGAGGCGTCAGCTGGATGTCCCGCTTGCTCGTAGGCGGTCTGTGTTCTGGGCGCTGGAGTATTCCGAGGAGGACGAATGAAGTTCCGTGAACGGCTGGAACGAGGGGAGTTCGTCATCACCTGCGAGGCCGCGCCTCCCAAGGGAGTGCTGGTAGAGAAGGTTCTCGAAGAAGCGCAATCGATAGCGGCGCACGTACACGCGTTCAACGTAACTGACCTGCAGTCGTCGGTGATGCGGATGAGCTCGTGGGCTCTGTGCGCCCTCCTCTGCGCGCGGGGCCTGGAGCCCATCCTGCAACTCACCTGCCGGGACCGGAATCGTCTGGCGTTGCAGGCGGACCTGCTGGGAGCGTGGGCGCTGGGGATGGAGAACGTGCTCGCTCTCACCGGGGACCACACGACCCTCGGTGATCATCCCGAGGCCATGCCCGTGTTCGATCTGGACTCCGTGCAGCTGTTGGACGCCATCGGGAAGTTGAATGCAGGTCGGGACCTGGTGGGAAACGAGCTGGACGGGGAGACAGATTTCTTCGCTGGCGCGGTGGTGAACCCGGCTGCCGATCCCCTCGAACCCCATTTGGAGAAACTGCGCCTGAAGATCAAGCTGGGGGCGCGGTTCGTCCAGACCCAGGCGGTGTACGACGTGGAAAGCTACGGCGACTTCGCGCAGAAGGCCCAGGGCGTGGGCGTCCCCGTCCTCGCGGGGATTATCCCCTTGAAGTCAGCCAAGATGGCCCGGTTCATGAATGAGAACATCGCCGGGGTACACGTGCCTGAGGAGGTGATTGAGGAACTGGAGGCCGCCACGAGCAAGGAGGACAGAGTCCAGCGCAGCATTGACCTGTGTGCGCGGACGATCCGGGCGGTACGCCCCCTGTGCCAGGGGGTGCATTTGATGCCCATGGGTTGGGAACGGCATGTCCCGGCTATCCTAGAGCGGGCCGGGCTGTAGGCGACAGCAGCATGTGTTGGCACGATTAAGGAGGGTAACAGATGCCATACGATCCCACCAAGCTCGCCGATTGGCAGATCGCGGCCGAGGCGGAGAAGAAAATGCCCACCCCCGAGGAGTGGCGGGAGAGACTAGGCCTGGACAAGGAAGAGACCATCTCCCATGGGAGGATCTGCAAGCTCGACTTCCTGCGACTTGTCGATCGGTTGAAGGAGCGCCCGGACGGGAAGTACATCGAAGTCACTGCCATCACCCCGACCCCACTGGGGGAGGGGAAGACGACCACCAGCCTGGGGCTGATAGAAGGATTGGCCAAGCGCGGGGCCAACGTCGGGGGTTGCATACGTCAACCGTCGGCGGGGCCCACGTTCAACATCAAGGGCTCGGCGGCCGGCGGGGGCAATGCTCTTCTGATACCCATGACGGAGTTCTCGCTGGGGTTGACTGGGGACATCGACAATATCACCAACGCCCACAACCTGGGGATGGTCGCCCTTACCTCGCGCATGCAGCACGAGTTCAACTACACAGACGAGCAACTAGCCAAGAGGAACCTGCGAAGGCTGGACATCGATCCCCGACAAGTGCAGATGAAGTGGGCGCTGGACTTCTGCGCGCAGGCGATGCGCAACATCGTGATCGGGATGGGCGGCAAGATGGATGGCTTCCTGATGCAGTCGGGGTTCCAGATCTCCGTTTCTTCTGAACTGATGGCCATCTTGTCCATCGCCTATGATCTTCCCGACCTCCGGCGCCGGATCGGGGACATCACCATCGCCTACGATAAGCGCGGGAATTCGGTTACCTGCGATGATCTGGAGGTGGGCGGGGCGATGACGGCGTGGATGCGGAGCACCATCAACCCCACGCTGTGCTGCACCATCGAGTACCAGCCGGTGATGGTCCATGCGGGGCCGTTCGCCAACATCGCGGTGGGGCAGTCCTCCATCATCGGAGACCGCGTGGGACTAAAGATGTTCGACTATCACGTTACGGAAAGCGGCTTCGGCGCGGACATTGGCTTTGAGAAGTTCTGGAACGTCAAATCCCGCCTGAGCGGCCTCAAGCCGCACGTGTCTGTGCTGGTGGCCACCATCCGCGCGCTGAAGATGCACGGGGGCGGTCCCCGCGTCGTGCCGGGGCGGCCACTGCCCAAGGAGTACACAGAGGAGAACCTGGAGCTGGTGGAGAACGGCATCGGTAACCTCCTCCACCATCTGCACACGATCCGCAAGTCGGGCATCAATCCGGTGGTGTGCATCAACGTGTTCCCCACTGACTCTCTGGAGGAGATCGCCATGGTCCGCCGCTATACGGAGCAAGCCGGGGCGCGCTGCGCTGTGTCCGAACACTGGGGCAAGGGCGGCGAGGGGGCCCTGGAACTGGCCGATGCGGTGATCGAGGCCAGCGAGGAGCCGGGAGAGTTCGACTACCTGTACTACCTGGACATGCCTCTCCGCCAGCGGGTGGAGCGCATCGCCCAGGAAGTGTACGGGGCTGATGGGGTGAACTGGTCAGCAGAGGCGGCGGCGAAGGCCGAGCGGTTTGAGGCGGACTCCAAGTACTTGGACTACCAGACGATGATGGTGAAGACGCACCTTTCCCTGTCGCACGACCCGGCGCTGAAGGGGGTGCCCAAGGGTTGGGTCCTCCCGATTCGGGATATCCTTCTGTTCTCCGGGGCCAAGTTCCTCTGCCCCATGGCGGGGGCGATCAGCTTGATGCCCGGCACGAGCTCCGATCCAGCGTTTCGAAGGATCGACGTGGACACAGAGTCCGGCGAAGTACAGGGCCTGTTCTAGGGCTGATGCGACCCGAACTGTGGGCGATCCTCACCGCACTGTTGTGGGCCACGGGGGCCTTCTTCGGGAAGCGCGGCATGGCTCAGGCGGGGCTTGCGCCTCAACAGGGCTTGACTATCCGCCTTGTGGTGTCGGCGTTGGTCCTCCTGGCCGTTACCGCTCCCCGCCTCGGGGAGCTAGTACGGGGCCTGGGAACCGAGGTGGGCCGCCGGGGGATAGGGCAGATCGCGTTGTTCGAGGGCCTGGTGGCAGGTTCTTTGGGGATGCTAGCTTTCTACACTGCGCTCCGCCACGGGGCGCTGTCGCGTGTTGTCCCCCTCGCGTTCACGGTGCCCCTGTGGGGCTTCCTTCTGGGGGTGCTCGTGGCCGGCGAAGCAGTGACGCTCCCCAAGGTCCTGGGCGTGGCTGCGGTGGTGGGGGGCATCATCCTGTTGAACATGTGAGTTGAGCTCGGAGTTTCTCGGTCCTCTGGGCGAGTGTGCCTGTCTGCAAGCGGGGTGGGCACACTCGCCCGTTTTCTTTCTTGTAGGGCAAAAGAGGTTTGCACTTGCGAGGCAGCCCCCGTACCCTAAGGGGCTGTTTGTCATATGAGATCAGAGGCTAGAAAGAGGGCGCTCGCCGATGCAGGTGCTTGTTACAGGATTGTTCGAGCCGGGGACGTTGGCTGCGGTCCGACGACTGGCTC
>PWTL01000071.1 GCA_003562845.1 Candidatus Acetothermia bacterium
AACCTGTTGTTCGTCGGCCCGCCGGGGGCGGGCAAGTCACTCCTGGCCCGCTGTCTTCCAGGGGTGCTCCCCGAACTCTCGCTGGAGGAGGCCCTGGAGGTAAGCCGCATCCACTCAGTAGCGGGGCTGCTTCCGCCCGAGCGGCCACTGTTGCGCTGGCGGCCGTTTCGCGACCCCCATCACACAGTCTCCTATGCGGGGATGGTCGGCGGTGGTCGCGGGGTTCCGACCCCTGGGGAGGTCACGCTGGCCCACCGGGGGGTGCTGTTTCTGGACGAGCTTCCGGAGTTCCCCCGCAGAGTGCTGGAGGCGCTGCGGCAGCCGCTCGAGGAGGGTCGGATCAACGTCACCCGCAGCGGGATGAACGTCACGTTTCCCGCAGCGGTGATGCTGGTAGGGGCGATGAACCCGTGTCTGTGCGGTTATCTGGGGGACCAACAGCGGGGCTGTCGCTGCCGGCCGCATGAGGTCGAACAGTACCGGAAGCGCCTGTCGGGGCCGTTCATGGACAGGATGGACCTGTTCGTCCCTGTGCCGCGGCTCAGCCGAGACGAACTCCTGGGAGAGGGAGAGGCGGAGACCTCGGCGGCGGTCCGTGTGCGCGTGGAAGCGGCCCGCCGGCGACAGGGGGAGCGCTTGGGAGGGGCAGGTCGGACGAACGCGCAGCTGGGCCCGGGGACGGTGAGAAAGGAATGTCGCCTGACTCGGCAGGGGCGGCAGCTCATGGAGCGGGCGGTGGACCACTTTGGGCTGACAGGGAGAGGCTATTCGCGCACGCTGAAGGTAGCGCGTACGGTCGCCGACCTCGACGGGGCGGAGACGATCGATGCCCAACACTTGGCCGAGGCTCTGCAGTACCGTGCCGGCGAGGACAGGCGGTAGGGGGGAGTATCGACGGAACCGTTCTACAGGAAGCGCTCCATGAGCAACGACCCCGTAAGATGCCGAGCGTTGCGCTAGCGTGGCGGACTGCCACGAGGCTATGGTGTAGCGAGAGGCGGGCAGTCCTTTTCTCCCTGAAGGGGGCGAACGAGCGGGGCGAGGGCATTGAGGAGGTTAGGCATGACCCGTGAAGAGCTGCTGTCACGGATATCGATCAACCCGGACATTTGTTTCGGCAAGCCTTGCATCAGGGGGCACCGAATATGGGTGTCGCTCATCTTGGACCTCCTGGCGAGCGGCTGGAGTCATAAGGACGTCTTGGACAAGTACCCCGGGTTGGAGGAGGCTGACATTCTCGCCTGCATTGCGTATGGCGCTGAGATGGCGCGCGAACGATACGTCGAAGTGCCGATGAATGCCTGAGCGTGAAGATCAAGCTGGACGAGAACCTGGGAGAGCGTGGCGCGGAGTTATTTCGTGCTGCGGGCCTTGACGTGGCGACGGTTCAGTCCCAGTCGTTGACCTAGGCTTACGACCGGGAGTTGATCGCCCTGTGCAGGGCGGAGTCGCGGTGCCTAGTGACGTTGGATATGGACTTCAGCAATCCTCTGGTGTTCAGTCCCTGGGAATACTCCGGCATCGCCGTGTTGAGGCTGCCGCGGAAGCCCACCGACGAACACTTGTGGGCCTGCTGTGGCACCCTGATCCGGGGCCTTCAGAGATCTGACATCAACGAGAAAATCTGGATCGTTGAGACCGAGCGAATCCGAGAGTATCGGCCAGAGCATCCAGACGTCTCAGGGGAGTGAACACCGCGCTATCATCGGCTAGGATTCGCACAAACCGCCAGAGGCTGTGCTGAGAACGAGTACCTCCTTTGACAGAGCGGTGAACCCGTGCATGGGCAGAGTCAAGGGGGACCGATGGCAGGAACAGGTGGGGATGTCCTGACTGAGGATGGCCAGACGATAGAGCCGGCCTGCAATCTCGCTGGAGCGGAGAACTCCTCCCGAGTAGCGTTGCACAGAAGGATGGTGTGATGAAGTTCGACGTCTATTGCGACGAGAGCCGCCCGGAGCTGCTGGCCTCCAAGAACCCCAAGGGGCAGTTCATGGTGATCGGCAGCCTCTGGCTGCCGACCGAGAGGCGCGAGCCTCTCAAGAGAGCGATACACGAGCTTCGCAACCGACACAAGGTCGGCGGTGAGTTCAAGTGGCAAAAGGTGTCCCCATCACGCCAAGGTTTCTACAAGGATCTGGTCGAGCTGTTTCACCAAGAAGGCGATGAAGCGCGGTTTCGCTGTATCGCTGTAGATCGAGACCATGTAAATCTGAAGCTCCATCACGAAGACGACCAAGAGCTCGGGTTTTACAAGTTCTACTACCAGCTCCTTCACCATTGGATCCTGGACTTCAACGAGTACGTCATCTTTGTCGACTTCAAGAGCAATCGCCGGCGCGACCGCCTGCATGTACTGCAGCGCTGTCTCAGCTGCGCCAATCTGTCCTCTGTTGTCTCCGTGGTGCAGGCTGTCCGATCTGACGAGTCGGTGCTGGTCCAGTTGACGGATGTTCTGACTGGCATGGCCTCCTACCGGCTGAACAGCCAAGTGCGCACTCATAGCGCCAAGGCAGACGTGCTTGCCCACCACGAACGCCTGCACGGCAGACAGATCGGACCTACCTACAAGAGCGAGCAGAAGTTCAACGTGTTCCGGATAGACCTCTCAGGAGGTTGGTGAGGTGCCGTATCCGTCGCTGCTTGGCTTGTCAGGAGAGGCCCAGTACCGTGCCCACTTCGAGACCACTTACTGCGCGGGCCCAGTCTTCACATTCGACGGGGTCGAGGTCCGCTTCCGCAGAAGCGATTTCGACCATTGCTGCTTCGAATCGTCCCGCCGCGACCGGAGCAAGGACAGGTTCTCCAGAAGCAGGGCCGAACGGCTGGACTGGATCGGGGCCGCGCTGCGCGACCCAAACGCTGAACTCTTCATAGGGTGGGACAGGAATCGTAAACGCTATGATCCGAACAGGCGCGTGGCAGTGGTGATGCAGAACTACGTCGTGGTCATCGCGATCACGGGGCCGAACCGTGCAGACTTCGTAACGGCCTATCTAGCGGAGACACAATCCCAGAAGCCGGCGCGGCCCTCCACGCTGGACCGCATCCGAAGCAGCCCGAAGTGGCCAAGAAAAAACCGCTGATTCGCCAGGCTGGCTCAGCGGAGGCCTTTGTAGGTTCTGCTGCCACTGGCAGAGAACAACTGCAGTATACACCTGCCGCCACCGCATGTCCATGTTTGGAGTTGTCACACATGATGAGCATGAAGGCTGCCCGTGTTTCTCATGTGGGATGAGCATGGAGGGTGAACCGGTCTCTGCCGTCCTGCCTGCTCTTTGTCTGTGGTAGCAATATACATATGCAAGGGTGGGGGAGGAGGTGGATGGGATGATGCTCGCAGGAGGAAGGGGCATGGTTAGGGACAACTGCGTACAGGGGGCGCTGTGCGCATTGGGCATCGCGGCACTTGCATCTCTTCTTTGGATCCCGACACAAGCTCGAGGAGCGCAGTGGTCCGCAGCGAGTTTTGAGAGGCCTGAGTTTGAGGCTTAAGTGCTGATTCGAGACTGGTTGGTCACACCGCTCTATTTGGCTTATGGTGGCGACGGGAGCCTCTATATCTCGCACACAGACCACGGCCTGGTGATCGTTGGGGAGGACGGAACAATAGTAACACCTTGATTGAGGCCCAAGTCACCGGTGATGGCGTGCTGGCCGCAAGAGCGCTCCGGGACGGGTGTGGTCATGACTCAGCCTGTAACGCGCCGCACCTTCGAGTTAGATTCAAGGTCGTTGCCCGGCTTTGTTGATCCACAGAGGTTCGCCGTGAGCGCAAGCGGCGATATCTATCTCACTGCACCTGGTCTACTGCTCCGATATTGGCGGGTTGAGGAGCCTTGAGCCTGTGGCAGCAGTTCACCTACCACCGGGCGGAAGGGAGGGTATGGTTAGAAAGGAGCTCGGTCTAGCCGTAGCGAGAGATGCCGCAGGCCGATGGTGGGTGCAACAAGCGCCAGGGCGCAGCGCCATGCATGCCCAGTTCTCGACGTTTGCCCCGACGAGCTCGCGTTCCTCGTGACCGAGGAGGGCGGCGAACTCGACCGGCGGGAGTGAGCTAAGGTGCATGGCAGGCGTTGTGCTGTCGCCGATCGTGATGATTGGGCAATCTGATCAGCGTTTTCTTCTAGGCAGTTCCCATCGCAGGGTGAGTGTGCCATGTCCCGAACCTCCTGCTGGTGGGGCCACCGGGGGCGGGCAAGTCGCTTTCGGCGCGGTGTTTTCCCGGGGTGCTCCCGGAGCTATCGCTCGAGGAGGCGTTGGAGGTGTCACGCATTCACTCGGTGGCGGGGATGCTTTCTCCGGAGCGGCCGCTCATGCCCTGGCGGCCGTACCCCGGCCCCCATCATACAATTTCCCACGCGGGGATGGTCGGGGGGAGGGCGCGATGTGCCGGTGCCCGGGGAGGGCACGTTGCTGAAGCACTGCAGTACCGGGCAAGTGAGGAGTCAGGTGTGCACAGGTGACGCCGGCCTCCGTTGTGTCTCCACATCCCCTCCACAGGGAGTGCACGCAGGGTGCCCAACCTGGGCTAGTGTCCCGAATGGTGATGCTATCGAAAACCGGCTTCGTTGCGGGCTGGCGGTGGTAGCTTATCATGTTGCACAGACACTTCGGATGGCGTTCCCGGCGAGGGACGCACGAGGAGGGGATGCCGTGAGGCGCTTCCTGGCGGTTGTTTTTCTAGTGGTGCTCAGTGGTACACCTTTGGCCTGGGCCCGAGAGGCTTTGCCCCTGTTGCGGGTGGAGGTAGCGGGAAACGAGCGCATAGCGCAGCGGGAGATAATCGCCGCCACCGGGCTCAAGGAAGGCGAGCCAACAGATGCGTCTCGGATCCGCCTTGCTGCACAGAGTATAGAGGAGATGGGGTATTTCGGCCGGGTAGTCCCGGACATGGAGGTCGTGGACGACCAGATCGTGGCCCGGTTCACCGTCGTCGAATACCCGGTTATCGAGAGTATTACTCTGCTCGGCGTTCCGCAGTTGGAAACAGGAACTCTGTGGGCGGCGCTGCGTAGTTGGTTCGCGGAGGGGCCGCGTGTTCCCGAGAGCAGAATCCGCTCTATCCTGCGGGACCACGACATCAGCCCGGGCAAGGTGCTCAATGCCGTCAGTCTGCGTACAGCGTTGGAGAAGGTCCTGGAAACCTATCGCGAGCGCGACGTGGTCACGGTGGAGATTGGACAGGTGATCCCCGGGGAGGAACTGGTGATCGAGATCGTGGAGCTTCCCGTGCTCGGACACCGCCTGCGGGGGCTGTCCACGGTGCCGGAAGAAGAGGTGCGGGGGTTGATCGACGTCCCCGAGGGCAAGGTGGGGCGGCTGTCGGAAATACAAGACGCGCTGAGGGCACTCACGCGCTCGGTGTACTTCTCTCACGTCGATGTCGAGCTTCAGGCCGGGGATGGCGGTGTGTGGCTGCACTGGGTGCTTGAGGAGCGGCAGCTCCTTGCGGAACCTGCTGCAGTATCCGCCATCGTGCTCTCCGGAGTTCAGGCGCTGCCCTATGAGCGAGTGGCGGGGCGCGTGGGAGAGGTCCCTTCCGGCGAGGTGGGCAACTACGAGGCGCTGAGAGCGCTGGCCCCCGCGCACGATTATTACCTCCGGGAAGGCTACTTCATGCTTGCTTTGGACAGCGAGCTCGACGGCGATGTGTTACGGGTCCGGCTGAGGGAGGGCGCGCTCGGGGAGATCATCCTCACCGGGAACACGCGTACCTCGGACCGGGTCGTAATGCGAGTGCTGGAGCTCCGGGAAGGGGAGTTTCTGACCGAGGCGCGGCTCTCGCGGGCCAGACAGAGCCTCATGGGCATGGGCTACTTCTCCGACGTGCAGCTGGTGCCCGAGTGGGTGGAGGACGCGCTCACGCTGACGGTGACGGTCAAGGAGATGGAGCGTTTGGGTCACATCCGCGGAGCGATGACCTACTCCCCTCAGGAGAAGGGTATCGTGGGGAACGTGGAGTACGCGCAGAAGAACTTGTTGGGCACAGCGCAGGACGTGTCGCTGTCTTTGGCGCGTGGCCTCACCGGAACAGGTTCCACCACCTGGAGCCTCGGCTACCAGGGGCACGCGTTCCCTGTGTACAACTTGCTGAGCGTGGATTTGTACCGCCGCGAGGAGAGAGGAACGCTGACCTTGGGCGGCGAGTTCATGGTCTCGTATCCGCTCGCCCCGTACTGGAGCCTGCGCACGACGCTGCTCAGCGAACGTTCGTGGGAGGCGGCTGAAGGGACCCCGGTCGGCCAGCGAACTGCAGTGAGAATGGGGGTAAGCTTCAGTGATCGGGACAGCCCCATATTCCCCCGCCGAGGGCAGCAGCTGAGCGTGTCGCTGGAGAAAGCGGGTACGTTCGCCCCCGGGGCGGAGTACCTTTCCCTCCTGGCGAGTGTCTCACGGTACTGGCCGTTGGATGTGGATACCCTCCTCTGGGAGGGGCGTGCCGCGCTCGCGCAGCGCCTCCTCGTCCGTACTGGTTGGGACCTTCCCTCGCACTACCGGTTTACCCTCGGCGGGGTGGACACGGTCCGCGGGGCGACGGCCACCACCGTGGGCGGGCTGGCCCTGCTCAACACCGAGCTTCGCTTCGAACTGGCGCAGGGATTTGCCGTGGCTGGCTTCTGGGACGTGGGGACGGCTTTGACAAAGCCACACTCAGTGTCTTCTCTGGGGATGGAGATCTCGGCGCACATCGCCGGGATGTACGTGCGCATCTCGATGGCCTGGCCGGATGACCGGCCCGCCTCGTGGGTTCCGGTGTTCGAGTTCGGTATGCAGCCGATGTTCTGATACTATCCGAGACGAAAGTAGAAGGAGGAGAGAGGGATGAAGACAAACACAGTAGTTTTGTTACTCTTGGGTGCGGTGTGCCTGGGCCTGGTGGGTGGTGTCCTAGGTGGGATGCTCATCGGCGGCAATGGCGCTGATCCGGCGCTCACGAACAGGGTGGGCGAGCTGGAGGCCAAGGTTTCCCAACTGGAGGCGGCGGACCCAGCGTCAGAACTGCGAGTCTCCTTTGTGGATGCCGAAGGGCTGTTCCTCGAAGTGTTCCTCCCACAGGTGGCGGGGGAGCGGCAGGCCATGGACCAAAAGCAGCAGGAGATGCTCTCCCTGCGCGAGAGCTACCAAGCCGGGGAGATCGATCAGGACGAGTACGAGCAGCAGTATCTCCGCTTGCAGACAGAGGCACTGCAGGCTCAGCTGCGGGTGAACCTGGCCATGCTGGAGAAGATGCTGGCCTCGGATGGTTTCGTCGGCATCAGGGGGCAGCTGCAGCAGATTCGGCAGCAGGCCGAAGTCCTGGACTCCGAGTTGGAGAGGATGCGACAGCAGAGTCGAGCGGGCGTCCTTGACCGTGAGGGGTTCATGGCCCAGCTGCAGGCTCTACAGTCTCCAACGCAGCAGTTGGATCAGGTTTTGACGCAGGCGGCCGCGGCCAAGATAGTGGAAATCTCCCAACAGGTAGCACGTGACGAGGGGTATGACTTGGCCCTGAGGAAGAAGGAAGTCGTTGTGTACTGGGATCAGGAGAGGATAGCTGACATCACCCCCGAGGTGAAACCGCGCTTGGAGAGGCTGTTTTGAGCGGAGCTTAAGGGCGACCTTTGAACATCGAGGACCTGAAGCGCCGGCTGCCGCTGGCATACCCGTACCTGATGATCGATCGGGTCACGGCCCGCGGAGAAGGACAAGTAACAACGCGGAAGTGTGTTACGGTCAACGAACCGTTCTTCCAGGGGCATTTCCGTCCCCCGTACCCATCGGTCATGCCGGGGACCATGCTGGTGGAGGGCATGGCGCAGACTGCGGGCCTGCTCCTTGAAGGGGACCAGCTGGCTTGGTTGGCCGGGGTGGAGCGGGCCCGCTTTCATCGTCCTGTTGTGCCGGGGGACGTGGTGACCTACCACGCGGTGCTGCAGAGGCGGCGGGGGCCCCTTCTCCGGGCGGAGGTACGGGCCGAAGTGGACGGCAAGAGGGTCGCAGAGGCGCTGATTCTGCTCATGGAAAGCGGAGAGGAAGATGTGGGACAGACTGGTTGAGTGCGTGCCCAATGTGTCCGAGGGACGAAGGCAGGAAGTGATCGACGAGCTTGCCGGTGCAGTCCGGGAGGTGCAGGGAGTGGTCTTGTTGGATGTAGACTCCGATGAGGCCCATCACCGGTCTGTGTTCACCATGGTCGGCTCGCCGGGGGGCATAGAGGGTGCTGTTGAGGCCCTATTCGCGGTGGCCATGTCGCGCGTCGACCTGCGGGGGCACGAAGGAGAGCACCCCCGGATGGGGGCCGTGGACGTGGTCCCGATGGTCCCCGTACGAGGTGTGACCATGGCCGACTGCGTGGACCTCTCCCGGAGGGTGGGACAGGCGATCTGGGAGAAGTTCCAAGTACCTGTGTACCTGTACGAAGAAGCGGCCGTCGA
This sequence comes from Candidatus Acetothermia bacterium, assembly GCA_003562845.1. Taxonomy (GTDB): domain Bacteria; phylum Bipolaricaulota; class Bipolaricaulia; order Bipolaricaulales; family Bipolaricaulaceae; genus T3SED10-47. The sequence continues at coordinate 8,418 of PWTL01000071.1, forward strand.
TCCCGCGCGGCGAAATCTGGCCCACATACGCCGGGGGCAGTTCGAAGGGTTTGCGGAGAAGATCAAGCAAGAAGAATGGGAGCCGGATTTTGGCGAACGACGTGTACATCCCAGCGCGGGGGTGTGCGCAGTGGGGGCGCGGGAGTTCCTCATCGCATACAACGTGAACTTGGGAACCTCTGATCTGCAAACCGCACAGGAGATCGCCCGCGCGGTCAGGGCTTCTTCGGGGGGCTTTCGTTACGTGAAGGCCCTGGGAGTGGATCTGGCGGAGAGGGGGATCGTCCAGGTGTCGATGAACCTTACCAACTACAAGAAGTCCCCCCTCCCCCGGGTGCTGGAGTGCATCCGTCGGGAGGCGGCTCGCTGGGGCGTCCCCGTGGTGAGCTCGGAGATTGTGGGGCTGGTTCCGCAAGCGGCCCTGGACGCCGTCGTTCAGTATTACACGTCCTTGGAGAGCTTCCGCCCGGAGATGGTGTTGGAGCGGCGTGTCCAGGATCTGACAAGCTGATTAGGCCGCGGAGGGTTCGGGGCCGGGTGGGGTGACGGTGGGGAGCCTCCCGTTTCGCAAGGTTGGCGTGCTGGGCTTTGGCCGCACGGGCCGGGCCACGGCAGTGGAGCTGGTAGGGCGCGGGGTGGAGGTGTTCGTCTCTGAGGCGCGGTCCTTGAGCCCGCGGGAGCGAACTCTTCTTGCCCGCTACGGAGTCGGGTGGGAAGATCAGGGGCACACCGGGCAGGTGCTGGACGCCGACCTACTGGTGTTGAGTCCCGGTGTTTCCCCGCATAGCAGCGTGGTGGACGCGGCCCGAGCGCAGGGAATACCGGTGTGGTCGGAGCTCGAGCTGGCCTATCGCCTGTGCTCTCCGGAGCGGCTTATTGCTGTGACGGGAACCAACGGCAAGTCAACCACCACGGCCCTTGTAGGAGCGATTCTGCGTGCCGCGAGGATGAGGCCGGTAGTGGCGGGCAACATCGGACGGCCAGCGGTGAGGACTGTTCACCAAGCGGCCGGCCGACCGTGGATCTTGGAAGTCAGCTCATATCAGCTGGAGCTTGTGGGGCAGTTTCGTCCTCATGTTGGTGTATGGTTGAACTTCGCTCCTGATCACCTGGCGCGCCACGCCTCCCTGGGCGGCTACTTCGCGGCCAAGGCGCGTTTGCTGGCGAAGCAACGGGCAGCTGATGTGGCTTTGCTGCCGCCTTCCCTTCTGGCGCGGCTCGCCCCCAAGGCGCGGACCGTGAACCCTGAGGGCCAGAGCTTGCCCCGTGGATGGGGAGTGGGGCTGCCAGGGCATCAGCTGTTCAACTTGCGAGCCGCGTGGGGTGCAGCCGTAGCCGCCTATCCGCAGCTCTGCGGTAGCCGAGTGCCCTGGGAACCTGTGGCGCGAGTTCTCCACCAACCCCATCGACTGGAGATGGTGGGCAGCCGGCGGGGCATCACGTTTGTGAACGACTCCAAGGCTACTAACGCCTCCGCCACGTTGACCGCCCTCAGCTGCTTCTCGGGTCCGGTAGTGCTAATACTGGGAGGGAGAGCTAAGGAGACAGGGTACGAAGTCCTCGGCCAGGCCCTTCGCGAACGCGCTCGGGTGTGTGTACTGATAGGCGAGGCACGAGCCATGTTCGCCCGGCTGCTCGATTCGTGGGGAGTGCCGTATGTGGTGGCCGACGGTGTGGAGAAAGCCTTGTCGCTCGCGTACAAGGAGGCGCGGCCGGGCGATGTGGTACTCTTTTCGCCCGGCTGCGCCAGCTTCGACATGTTCAGAGACTACGCGGAGCGCGGCCGCGCTTTCCGCCGAGTATTTAAGCGAATGCGTGAGCAGTGAGGGGTGAGGCGTGAGGTGTAAGGAGTTGGGCGTCGGTGTGTAGCTTGTAACTTGTGGCTGGTGGAGAGCTTTTGGTTGACTAACAGGGTCGGGGTCATCCCCGACCCTGGACCCGCACACGAGACGTAAGCGACCTCGCACAGAAGGTACCACCCTCCTCAGCCTCCCGAACCGACATGGCCGGGCCACAGGCCTGCCTTCCCGCCCCTCACCTCTTACCCCTTTCCCCTCACTCCTCTCGCCTCTCTCCTCACAGCTCACGCCTCGCATGTCCCCTGTTGAGGGGCCAGCTGTCCGCTGGCGACGAGAACGATAGCCGTTGCCTGCTGGTCTTGGGTCCTACCGTTTGGGGGACACGTGAGCAAGACTGGCGCGCGGAGGTGGCGGTGGACCGGCTGCAAGGAAAGATCCTAGTGGTGTCCGTGTTCCTCCTGTGGATGGGGCTGCTGTTTGTGTATTCGGCGTCCTTTCCACTGTCGGTGCGGCTGTTCGGTCATCCATTCGGGTTCTTGGAGAGACAGGCTCTGGGGGCGGTGGTGGGCCTGGTGGCTTTGGGGGTGCTGTGGCGGGTCGACTACCACATGTGGGCTCAGGTAGACGACATCCTCCTCGTGGGGGTGTTCTTCCTGAGCGTGCTCACCCTGGTCCCCGGGATCGCAAGCGGGCCGCGGTGGCTTGGTGTAGGCCCGGCTACAGTGCAGCCTACGGAGCTGGGCAAGGTGGCTTTGGTTCTGTATTTGGGCGGTTCACTGGTGCGTCGCGGAGAGGCGATCAGGGATTTCCGCCAGGGGATCCTGCCCTATCTCCTGGTATTGGTCGCGTTCAGCGTTGTCTTGGTGCTGCAACCGGACCTGGGAATGCTACTCCTGTACTCGTCGGCAGTAGGCTTTCTCCTGTGGGTGGGAGGAGCCCGGCTCCGCCATCTCCTTGCCGTCGGCGCCGGGGCACTCCCGGTGTTGGCCGGTCTGCTGGCGGCCGCCCCGTATCGGGTGGGGCGTCTGCTGGCGTTCTTCGACCCCGCAGGATACCAGGAAACTTATGCATACCAGGTGTACCAGTCCATGATGGCCATCGGAGCGGGCGGAGTGCTGGGGCGCGGGCTGGGAGCTTCCAGGGCCAAGCTCTTCTATCTGCCGGAGGCACACAACGACTTCGTGTTTGCAGTGGTGGCAGAAGAAACCGGGCTGCTCGGGGCGGGGAGCGCAGTGTTGTTGTTGGCGGGGCTTGTGTTCCTTGCGTATCAGGCTGCCCGTCGGGCTCCGGATCGCCTGGGGGCCCTATACGCCCTGGGAGCGGCGTTTCTGTTGGGATTCCAGGCGCTCCTCAACTTGGGGGTGGTGGTGGGAGTTTTGCCGGTCACCGGGCTCACTCTCCCGTTCCTCAGTTACGGAGGGTCTTCGTTGGCGGTGACCTTGGCCCTGGTGGGGCTGATCCTGAGCGTGGCTCGACAGGGCGTCTCCAAGGAGGGGAGAGCATGAGGGTGATGGTTGCCGCGGGCGGGTCCGGCGGACACGTGTATCCGGCGTTGGCAGTGATGGAAGAGCTCCGTCGTCGGGGTGCCCTGACACAGGTGGCCTGGGTGGGGGACCCTAAGGGGATAGAAGCGAAGATTGTGGAACCACACCCGTGGGTGACCTTCCTTCCCCTGCCGGGGCAAGGGCTCCCCAGGAGCGAACCATGGCGTTGGCCGGGCGCCCTTGTCAGAGCACTGAGGTCCGTGATGAAGGCAGTCAGGCTCGCGAGGGCCTTTCGGCCCCACGTTGTCTTGGGCATGGGGGGTTATCCGGCGTTCGGTCCGGTGCTTGCGGCATCCATTCTGAGGATCCCCGTCGTCATTCACGAGCAGAACGCACGCCCGGGATTGGTCAACCGTGTGCTGAGCAGGTTCGCCAACGAGGTGTTGGTCTCGTTTGCCGAGACGCAGCTGGCGGGAGGACGGCGGGTCAGGACTACAGGGAACCCGGTACGCGAGGAAATCGTGTCCTTGGGGCAGTCCCGCGAGTTGGGACGAGAACTTCTTGTGGTTGGCGGTTCACAGGGGTCGCGGACGCTGATTGACGCGGCGCTGCGGGCGGCCCCCAAGTTGTCCCGGCTACCAGGCTTTCGCATGCGAGTGGTGGTGGGGAGATCTTCCCCCGCGTCCGAAGTCAGGCGTCGCCTGCAAGACGCAGGACTGGCTGAGGTAGAGGTGGTGGACTACGAGCCGGACATGGCCCGGGCGCTGCGCAGCGCCCGGTTGGTACTTGCTCGGGCAGGTGCGACCACAGTGGCCGAACTGGCGGCGGCTGGGCGCCCGGCGATCCTGGTCCCTTGGTCGGGAGCGGCTGCAGGACACCAGGAGTGCAACGCGCGTGCGTTGGCGTGGCGTCGGGGCGGAGTGGTGCTGTCCGATGAGGAGCTGGCGCGCACGGATTTGGGTGATCTGCTGGGGCGCCTGTGGGAGGATCCAGGTCAGCTTGAGGCCATGGGAGAGGCGGCCCGCGCGGCTGCCTGCCCCGATGCCGCCCGTCGAGTGGCCGACGTCCTTGTGCGTGTGGGAGGGAGGAGCTGATGAAGAAGCTCGGAAGGCGGGTCCACCTTGTGGGGATAGGCGGGGAGGGGATGGCGGGGCTGGCCACGCTGCTACTGCAGTCAGGGTACGAGGTGTCCGGCTCCGACCTGCGTTCCTCCGACCGGCTGCTTGCGCTCGGGGCGGCGGGGGCTGAAGTGTACACAGGGCACTCCGCGGCCCACCTTCCTCCAGGGACGACTGATGTAGTCTACTCAGCGGCCGTGCCGAACGAGAACCCAGAGGTGGAAGCAGCGCGCGCGCGTGGTCTGCTGCTGTGGCCGAGGCTTCCCGCCCTGGGGAGCATCATGGACTCCCGCCGGTTTGTGGCGGTTGTCGGGACTCACGGCAAGACCACCACCGCAACGTGGACAGCTCACCTTCTGCGCAGCCTGATCGGTCCCGTGGGACACTACTTGGGGGGAGAGGTTCCGGGTCTGCCGCCGGCTCAGCTGGGTACGGACCCCCTGTTCGTAGCGGAGGTGGATGAGTCGGACGGCCGGTTCACCTGTCTTCAAGCGGACGTGGCCCTCCTCACGGCTGTGGACAGCGATCACCTGGAGACCTACGGGAGTGTGGCCGGTCTCCGGGCGGCGTTCCGCGGCTTCCTCCTCCGTGCCGGCGAGGCTGTTTTGTGCGTCGACGACCCGGGCGCGGCATCGCTGCTCTCGGTGCGCGGCGACGCGTTCACGTACGGCCTGAGTCACGAGGCGCGCTTGCGGGCTGTTAGGCCTGAACCCAAAGGAGGGAAGATCACTTTCGGGCTCCGGTTGGACGGCCGCAGGGAGGGCGAGGTGGAGCTTCCCGCCCCCGGAATACACAACGTGCAGAACGCGTTGGGGGCGCTTGCCGTGGGGCTGGTGGTGGGGGTCCCCCTCAGGGACATGGTGGACGCCTTGCGCCGGGCGCCGCGCCCCCGACGACGACTGGAAGTGCTGGAAGAGAATGGGTACCTGGTGGTTGACGATTACGCACATCACCCACGAGAGGTGGCGGCTGGACTCGCCGCCCTGCGCACAGGATGGCCTGATCGGAGGATAGTTGCGGTCTTTCAGCCTCACCGCTACACGCGTACGGCACGTTTGGTCAAGGAATTCGGCACGGCATTGGCTGATGCTGACGACGTCATGGTCACGGAGGTGTATCCGGCCTTTGAGCCGGCGGTGGCGGGGGTGAGCGGACGACAGGTCGCCGATGCGGTTACGACCAACGGGGGACGGGCTCTGTTTCGGCCGACGTTGGATGAGACTTGGGAGGCCGTGACCCAGACGGTGCAGCCGGGGGACTTGGTGGTGTGCTTTGGAGCGGGGGACATATGGCGACTGTCGCACAGGATCTCACAGGCGCTGTTCTTTGGGGGCTGAGGGATCTTCCGGGCCGGGTGGCTCTGACTGAGCCCCTGCACCGGCACACAACCTTCCGCATTGGCGGACCGGCAGCGGTGATGTACTGGCCCACCGAGTCTGGGGCGTTGGTGGAGGCTGCTCGCTGGGCGCGGGAGGCGGGAGTTCCCTGCCATGTTCTGGGGGGAGGGTCCAACGTGCTGTTCCTCGATCGCGGTTTCCCCGGGCTTGTGCTGTCCACCCGAGGGATGAGAGGGATTGAGGTCAACAGGAACGAGGTGCGTGCGCAGGCAGGAGCTCCTCTATCTTGTCTGGTCCGCTACGGGATGGGTGCCCTGGCAGGGATCCCGGGGACGGTGGGCGGTGCAGTGGTGATGAACGCCGGCACCAAGCACGGCTGCATTGAGCAGCACCTTCGCTGGGTGCGGGCAGTTGACGGACGGGGACGGCTCCGCAAGCTGACTGTCGCAGACTGTGAACTGCGTTATCGGGATTCGGCGCTTCGGCGGCTGGGGTGGCCGGTGTTGTCGGTTGGGCTGCGGCCTACCGGCAGCGTGGATCCCCAGCGAGTGTTGAAAGAACGGCGAGGTTCCCAGCCTACAGAAGCAGCGTCTGCCGGCTGTGTGTTCCGCAATCCGCCCGACGGACCGCCGGCAGGGTGGCTCATAGATCGCGCAGGGCTCAAGGGAATTCGGGTGGGAGATGCGGTGGTCTCTTCTGTGCACGCCAATTTCATCTACAACGCGGGGCAGGCCGGGGCCTCGGATGTACTAGCGCTGATCGAGCGTGTGCGTTGTCGGGTTCAGCAAACGTTCGGCATATGGCTAGGGCTGGAGCTGGATGTGGTCGCGCCTCTATGAGGGGTGTTCGGCAGCTCTGCCTCGCGATGATCGTTCTGATCGCAGGATTCACGATTGTCCGTTGGGGAGGGTGGATCCGCGTGGACGGCGTGCGGGTGATGGGAGTTCACCACCTGTCCTCCCAGTATGTGTCCCAGTTGACTCAGATTGTTTTGGGTGCTAACATGCTTCGCTTGGATCTTCGGGGGGTACGGGACCGAGCGATTCGTGACCCTTGGGTCGACGATGCCCGAGTCACGCGCGATGTAGTGTCCCGAGTGGTGACGATTGAGATTCGAGAAAGGGAACCGGTGGGACGGGTCCAGCTCGAGGGGGGAAGAACCGTTTGGATTGACGCGCAAGGGGTGGTGCTTGGTCCAGCGGAAGGGGCCGCTTTGTGTAACGTGCGTGCCTCTGAGGGCCAGGTCTCCCATGCGGTGGCGTCCGCTGCTGCCGCCTTGGCATCATGGGATGACACCTTACTTGAGAAGTTCCCCAGCTTCGACGCTTCCGATCTGGACTGTGTCGTGGCCCGAGGGGACGATGTGCCGAGAGTCCTGTGTGGACCAATTGGCGAACTCCCCTCTGCACTTGCTACCCTAATGCAGGTCGACCAGGCAAAGGATCTGAGCGAGTTCCGGGAGGTGGACCTGCGGTGGGGCAGCGAGGTGATCCTGAAGCCTTGATGAAGGTGGTGAGGCGATGAGGCGGGAGAGGCTGGTGGTGGGGCTAGACGTCGGAACCACGAAGGTGTGTTGCCTCGTGGCGAACGCGATGGAGGGCCTTATTGAGATCATCGGCATGGGGATGTCCCCCTCCCGGGGTCTGGAGAAGGGTGTAGTTGTGGACATCGGCCGTACTATCCAGTCGATCAAAAAATCGGTGGACGAGGCCGAGAACATGGCTGATATGCGGGTGGACAATGTGTATGTGGGCATTGCTGGCAAGCACATCCGCTCGCTGAACAACACAGCCACGGTGTCCATCACCCGCCAGGACCGGATCATCACGCAGGAGGACGTGAAGAGAGTGGTGGAGGCCGCGCAGACGATCTCCTATCCGCCCGACATGGAGCTGATCCACGTGATCCCCAGACAGTATGTGGTCGATGGTCAGGAGGGGATCACTGATCCGGTGGGAATGACCGGGACGCGCCTGGAGGTCGACGTGCACTTGGTGTTGGGGTCGGTCACCGCGGTGCACAACCTGGTGCGTTGCGTAGAGACCCTCGGGGTACGGATTGCGCAGATCGTCTTGGAGCCTCTGGCTTCGTCCATGGCCGTACTGTCGTCGGCGGAGAAGGAGCTCGGCGTAGTGCTCCTGGACATGGGGGGAGGCACCACGGATATCTCAGTTTTTCGCGGGGGCGACATTTGGTTCTCCAAGGTGATCCCCATTGCCGGCGACCATATCACCAACGACATCACCGTGGGCCTGCAGACGCCGATTGAGGAGGCGGAGCGCATCAAGAAGGAGTACGGTACCTGCTTGGTGGACGCGGTGGGCGAAGAGGAGACGGTGGACGTGGCCACCATCGGGGGCGATGGGACGCGGGCGGTGAAGCGCAAGAAGCTGGCGAAGATCATCGAACCTCGCGTGGAGGAGATGTTGGACTTGGCTATGCAGGAGGTGGAGGACGCGGGCTACAGAGATCTGGTGCCGGCGGGGATCGTCCTCACCGGAGGCACTGCACTCCTCGAAGGGATGACAGAGTTCGCCCAGCAACGCTACGATCTACCGGTGCGGCGGGGAAGAATTCCGCAAGGGATCCACGGCCTGCGGGATATCGTGGAGTCCCCTATCTACGCAACCGGGATCGGTCTTCTCAAGTACGGTGTGGAAGGGCGGGATTTCGCCCGGGGCAAGGGACACTCGCAGTACCACCATTTCGGGCCCCGTGGGCGATCAGGGGGATTGTTCGGGAAGCTGATGGGGTGGTTCCGTAAGTTCCTCCGGGGGTGAGCATGATCGGAGACGGCCTAGCCAAAATCAAGGTTATCGGCGTGGGGGGCGGCGGAGGCAACGCCGTCAGCCGTATGTGGCGGGCCGGCCTGGACGGGGTGCAGTTGGTGGCGCTGAACACCGACGCCCAGGTTCTGTCGATCATGGAAGCACATGAACACCTGCAGCTCGGCCGCAAGCTCACCGGGGGCCTGGGGGCGGGAGGGGATCCGGAGGTCGGCCGAGAAGCGGCCGAGGAGTCCCGTGAGGAGATCAAGGATCTGCTTGAGGGGTTGGACATGGTGTTCGTCACTGCCGGCATGGGGGGCGGTACGGGCACTGGCGGGGCGCCGGTGGTGGCGGAAGTGTCCAAGACATTGGGAATTCTCACCGTGGCCATCGTCACCCGGCCGTTCTCCTTCGAGGGAGCCGCCCGTGGGGAAAAAGCGCGGGCCGGAACAGACAAGCTCTCACAGCACGTGGACGCGATGATTGCTGTCTCCAATGATAAGCTCCTCAAAGTGGCCCCGCCGGACATGCCCCTCAGCCGTGCGTTTGAGATGGTGGACGCCGTGCTCTTGCAGGGGGTGCAGGGGATCACCGAGTTGATAACCGTTCCTGGCCTTATCAACCTGGACTTCGCCGACGTGGAGTCCGTGCTGCGCGAGGCGGGAACGGCCATGATGGGAATCGGCGACGCCGAAGGGGAGAACAAGACCCGTGAGGCAGCGCGGAGAGCGATTTCGTCCCCGCTGCTGGACGCGCCCGTCAAGAACGCCAGAAAGGCCATTCTGAACATCACTGCCGGAGAGGACCTCACCTTGGAGGAGGTCACTGAGGCTGCACAGGTGATCCAGGAGGCATTGTCGGACAAAGCTGATCTTATCTTCGGGGCCACGATCAGGCAGGGAATGGAGAAGGCGCGCATCACGGTCATTGCCACAGGATTCGCTGTCCAAGCAGGGGATGAGCTTCCGGAGTCGGATGAAACGGCCCTGCTGGCGCGCATCGAGAGGGAAGGCGGTGTGCGCGACGACTACGACATCCCCACCTATCTCCGCCGTAGTCGGCGGAGCGAGAGTCCGTAATAAGGACACCATGGAGGCGGTTCCTCAGGGCTGCCTCCCCACCCCATGTAGGCTCGGAGTTCTCGGAGAATGTTCGGCGGCTGAAACTCTACAGGCGTCCGCTCCGTGCGAGGCTGGCAGCCCTATTCACTGTAGCGGTTGGTGATGGGCATGCGGCGTCCAGTGCCGAAGGCCTTGGGGCTCACTTTGATGATCAGGGGCATCTGCCGCCGTTTGTGTTCCGACCGGCTTAGCCGGCGCAGGACATCGTCCACCACGGGCTGGCTGAAGCTTTCGGAGAGCGACTCCGGGGCTTCGTTTTGCACCAGCAATGCCTTGAGGAGGGGGTCGAGGACCTCGTACGGGGGGAGGTCCTGGTCGTCCCGTTGCCCCGCCCTGAGCTCGGCAGAGGGAGGACGCTCCAGCGTGCCGGCGGGGATGAGCTCCCGGCGATGATCGGAGTTGAGCAGCCGTGCCAGTTCGTACACCTCGCCCTTGAGGAGGTCGCCGATAGGAGCGATGGCGCCTACGGTGTCCCCGTACAGGGTGTTGTACCCCAGGGAGATTTCCGGCTTGTTCGCCGGACAGAGGGCTATCCTACCGGTGGCGTTGCACAGGGCCATCAGCAACACCCCGCGGACGCGAGCCTGCAGGTTCTCCGCCACCAGGCCTTGGGGGGAAGCGTGGGCGGCCAAAGTGCGGGAGAGGGTCTCCAGCGGCTCCTCGATGGGTAGCTCTAGCAGGGTTACTCCGAGGGCGTCCGCGAGCGACAGTGCCTGTTCTCGCGACTCCGGGGCGGTAAACGGCCCAGGCATAAACACGGTCGACACCCGGTCCGCCCCCAGGGCCTCCCAGGCCAGGGCGGCGACAACGGCGGAGTCGACGCCGCCGGAGACGGCGATCCACACTCCGTCCAGGCTGTTCTTTCTCACGTAATCCCGGAGCCCGGTGACGATGGCTTGACGGGTGCCGTCCATGTCCAGGGCGGGGGGCGGCTCTACCGCGGGGCCTGCGGGGTCGAAGTAGTACACCCCTGGAGTGAAGGAGGGAGCGGACAGCAGAAACTCTCCGTCGGGGCGCACGGCGAAGCTTCCGCCATCGAAGACGAGTTCGTCCTGCCCACCGACCATGTTTGCGTAGACGAGCGTCGCGCCCGCCTGTTCAGCCCAGCGGGCGGCCAGCCCCCGGCGAAGCGCGGCCTTCCCGCGGAAATACGGGGACGCAGAGACGTTTACCATCAGGTCTACACCCGCCCTTGCCTGCTCCTCCAGCACTCCGCTCTGGTACCATAGGTCCTCACACACTGACAGGCCCACCCGAAGGTCTTTCCATTGCACAACGTCCACGGAGCGCCCCGACGTGAAGTAGCGGCACTCGTCGAACACGTCGTAGCAGGGAAGATGTTGTTTTGCCTGTCGGCCGACGATTGCCCCGTCTTCGGCCAACAGGACGGCGACGTGCAGTATCTCCTCGCCCCCAAAGTCTCTGGACGAGGGATCGGCCATGTTGGCCGGCCGCTTACCGGCGTTTAGTACGTGTCCCAGGACCACCGTTGTGCCTTGTGAGGCTTCGAGGACTCTCATCAACGCCCCCGCGGAAGCTTCCACAAATCCAGGTCTGTGAAGCAGGTCTCGCGGTGGGTACCCCAGTAGAGCCAGCTCGGGGAGGATGACAAGCTCGGCTCCGGCCTGGCGCGCCTCGCCCACGGCCAGGCATGCGGCCTCTGTGTTCCCGTGCAGGTCGCCTACGGTGGGGTTCAACTGGGCGACTGCGATCAACATTGGTTTCCTCTCCTCAGCGGGCAGCGTGCTGGGGCGGGGGGGGGGTCCGTCGGCGACATAGTGCCCTCCTGATACCGGGGGCGGGCTGGTTTGTCAAGGCGGCATTAACTAGAATCCTGACAGACATGGAAGTTCTGAAACAAGTGGTGTTCTGGGTGGGTGTGACGCTCGTTGGGGGGTTCGTCGCCTATGTGGGTCGCTACGGAGCGGAGCGCCTTCTGAAACGGCGCAGGCAAAGGCAAGCGGAGGCCCTGGACAAGGAGCGGGCCAAACTGGAGAAGAAGCGAGCCAAGGCGGCCGCCAAGACCGAAAAGAAGCGCAAAGATTCTTAGGCTAGAAATGTCCTAGGTAACGCAGGGCGTCAAACAGCTCGTCGATGGCCGATTCGCCTCTTCCTTCCTGTATTGCTCGCCGGACACAGTGGCGCGTATGAGAATGGGCAAGGACGCGGGCTGTGCGCCCCAGGATGCCTTGCACTGCCGCGATCTGCTTGAGGACATCCACACAGTAGCGGTCGTCCTCCACCATCTTGCGGATGCCGGAGAGATGTCCCTCGGCGGTCCGGAGCTGGCGGATGAGCTGCTCTCTGAGCTTAGGTTCTTCTTGGAGACTCCCGATTCGTTCCAAGGTCGCCCCTTTCCCCGTGCGCGTACGCAGGTGGGCCTTAGTGTAGCACAAAGGGCCGGAGTGGCCGCCGGGAATGCCCCCCATGGTGAGCAGACCCTCGCGGGTGCGATATAGCATGTGGTGCAACCTACGCTCTAGGTCTATACCATCTGTCCATGGCCGACGCACTGAAGGGGCTGAACGAGGAACAACGGTGGGCAGTGGCCCACGGCCGGGGTCCGGTACTGGTGCTCGCCGGCGTGGGAACGGGGAAGACCACGGTCATCGCCCGCAGGATCGCGTTTCTGATCTCCGAGGGGTTAGTGCAGCGCCCGAGCCAGCTTTTGGTTTTCACCTTTTCTCGCTGGGCGGCGGAGGAGATGCTGGACCGAGCTTTCGACTGGGTCGGCTACGGGGCACTTGATGCGTGGGTGGCCACTTTTCACTCGGTTTGCGAACGCATTCTGCGGGAGAATGCCCCCCTAGCAGGATTGCCTCCTGATTTTCAGGTCTTGGACGAGTGGGAGCAACGGTTGTTCGTCCTCGACCATCTCTGGGAGTTCCCCTGGGGAAAGCTGAGGCCGCGTGTCACGCGGCAGCCGCTGCGGATGGTGGGCCCTGTGTTGTCCCTGCTCTCCCGGGCCAAGGACGATGCAGTCTCCCCGGAGGCTTTCTGTTCGTGGGCGGCTGAGGCGGATGAGGCGACTGAAGAGACGGCCGCTGGCCGGGAGTTGGCCGCGGTGTACGGTGCCTATCAGGGCATTCTGGCCAAGGAGGGTGCGGTCGACTTCGGGGACCTGATCCTGTACGCGGTGCGCCTGCTCGAGGAACATCCGGGGATCCTCGCTGGCTACCAGCAGCGGTTTCCGTACATTCTGGCCGACGAGTTCCAGGATACAAGCCGGGCTCAGTTTCGTTTGGTGCAGCTCCTCGGCGGGCACCGGAACATCACCGCGGTGGGGGACGACGACCAGGCGATCTACGGGTTCCGCGGGGTTCCGTGGGACAACTTGCGCGCCTTCGTGACGCACTTCCCCGAGGCGAGAGTGGTTGTGCTGACGCAAAACTACCGCTCCACTCAGCAAGTGTTGGATGCGGCGGCGCGGTTGATCCGCCACAACGAGTATCGCCTGGAGACGTTATCCCAACGCGGGGAGCTTGCGCTGGAGATCAGCAAAGAGCTCCGTTCGGCGGCAGAACGCCCGGAGGGGCCGAAGCCCGTTCACCGTCAGTTTCCCAGTGTCGTGGAGGAGGCGGAATTTATCGCTGAGGAGGCGGTCCGACTGGCGGCAGCGGGCATCCCCTACAGGGACATGGCGGTGCTTTACCGCAACCGTTATCGGCCGGACCCGTACCTGGGGGCGCTGTCGGAGAAGGGTGTTCCGTGGGTCCTGGGGGGGCGCTCCGGAGAGGGCCTGTTCGACCAAGAGGATGTCAAACTTGTGGTCTCGTTTCTGCGGCAGGTGGCCGATCCGGGCGATGGTCTCGCCCTTCACCATCTGGCTGGCTCAGAGCTATACGACGTTCCCGCCGACGATCTGGCCCGGCTGACGGCGCTGGCCAATCGCCAGCATCGGCCTTTGGGGAAGCTGGCTGAGGAGGCAGTGCGCGGAGAAGTCTCTTGCTCTGACGAAGGAAAGCAGAACTTGGGCCGTCTTCTCGGACACTTGGACCAGAGCAGGAGGCTCTCCCGAAGGCGTCCGGCTGGGCAGGTGCTGTACGAGTACTTGACGACCCAGACACGGTGTTTGGAGCAACTGGCCGCCTCCACGGGCCCGGAGGCGGTCCGACGGCTGGAACATGTGGCCCAGTTCTTCGAGCAGGTCATACGCCGCTTCGAGCAAGTCGCTCGTCACGATCGTGTTCCGTGGTTTGTGCGCTACCTGGAGAACCTCATGGCTCTGGGGTACAACCCCCTGGTGGGGCAGGCAGAACCGGGCACGGAGGCCATCCAGGTGTTGACTTTCCACCAGGCCAAGGGACTGGAATACCAGGTCGTCTTTCTCACCGGCCTCGTGGAGGACTACATGCCTGGCCGAGCACGGCGCCCGACATTTCCCCTGCCCGCGGAGCTCGTGGGCGATGACCTTCCGGCGGACGTGGCCCACCTCGAGGAACAGCGGCGCTTGTTCTACGTGGGGATGACTAGAGCCAAGCACAATCTGTACCTTCTTTCAGCTGCGGACTATCGATCTCCGGGGGAAGAGCCGCGCAAACGCCCGGCGAAGGTGTCTCGCTTTGTACTGGAGGCAGTGGGCCCCGAGGGGCTTGGCGGGCAGATGCCCCTCGCCTCTCCTTCCCTGCGCATCGCGCGGATGGCAAGAGATGTGGCCAGGGTGGACCCCCGGGAGACTACAGACGGTCGCGTGTCGTTGAGCCACCAGCGGGTGGACGACTATCTGACCTGTCCTCTGAAGTACCGCTATGTACACATCCTGCGTGTCCCTATTGCCCTACACCATTCAGTGGTGTTCGGTCACGCGGTGCACCGGGGGATTCAGGCTTATCACATGGCTCGTGCGCAAGGCCGGGACCTCCCCCTGGAGGAAGTGCTGGCGGTGTGCGGTAATGCCTGGCGGTCTGAAGGCTTTCTGTCCGCCGAGCACGAGGCGGAGCTCATCTCCGAGGCCGAGGAGGCCCTGGGCGCGTTCTACTCTTTTGAGGAAGCTGAGGGAATCCGCCCCGCGGAGGTCGAACGGTATTTCGCCTTCCTCGAGGGAGGCGCACGGGTCATCGGATACTGGGATCGGGTGGACAGTGATGGGGGTCGCACTGTGATCATCGACTACAAGACCAGCCTGGCCCGTCCCCAGGATGCGGGTCGGCGAGCGCGGGAGTCCCTGCAGCTCGCGATCTATGCCCTGGCGCACGAGCGGCTGTACGGGGAACCGCCGGACGAACTGCAGCTGCGCTTTCTCACGCCGGAGGTTGTTGTGGGAAAGGCAAAACCCACCCCGCGGATGCTGGACAAAGCACGGGAGGCCATTGCCCGAGCGGAGGCAGGCGTACGCGCGGGGAACTTCTCCCCACAGCCCTCGCTCTTTGCTTGCCGCAACTGCGCCTATCGAAGCATCTGCCCTGCCGCCCACTCGGTGTGAGCGGCAGGTTTCCGCCTTACAATCGTCTGGGAAAGGAGTTTGCCATGAGGAGCGACCGTTGCGGGGAGCTGACAGCTCAGGATGTGGGCCGCCGGGTGCGCCTGGCGGGCTGGGTGCACCGCCTGCGGGACTTGGGAGGGATCACCTTTGTCGACCTGCGGGACGCCTCCGGCATTGTGCAGGTCCTGTTTCGCGATCTTGACCAGGCCCACCAGCTGTCCAGAGAAGACGTGGTCCAGGTAGAGGGTACAGTAGCGCGCCGCGAGGCGCCGAATCCGGAGTTGCCTACCGGTGAGGTGGAGGTGGAGGCGGAGGGACTGCGAGTGCTGGCACAGGCCGCTCCTCTTCCGTTTGCGGTCGACGATGACGTTTCGGGAACTGGCGAGGAGACACGTCTCAAGTACCGCTTCATCGATCTCCGGCGGCCACGTATGCAGAGGAATCTGGCGTTGCGCCATCGCCTGTGCATGTCCGTTCGCAGCTTCCTCGACAGGCAGGGGTTCGTGGAGGTGGAGACTCCGGTGTTGACTCGGTCCACGCCCGAGGGGGCACGTGACTTCCTGGTTCCTTGCCGCCTGGTGCCGGGAACCTTCTACGCGCTCCCGCAGTCGCCACAGTTGTTCAAGCAGATCCTCATCGCCTCCGGGGTAGAGCGCTACTTTCAGATCGTGCGTTGTTTCCGCGATGAGGACCTGCGAGCCGATCGGCAGCCGGAGTTTACGCAGCTGGACTTGGAAATGGGTTTTTTGGACACCCCAGAGCCCCTGTTTGCGCTCCTGGAGGAGTTGATGGCGCACGTGTTCCGCGAAGCGGCGAAGATTGAGCTTCCCACCCCCTTCCCCCGGCTCACTTACGCCGAGGCTATGGCCAGCTACGGTTCGGACAAGCCCGACCTGCGGTTCGGTATGAAGCTTGTGGACGTTTCCGATCTCTTTGCCGACGCGGGATTCCGTGTCTTCGCCCGCGCGATTGCCGACGGGGGCCGGGTGTGCGCACTGTGTGTCCCCGGCGGGGGGGACTTCTCCCGCGGAGAGCTGAACAGGGTCGAGGAGGAAGCGGTGGCGCTGGGCGCTCCGGGGTTGAGTTGGCTGAAGCGTGCTGAGGAGATCACTTCCCCCCTGGCCAAGTTCGTAGGAGAGGGAGTTCTCCAAGGGGTGGTGGAGAGGACCGGGGCGCAGGAGGGAGATCTCGTTCTGTTGTCCGCGGGTCCCCCCGCGGCGTTGAACCCGGCGGTGGGCGAGCTTCGTCGGAGGTTGGCGCACGAGCGCGGGCTGGTGGACACGGGCGCGTGGGCTCCGGCGTGGATTACCGATTTTCCTCTTTTCAAGGCCGGTGAGGGGGGCAGACTGGACTCGGAACACCACCCGTTCACCGCCCCGCACGAGGAGGACCTCCCCCTGTTGGAAGAGGACCCGTTGCGGGCACGAGCAAAGTGTTACGACCTTGTGCTCAACGGTGTCGAACTCGCGTCTGGATCCATCAGGATCCATCGCCGGGACGTGCAGCAGCAGATCCTTTCGCTTCTGGGGATTGACCAGGAGGAGGCCGAGCGCCGGTTCGGGTTTTTCCTGCGGGCTTTGGAGTACGGGGCTCCGCCCCATGGGGGCATCGCCTTCGGCTTGGACCGCTGGGTGATGATGCTGGCGGGGGAGAGAACGCTGCGGGAAGTCATTGCCTTTCCCAAGACGGCGGGAGGCAGCTGTCCCCTGACCGGCGCGCCGGCGCCGGTGGATGAGGCGCAGCTAACGGAATTGGGACTGACGGTGGAAGGGGGGGCGAGCACGAATCCTGATCCCTGAGGTTGTGCTGGTTGTCCTGGTGGGCCTGCCAGCTGTGTGGCTGGCTCGTGGCCCACCTTGCGTTGGATGAAGCAGCAACTGCGACGGCTGTAGCGGGCGTCGTCGACTCAGGGCGGGGAACCTAAGGGGAACGGGTCTTCATCGTCGCCTCCCTCTATCGGGTAAGGGACGGACGCGTCGTGTCCCTCCCAGTAGTTCCCCTGGGTGTCCAGGTGAAAGTAGTTGCCCCCCTGTTCGGAGTAGGCAGGGATGCGGCAGTCGAAGAAAGCGTTTCCCGCCACAGTGTTCGCCTCAGATCCCAGGTCCAGGCGAACGCCCACATGGCTGGAGCGGACAGTGGAGTCCATTACGATAAGCTCTGTGACTCCGGAGGCCCACAAGCCGGCCTGGACGTTCTCGATGTGAACTTGCTCAACTGCCAGCTCCGAGGAGAATAGAATGCGGATCCCATCCTCGCACTGACTGATCGCAACGTCCCTGAGGACGATGTGGGAGGACATGTGAATCGAAACGCCGGTCGCGCAACCGGAGAGGTGAGTGTTGTGCACCTTTCCGGTGTGGATCTGTGATAAGCGTACCCCTGCCAGCCGCGCACCCCTGACGGACACGTTCCGTATGACAAAGGAGCGGGTGGTGTTGTGAATGAGGATGCCATACCTGTCCCCGTCAGCGTCGATACACCATCCTTCGATCACGTAGGGATCCCCGGAGAGTCCCGTTCCGGAAACCACACCGTGTTCCTCGGTGAACTCGAGGTCGGAGCGGATTGCAATTGGACCACGCGAGGTCTGTTCCGCCGTTCCCGAGACCAACATCGCACCCAGCACCAGCAAAGCCAGCATTGCCTTGCGCATCGTCCATCACCTGATGTTCACAGTAGCCTCGGGCGGCGAGCCGTCCCAGGGAGTTTGTCCCCTCCGGGGGTAATATCCATGACACGTCGGTGGCCTAGCGGTCAGTCGCGCCTGTCTCGCGTCCACAGTACGAACCCCGCCCCTGCGGCGAAGGCCAGGGAGGTTATCGTGCCCCACATCAGGGCTGGGGACAGGGGAAACGCGTCCAGCAGGACTCCTCCCAGGAATGGTCCTGCGGACCATCCCACCGCCTCGGCCAGCCCGAACGCCCCCATGTACGTCCCGCGACGCCCCGGAGGAGCCATGTCAGCTGTCACTCCCAGGGCTGTGGGGTGGAAGATCATCTCTCCGAGCGTCACCACCGCGATCACTCCGAGCAAGGCCCCGTAGCTGTGGAACCACCCCAGAGACAGATAACCCAGTCCATAGAGCACACTCCCCAGTACTAACGCGCGATGCTTTCGCAGCCGTGCAGCGGCACGGGCCAGGGGGTACTGAAGGGCGACTACCAGCGCCCCGTTCAGGGTCAACAGCCCTCCGAAGCGGGCTTCGGACAGCCCCAGGCGGTCCACAGTGAACACGGACAGCGTGGACACAAGCTGTCCGCTAACTACAAGGACAAGGACCGACAATCCCACAAACAGGATGAATCTGCGATCTCTCAGGGTGGCTGACAGTCCGGCCAAGCCATGCTGCACTCCCTCCACGGGCGCCGGCTCTCGATCCAGGCCGACTGTCAGAACGAAAGAAAGAGCTGAGGCAGCGGCGGAAAAAGCGAACAGAGCCGCATAAGGGAGAGCTACCGCTAGAAATCCGCCCAATGCGGGGCCCGCTGCCCACCCTACATTTGACCCCACCCGTAGAAGGCCGTAGGCCTCGGTACGCTGCTGAGGTGGGGTCAGGTCGGCGATCATAGCGGAGATGCAGGGCATAGCGAACGCGCCGGACAGGCGCACAGCGGAGTAGCACAGGGCGATGGCCCACACATCCGCGTGTTGCCAGATCAACGCGGCGAGCAGTAGAAACAGGGATGCCCGAGACGACACTGCCCACATGAGCACAGGGCGCCGTCCAACGCGGTCCGCCAGATCTCCCCCTACGAGGCGGCCCACAGGCGCGAGAATCGCGCTGAGCATCATAATCGCGCCCACCACAGTCATAGGGAGCTCCCTCTGCTGGTGCAGGTACAAAGAGAGGAAGGGGAGGGACATGGACACGCCTCCGGCTGTGACCATCCTGAGCGTTACCAGTGCCCACACGGATTTATCGTATCTGCTGACAAGTGCTTGCGCTTTACGTTGGAGAGAGAGCACCAACACCTCCCCTGTTCATGAGAAGCCACTGTCCTGACAAGCGCACCACCCACAGCGGCGCTTACAAAATAGGGACGTGATCTCACCAGTTCTCCTGTGTTGCACGGGCAGGCAATGACACACGTGCTACTCCAAGGGGGGAAGGTCGATGAGTTGCGCGCACAGGGAGGCCGTATTCACCAGCATGCAAGTTGCCCTGCCGGAGAGCCACCCTGAGCACTCGCCGGGATTCGCCACTAGCGGTGGACCCTCACGCAGCTCCGGCTGGTGCAGGTGGCCGTAGACGATGAGGTCGAAGTGGCCGGAGTCCGCGAGAGACTCCAGAGTGCGAGGCTCGTGCATGAGCACTGTCCGCCGGCCGCCGACAGAGAACTCGTGGGGTCCGTGATGAATCTCTCCCACACCTGCAAAGCGCTGGGACAAGAATAGCTTGTCCCCATCGTTGTTGCCGAACACGCCCACCACCCGTAGTCCCAATTCCTCGAAGGGAAGTGCGGTGAACGGGGAGACGAAGTCGCCCGCGTGGATGATCAGCTCCGCCCCTTGGGTTTGCAGCACCTTCAGGGCCTGCCGAAGCCGGGGCAGATGATCGTGGGTGTCGGATACAATGCCGACTATCATGAGCTTCAGGATACCTCGGAGTCGTCGACTCTCAAGCGGTCTGCCTGTTCACGGTGACTGCGGGTTGTCCACACAGATCTTCCACAGAGAAGGGGTAACCTATGCCGGTGAAGGGAAGGAGCAGCATGTCGGGAACAAATAGTAGAAGAGGCGTAGTGGTAGCAGGGTTTGTCCTGCTGGGGACATTGACAGCTGTGGTGCTTTCGGGAGCGGCTGTGGATCGCTTGCCTTCTGCTTGTGCGGACAGAGAAGTACGAGCAGCAGAATCCTCGGAGCCGGTCCAAGCAGCAGTGGGAGTGGAACCGGGCAAGGTAGCCCAGGAGTTCACATTACCTGATCTGGACGAACAGCCACTATCGCTCTCCGAGCTGCGGGGGTGTGTGGTGGTGATCGAGTTCTGGGCCAGTTGGTGCCCCCCGTGCTGGGAGTCAGCACGACACTTGGACGAGCTGCGTCAGAGACATGAAGGACGGGGCTTGGTGGTGGTCGGGGTGAGCCTGGACTACAGTCGGGCGGCCATCGACAGATTTCTGCAGGAGGTGGGAGATCCAGGGATGGTCGTCCTGTGGGGATCCTTGGCGGAGGCCAGGGGGGTGGCGGAGAAGTACGAGGTGCGGGCTATTCCCCGAGCTCTGGTGATCGACAGGCGTGGCGTGATTCGTTTTGTCGGCCATCCTGCCCGCATCACTGACAGCCTGTTAGAACCACTGTGGTAAGCACTTCTTAGAGCAATGGGCGTTGTGACCTTCCGGGGCGCTGTGGTTGACAGGCCCTGTGCGGCGGGCCTAGGATGCATCATGACCCTGTGGAGAGTCTGTGGGCTGCTCGTGGGACTGTGCTCTGTGGTGGTGGTGGCGACCCAGGCGGATTCCGTCTGGCTGCTGGAGGTCCGAGGGGAGATCGGCCGGGGCACGGTGAGCTATCTGCGTTCAGGCATCGCCGCCGCGGACGAGGCGGGGGCATCGGCGGTAGTATTGGACTTCTTCACTCCTGGTGGGTACCTGGATGCCGCCAGCGCGGCCCGCGAACTGATCCTGCACTCACCGGTTCCCACTATCGCCTATGTAAATGGGGAGGCGTTCTCCGCCGGCGCGCTTCTGGCCCTGGCTTGCGAGCGCATTTACTTTGTCTCCGGGGGAGTTATGGGAGCGGCAACACCGGTTATCTTTGACGGAGCCACCATGCAGGAGGCGTCGGAGAAGATGGTGTCGGCGGTGCGAGCTCTGTTTCGCAGCACTGCTCAGGCGCGAGGCCGCAGGGCTGAGGTTGCCGAAGCAATGGTCGACGCCAAGTTGGTCGTGGAAGGCCTGGTGGGAGAGGGAGTGCTGCTAACGCTGACAGCGGACGAGGCCGCCCAGTGGGGATACTCGGAAGGGAAGGCGAACTCTGTAGCGGAGCTGCTGGAGATTGCGGGTTTGGGGGGGGCGGCGGTGGAACGGTACGCGTTCCGCTGGTCCGATCGGGCCCTGGAGGTGCTCACCTCCCCCTGGGTGGCGGGCCTGCTCATCACGGTGGGGATGCTTGGGTTGATCTCGGAGCTGGTCACTCCAGGATTGGGCTTTGCCGGAGTGGCTGGGGCCATATCGTTGGGTCTGTTCCTGTGGGCGCACTTTTTGGTGGGAATCGCCGGCTGGGAGTCGCTGGTCTTCTTCCTTGGTGGTGTGGTGGCAATTGTTCTGGAGCTGCTTGTGTTCACCGGTAGTGACTTCGGCGTTGCGGGGCTCGCAGGGCTAGTGCTTATCGGGATGGGTTTTTACACGGCGATGGTGGGGCCATTTACCCGTCCGGACGAAGCTCTGTGGGCGATTGGGGCAGTGTCGTTAGCGTTGGTGGTGGCTTTGGTGGGGTCCGTGTTGCTCCTTACTCGGCTACCCCGAAGTCGGCTCCGTTTAGGAGGGGTGATCCTGTCCACGGCGCTGAGGGGCCGAGCGTACGATGTTGAACCCACCGACTCCTCCAGCGGCAAGATCTGGCTGGGCAAGGTAGGTGTGGCGGTTACGGATCTTCGGCCCATCGGCGTCGCCCTGATCGATCGGGAGAGGGTTGATGTGGTTTGTGAGGAAGGCTTCTTGCCCAGAGGCACGGGCATTGTGGTGGTCCGGGATGAGGGATATCGTAAGGTGGTTACTCGTTCGGATGCTGGTCAACGCACTGTGGAGGTGACAGGATGAGCCCGCTGGTTTTTGTGATCGCAGGTCTGGCCATACTTGTGCTGTGGCTCTTTTTCTACTTCGTCCCTGTGGGGCTGTGGATCTCGGCCATAGCTGCGGGGCTTCCAATAGGGCCGGGATCGTTCATCGGGATGCGACTGCGCAAGGTAAGCCCGCACAGGGTTGTGGGCCCGATGATCGCCGCGTGGAAGGCGGGACTGGAACTCACGACCTCGAACCTCGAAGCGCATTACCTCGCCGGGGGCAATGTGGATCGGGTGGTACGTGCCCTGATTTCGGCGGACAAGGCCAGCATTGGCCTCGACTTCCAGCGAGCGGCGGCCATTGACCTCGCTGGAAGGGATGTGCAGGATGCAGTGGCCATGTCCGTCAACCCGCGGGTGATCGAGACTCCGCGGGTGGGTGCCGTGGCTGCTGACGGAATCCAGCTGTTCGCTGTGGCCAAGGTCACCGTGCGGGCGAACATCGAGCGGCTGGTCGGCGGGGCCACTGAGGAGACCATCATCGCCCGGGTCGGCGAGGGCATCGTCTCCGGCATCGGCTCCGCAGAGAACCACAAGGCAGTGTTGGAGAATCCTGACTCCATCTCCAAGAGAGTCCTAGAGCGTGGACTGGACGCCGGTACAGCGTTCGAGATCCTGTCCATCGACATTGCAGACGTGGACGTGGGGAAGAACATCGGCGCCCAATTGCAGACTGATCAGGCCGAGGCTGATCTCAAGGTGGCTCGGGCAAAGGCCGAGGAGCGTCGGGCCATGGCCGTGGCTCAGGAGCAAGAGATGAGCGCTCTGGTACAGGAACGCCGGGCCGCAGTGGTGGAGGCCGAGGCCGAGGTCCCCCGGGCCATCGCTGAGGCGTTCCGCAGCGGACAGCTGGGGGTCATGGACTACTACCGCATGCGCAACATCCAGGCCGACACGCAGATGCGCGAGGGGTTGTCTGGGAAACAGAGGGACAGTGGGCCTGCAGATGAGCCGCGCCGAGAGCGACGGCAGAGGGAGGAGTGACCTGTGGACGAACCTCAGATCAGGGACGAAGTTCGGAGGATCCTCCAGCGGGATCCGCGCGTGGGCATTCTGCTTGCGGAGATACTGGCTCCCCCCCTCGCCGCAGAGGATGCCCCGGTGAAACCTTGGGAACGCTGAGATAGGGCGGCCGGTCACGCTCTGCTGAGGGCGTCCACCGCCCGTTCAAGGCCCATACGCCGGGAGCCCTTTACCAGTAGGAGGGACGGGCTCCCTGCCAAGTCTTCGGCGATATGCTGAACGAGGGAGTCGAGCTCCTCCGCTTCCGCTGCTCCAGGTCCTTCCCAATGGGCGAAGGCCGCCGCAGCTCGCTCTCCGAAGCAGTACAGACGGTCAAGACCCTGCCAGTTGGCTTCCTCGACCATTTTGCGGTGATAACACGCTTCTTGCGGACCCAGGTCCAGCATGTCCCCGAGCAGGGCAGCCCTCCGTTCAACGGGGAGGTGGAGAGAAGTCAAGCTGTGCATCGCTGCCCGCACCGATAGAGGATTGGCGTTGTACGAGTCGTCCAGTATCCAGCCAAACGGTGCGGAACGCAGTTCCAGACGGTGGTGAATAGGTTGTACGTCTGCTAAAGCGCGTGCAGCCGGCTCCGGCCGTACACCCATGGCCCAGGCCATGGCCAGGGCGCCGCTGGCCAATACGGCCACATGTTCTCCTAACATCGGCACACTGACCTCTATCACTCCGGGCGGCGTCTCCACCCGGAAGCGGATCCCGCTGGGGTCCTGATCAACTACGTCGTGTGGGCGGAAGTCAGCCTGAGGGTTGCGCCCAAAGCGCAACACAACCGCCCGGCAGCGCTCGATGCGTTCCCGCAAGTGAGGGTAGTCCCAGGCCAGGGCCAGCGCGCCCTCTTCGGGCACAGCCTCCGCCAGTTCCCACTTGGCCTCGGCGACGTCCTCAATGGTCCCCACTGTGGCTAGGTGTGCTTCGCCGACGCCGGTGATTATCCCTCCCCAAGGTCGTGCCAGCTCGGTCAAGCGACGGATCTCCCCCCGCGCGCTCATGCCCATCTCCAATACCACAGCCTCTGCGTCGTCGGGGACAGAGAGAATGGCCAGGGGCACTCCCAGCTCTGTGTTGTAGCTCTCGGGAGCCCTGAATGTTCTGTAGCGCGCAGACAGCGCTGCCGTCAACAGCTCCTTAGTGGTAGTCTTGCCGAACGAGCCGGTCACCCCGACAACCGGAACCTGGAGCTGGCGCCGCCGCCAGGCGGCCAGGTCCCACAGTGCTCGCTGTGTGTTCTCGGCAAGGAGGAGATTGTGTCCTTCAGAAACAGGGCGGTTCACCAAGGCTCCCGCAGCTCCGCGGGCAAAGGCCTCCTTGAGAAAAGCATGTCCGTCATGTCTCCTGCCGGGAAGGGCTACGAACAGGTCTCCGGGGCGGACGCGCCGGGAATCGCAGGTGGCTCCGGTGGCGCAGCATGGCTCGCGCACCTGCCCCAGACGGGCATCCACGGCCCGGGCTGCCTGCCGCAAGTCCCACACGTCAGCCTCCCCGGTCCAGGGGTATATACACGGAGACTTCGCCGGCGACGACCGTGTCGGGCAGAGTGACGGTCCGCCCGTCTATGCCTGCCAGATACTCGACGCCCGTGAGTTCCGACAGGGGGTCGAGCAAGAACAGCTCCACGGTCAGCATGTCGTTGGACGGTACTCCTTCGATGTACGTGATCAGATCACCCAGAGTCTCCAGCAGTGGTGGTGCTTCTCCGCGCTCCATGGGGCGGGGTCCTCCGTAGGCGCGCAGCTCGACGTAGGGTCCCTGGGCGGACAGGGGGATGCTCAGCTCTCCTGACCAGTCCTGCTCCTCACCGCGCCAGTCTCGGGCGTACACAGTGAACGGCACAATGTCCCCGGGTCCGAACGTCCGTCCGTGTACCACGAGGTCGGTGATAACCGTGGCCCGGAATCCTCGGGTCACCTCGGCCTGCAGACGCACCACTGTCAGCTCAGGATCCTGAAATTCGTTGTACTGCAGGATGTTGAGCACTGCGGCCGCCTCCCAGGGGACATAGGCGGCCACGTCTTGAGTGGACAAAAACACGTTGTCCCGGACCAGAGGACGAGGCATCCCCTCTCCTTGAAACACGTAGCTGACGGACACTGTCCCTTCTCCTACGCGGTCCAGGGCACGGTCGGTGGTCTCCAAGCCGGCCAGGTACAAAAGGAGCGCCTGCAATCGTGGCTCCTCGGCCATGACGGCGTTCAAGGGATAACTCTCCGTCCGGCCCTCGGCTGCAGCAGTGACCTCGAAGTTCAGCTCGATCCCTGCCGGCGGGAGGTCAGTGCGGCCACCCACTGCCGCCCAGCGGTCGGCGAGGACGCCACCCTCCACCTGTCCCAGGGTTCCGAATTTGAACGGTGCATCCAGTGCCTGCACGGTGTCCATGACGTGTGCTTGGGTGAGGAAGTACCGCGAGGGACCGGAGAACAGAAAGTGGTGCCCCAGGGCCACCATGGCCGAGCCCTCCACCTCGGTGACCGTGCCCAGTGCGCCGATCGTCATGTCCCCCACCATCAGGCCCACCCCCACCGGACCGCCAGGGCGCAGTTCCCAGTCGCTGGCCCCTGACACCCCGGCCGCGGAGATGACGCGGGGAATGCCCAGGTCGTCTAGTCCGGGGATAGAGTCAGCCCAGGGAGGCAGAAGCTCTGTTAAGGGGGAGTCGAACGCCTTGAGGTCGAGCCCCTCCCGGAGGGCCCGCACCGCCCGCTCTGAGAGTCCGGAAGTCAGCACCGGGGCTTGCAGCGGCCAACTGCACAGCTCACTTTCCTCTGCTTGGCCCTGCTGAAGGCTGGGTTGGGGACGTGCCGGGGGGTCGGGTTTGATGCGCGGTAGCTCCGGCAGAGGGCGATCCTTGTCCTGCACCTCCTGCAATACTTCCAGCATGTCCTGGACAGGGGTGACAAGGCCCAGTGGTCGCTCCGGCTCCGCTGCCCACACTGCGGCTCTAGAGAGCGCCCCCGCCAGACGTCCGTCCAGGTACACTGGGCTCCCGGACATGCCTTGCGCTATTCCCCCGGAGCGCTCGATGGCTTCCCCTGAGGCGCGGATGACTATGAACTGCTGACGGACACCCGGTTCAGTTATCAGCCCCACTACCTCGACCTGGAACTCCACCAGCTCTTCACCGGACACCACAGTGAGGCCGTACCCTGTCATGCCCGGAGTGATCTCATCCAGCGGTATGTACTCGCCGCCGGCCGCGCCCGCTGCCAGCAGCATCGCCGCCAGCGCCACTGAACACACATACCTCATGTCCTCCCCTTTGCCAGGCGTACGGCCTGGGCTGCCCCCTCCTCCATTGCCTCCACCGGTACCAGTCCGCTTCGGCTGAGGATGTCTCGCCCCTCGGCAGCGTTGGTTCCGGTGAGGCGGACCACAACGGGTAGGCCCGCAGGAAGAGAATCTGTAGCCTCGCTGATCCCCTTGGCCACCTCATCGCAGCGAGTAATGCCCCCGAACACGTTTATCAGGAGGGCGTCGAGTTTCTTCTCCCTGTTGACGATGTCCAGTGCGGTCTTGACCCTATCGGAACGAGCTCCGCCGCCAATGTCCAGAAAGTTGGCCGGCTGCCCGCCGGCCTGGGCCACCAGGTCCAGGGTCGCCATAACTAGCCCGGCGCCGTTGCCGATGATGCCGATATTTCCATCCAAGCGGACATAGTGAAGCCCAGCTTCGCTGGCCTCAGTTTCCAGTGGGTCCTGGTCCCCTTCCCGGAGGCCCTCGAATTGCTGTCCGGGGTGGTGGTCGTCGTCCAGTATCACCTTGGCATCCAAGGCCAGCAGTCCGTCCTCAGTCTCCGCAAGCGGGTTGATCTCCACCAATTGGGCTTCGTAGTTGAGGAACATATGGTAGAGTTTTGTCGCCACGCCGGCGAGGGCTTTGCGCAGGGAATGTGGTGCGGGCTGCAATAGGCGGCGCAGACGGAAGGGGAGGAGACCTTCCAAGACCGGCACAGGTACCTGCCGCACCTTCTGTGGTTGGGCACGCGCTACATCCTCGATGTCCACCCCACCGGTGGGCGAGTAAATGAACACGGGCGACCGCCGGCGCCGGTCGAGGGTGACGCTCAGGTAGTGTTCCGCCTGGACGTCGGCGGCGGCCACGGCCAACAGTTCCCGCACAGGGTAGGACTTCAGCTCCATGTGGAGGAGTTCTGCGGCAACTCGCCGCGCTTCGTCGGGCGTCGTCGCCGTACGAATGCCGCCGGCCTTGCCCCTGCCGCCAACTGGAACTTGGGCTTTGAGTACCACCGCCCCGCCGATGTTCGCGGCTACTTGGCGAGACTCCTCGGGGCTACGGACCACAGAGCCTTGGGGAACCGGAATTCCTGCTCGTGCCAACAGCTCTCGTCCTTGCCATTCCAACAGGCGCACGAAACCTCCTTTGTTTGTCCGTCTGAGCATAACTCTCGTGCCGGCTACGGGCCAGGCCATGGTAGTGGGCCTAGCGGCCGCAAAGCCTGTCTCTTTGCGAATTTGTTTCGTGAAGGATATACTGTGCAGCGAGGTGGTCACGGGTGCCACGGGGGACAGAGAACCAAGACTATGACTCCACCAGGATACAGCTCCTGGAGGACATAGATGCGGTGCGCAAGCGCCCGGGGATGTACATAGGCTCCACAGGGCCTGACGGGCTGTTGCAGCTCATCTATGAGGTCGTGGACAACGCCATCGACGAGGCGCTTGCCGGCTGCTGTGATGAAATACATATCACGATCCACGAGGACCTGAGGATCACAGTGTCGGACAATGGCCGGGGCATCCCGGTGGGGATCCACAGTGACACGGGGATCAACACCGTGGAGCTTGTGCTTACTACCTTGCATGCGGGGGGGAAGTTCAACACCCAGAGCTATAAAGTGTCCGGCGGCCTCCACGGAGTGGGCGTGTCGGTCGTCAACGCTCTCTCTGAGTACCTGGCGGTAGATGTTCATTGGCGTGACGGCAAGGTGTACCGGCAGGAGTTCTCCCGGGGCCGCAAACAGATGGAGCTGGCGCCTACGGGAGGCACTGACCATACGGGCACGACAATCACGTTCCTCCCGGACAAGGAGATATTCGGCGAGATTAGGTACAACTTCTCCAAGCTCACGCACAGGCTGCAGGAGCTCGCTTACCTGAACCCCGATCTCACCATCTACCTGGACAACAAAGTAGCAGACGTGCAGCGCACTCTACGGGTGAAGGGCGGCATTGTGGCCTTTGTCAAGGACCTCACCACGGGCAAGGAGCTGGTGCACCCCGAGCCCATATACGTCGCCGACGAGCGGGGCGATCATTCCATGGAGGCGGCCCTCTTGTTCACGGACTCTATGGACGAGGAGATATTCAGTTTCGTGAACAACATCAACACCAGGGAGGGAGGCTCGCACCTTACCGGCATGCGCGCGGCGCTGACCCGCGTGTTCAACGACTACGCTCGGGAGAGGCGCCTCCTGCGGAAGAGCGATGACAGCATCCCCGGGGAAGCCATTCGAGAAGGGCTGGTGGCCGTGCTGTCCTTGAAGGTACAGCAGCCCGAGTTCGAAGGACAGACCAAGACCAAGCTGGGTAACCCAGAGATACGTGCTTATGTTGACGAGGTGATTCGCGAGCAGCTCGGTCAGTACTTGGCGAAGAACACTGGGGTGGCGCGGGCAGTGGTGGACAAATCGCTGACCGCCTATCGGGCGCGTCAAGCCGCGGCCAAAGCCAGGAAGCTCGTGCGGCGGAAGGGGGCACTGCTGGCCAACGGCCTTCCGGGAAAGCTGGCTGATTGCACCACCGAGGATCCGACGAAGAGCGAGCTGTACATTGTGGAGGGCGACTCCGCGGGGGGTTCCGCCAAGCAGGGACGGGACCGGGGGTTTCAGGCGATTCTTCCGCTCAGGGGGAAGGTGCTCAACGTGGAGAAGGCGCGCCTGGGGAAGCTCCTGGAGAATCAGGAGCTGCGGGCGATCATCACCGCCTTGGGAACAGGCATCCGCGAGGAGTTCGACAGGGGAAGGCTTCGCTATCATAAGATCATCATCATGTCCGACGCCGATGTAGACGGGGCGCACATTAGAACGCTGCTTCTAACGTTCTTCTTCCGTAACTTGCGGCCGCTCATCGAGCACGGCCACGTGTACATCGCTCTGCCTCCTTTGTACCTGGTTAAGCGCGATGGGAAGAGAGTGTCGCTTTTCACCGAGCAGGAGCTGACCCGCTACCGGGAGAAAAACCCCGGAAAACTCAGCATCCAAAGGTTCAAAGGCCTTGGGGAGATGAACCCTGACGAGCTGTGGGACACCACCATGAACCCCGAGACGCGGACCCTGGCCCAGGTCGGAATCCGCGACGCCTTGGAGGCGGATCAGATTTTCAGTGTGCTTATGGGGAGTGACGTGGCCCAGCGACGGGATTTCATCAGGGAGAACGCGCATCGCGTGGCCGTGTTGGATATTTGACCTGCCTGCGCCGGGCTACCTCTCCAGGAGCTGGGCCTCCAAAAAGTCGGCCACTTCCTCCGCATCAGGTGGCAGGACTGGTATTCCATCGGGCACCCGGGGTCTGCCCTCGGCCACCACGGCCAACACCGGAATGAGCCCAGCCAAGGGTTCGCCGCTTCTGTAGACTTCTATCTTGACGAAGCTCGACCTCTTGAACCCCTCCAAGAGGACCACATCGAGATCCCCGAGGTGTTGGAGGACGAGGGCTTCGGTGGCCAGTTCCTCGTGATCCCACAGTAGCGCCCCACCGGAGTCGGAAAGCACCAACACCCTCTCGGCGCCCGCCCGCCGGTGGAGATAGGAGTCTTTACCGGGAGAGTCCAGTTCCACGTCCGGGGCGACATGCTTGGCCGTGCCCACACGGAGCCCGCGGGCGCGCAAGGCGGGAACGAGGCGGCGGATCAACGCCGTCTTCCCCGCGTTGTGGTGGCCGATGATGGCGAGCGCCTTCATCTCTCGCTCACCGGCACCCCCGCTGTGCCAGCTCTTCCAGCCCGGCAGAGCGCAGCCGCTCGTCTGTGGGACCGCACTCGTCCCAACCCCGCAGCCTGTAATACTCCTCCCGCTCCCGGCGGAACGCCTCGCGGTCGATGGGGCGTGATGCGGAAGCGCCTCTGGGCAGGGGATCATGCAGGCGATCCGGCAGCCGGTCGTGCTCAGACCGGTAGCCACAAAGGCCCGAGTACAGCCGCAAAAGGTCGAAGTTGCGCCCGCCGATGTCCAACATCCCTTGGGCATCGATGCTCTCTCCGGTGGCCGCTGCCAACAGCTCCCGCAGCTCAGGGAAGTTGTACCTTGGACCAGTCATGGAAGTGGTGAACACGCACATAACTAGAGAATTATTGAACGAGCGCAGGTTCTCGTAGAGGACGGCGATCGACGCCTTGCCCTCCAGCTGGAAGCGGTCCACCGCGTCCTTCACGCCCAATTCGGGCGTGGGGGAGTCCTGCTCCAGCATGGTGTCGTGCATACCCTCGAGGTGGGTGGCCCCGCGGGGGCTGATGGCGTAGGAGAGGCCGAGGCCCACCTTCCCTCGCGGCTCGTGCATGGGGAGCTCGACTCCCTTGACCGTCATCACGAAGTTCGCGCCGACTGAACGAGCCCAGCTGTCCAGGCCGCCGGCGATGGCGTCCCCTAGGCCTTCTCGTTCCCCTATCTTGCGCACCCAGGTGACCATGGCCTGCGGGTCTCCCCAGGGCACCTCCTCGCTGATGAGCTTGCGCTCGGATGCCTCCATGAGGGTAGCCACCGCCACGCCTGCGGAGATCGTGTCCAGGCCGTAGGCGTTGCAGAGCTGGTTGCCCAAGGCTATGGCCGACAGGTCGGAGACCCCGCACAACGACCCCAGAGCGCCCACGGTCTCGTACTCCGGCCCGCCGTACAGCGGGTGCACCTCCTGTCCCGCGAAGCTCGTTTTCACCGCCCTCTTGCAGCGGATGGGGCAGCCGGTACACGTCTCGCGCTCTGTGAGGATGGTATCGGCCATGCGCTCTCCGCTGATGGCATCAGCTTCGTCGAACACGCCTTGCTGGAAGTTTTGCGTGGGGAGGACGCCTGTCTCGCACAGTCCCAGCACTCCGCCGGCGGTGCCATAGCGTCCTAGTCTCTGTGCTCCCTTGCTCTCGGCGAGGGCGCGGCCGAACGCAGCTCGCAGGCGGGCGAACGCTTCCCTGTCCGCCAACGGTTTGTCCTCGTGCCCCTTCACGGCCACGGCCTTCAACCTCTTTGCTCCCATGACCGCCCCCAGGCCGGGCCTTCCCGCCGAACGGTTCACATCGTGCATAACGCAGGCCATCTGCACCTGTCGCTCCCCTGCCGGGCCGATGCACGCCACGCGTGTCCCCGGGTGAAGATCCTTCAACATCCGATCTGTGTCCAAAGTCTGACTTCCCCACAGTTTTCCCGCCGGCTTGAGTTCAGCCTTGCCCTCGCTGAGGAGGAGGTACACCGGCTTGGCCGCGCGGCCACGGATGATAATTCCGTCGTAACCGGAGCGCCCCAGCTCGTGTCCCAAGTACCCTCCCACGTAGGAGCACGCTATGGAGCCGGTCTTAGGGGACACTGCCATCAACACGTGCCGCCCCGCCCCGGCAAGGCCCGTCCCTTGAAAGGGTCCGCTGGCGAACACCAGCGCGTTTTCCGGGGCGAAGGCATCTGTCCCGGGAGGGACCAACTCCAACAACAGCCGAGCGGCGATCCCTCTCCCGCCGAGATGCAAACGGTACCAGTTCTCCGGTATCTCCCGGTCTGTGAACTCTGCATTCGTGAGGTCAACATCCAAGTACCTGCCGAAAGTCCCTCGCATACCATATCCCCCTTTCACCTGTCCATTCTACTACACTGGCTGTGATGCCCCAGAGGAGGCGGTGGCATGCGGTACCATGGACTCATGTTCGATTTCTTCCGGTGGCGGACGAGGGCGCTGTGAGGGCGCTGGTCACGGGAGGTACGGGTTTTCTGGGGGCGAACGTGGTCCGTGT
The DNA here is from genome assembly GCA_003562845.1 of Candidatus Acetothermia bacterium. Classification (GTDB taxonomy): domain Bacteria; phylum Bipolaricaulota; class Bipolaricaulia; order Bipolaricaulales; family Bipolaricaulaceae; genus T3SED10-47. Next base: position 40,211 of record PWTL01000071.1, read on the forward strand.
TCTCCTGGAGGAGGGGCTGACTGTGCGCGTGTTGGCCCGCCCCCGTTCGGACAGGCGGGCGCTGGCCGGGCTGGACGTGGAGGTCGTGGGCGGAGACATCCTCGACGAAAGATCCGTCCGGCGAGCGCTGACGGGGTGCCCAGTGGTGTTCCACGTGGCCGCTTTGTACGCGTTCTCCCCGCGTCAGGTTCAGAGAATGTACACGGTGAACGTGGACGGGACCCGCATGGTGCTCGAGGCGGCGCAGCAGGCCGGCGCGGAGCGCGTGGTGTACACAAGCTCTGTTTCCGCGCTCGGGCTGCGCGAGGAGGGCCGCGGGGCTGACGAGACGACCCCGGTTCGTTCCGAGCTCATCGTCGGCCACTACAAGAGAAGCAAGTATCTGGCCGAGCAGGTGGCGCTGGAGTTCTCACAGCGGCTCCCGGTGGTGATAGTGAACCCGAGTTTCCCTGTGGGCCCGTGGGATGTGAAACCCACCCCCACCGGACAGGTGATCGTCGACTTCTTGAACCGAAAGATGCCCGCGTACGTGGATACGGGAATGAACGTTGTTGACGCCGAAGACGTGGGCCGGGGGCACTTCCTGGCCGCGGAGCGGGGACGCCCGGGCGAGAGATACATTCTGGGAGGAGAGAACCTGACCATGCGTGAGTTTCTGCAGTTGCTCGCCGAGGTGAGCGGCCTCCCTGCCCCCAAGGTGCGCCTTCCCTACCTCCCGATCCTTGGCCTGTCGTATCTGAACTACTTCTCCCTGCGCTGCACAGGGCGGGGCAGTAAGCGGATGACGCCGGAGACGCTGCGCATGTCACGGCACAAGATGTTCTTCGACCCGAGCAAGGCTGTCGGGGAGCTCGGCTTTCCGCAGACGCTGCCTCGGGAGGCGCTAAGCAAGGCGGTTCGCTGGTTCTGGGAGCACGGCTATGCCGTGGGGCCGGGGCGGGAGAGCGGTTGAGTCTCCTGTGTTCGCGGTAGAATAGGGCCGCGCGAGAGGGGTCGCTTAAGAGCCCGCGCGTGGAGGGGAGGTTCAAGCGCAACATGGGCGACAAGCGTCTTACTTTACAGTCGGAGGATTTCAACGCGTGGTACAACGAACTAGTGTACCGGGCGGATTTGGCGGACTTGAGCCCGGTGCGGGGAAGCATGGTCATCCGCCCGTACGGCTACGCTCTGTGGGAGAACATCCAAGCGGCATTGGACGGGATGTTCAAGGCTTCGGGCCACGAGAACCTGTACTTCCCGATGCTGATCCCCGTGAGCTATTTCGAACGTGAGAAGGAGCACGTGGAGGGCTTCTCTCCCGAGCTGGCCGTGGTCACCCACGCCGGAGGAAAGGAACTTGAGGAGCCGCTGGCCATCCGCCCTACCAGCGAGACTATCGTCGGGGAAATGTACAGCAAGTGGATCCAGAGCTACCGTGATCTCCCCCTCCTGTACAACCAGTGGTGCAATGTGATGCGCTGGGAGCTGAGAACGCGGCCCTTCCTGCGGACGACGGAGTTCCTGTGGCAAGAGGGACATACGGCGCACGCCGGAGCGGAAGAAGCTTTGGAAGAGTCGCTGCGTATGGTCAACATCTACGCCGACTTCGCCCGGGAACACGCGGCAATGCCGGTGGTGGTGGGGGAGAAGACCGAGGGAGAACGTTTTGCCGGTGCCCTGAGGACGTTCACCATCGAGGCCATGATGCGGGACACGAAGGCTCTGCAGTCCGGAACGTCACACTACATGGGGGAGAACTTCGCTCGGGCGTTTGACATCACGTTCAGCGATGAGGAGAACGAGCTCCGCTACGTGCACACCACCAGCTGGGGCGTGTCCACACGGATGATCGGTGCGGTCATCATGGCCCACGGGGACGATCAGGGACTCATTCTCCCGCCACGGTTGGCCCCTGTCCAGGTGGTCGTCGTACCGATCTACCGAGGGGATCAGCCACAGCTTGCCCGGCACGTGCTCTCCGAAGCGGAGGAGCTGGCCGGCGAGCTTGCTGCCGCCGGAGTGCGGGTCAGGGTGGACAGGCGGGAAGGCCCCAGCCCCGGGTGGAAGTTCAACGATTGGGAACAGAAGGGAGTTCCACTGCGCATCGAACTGGGACCGCGGGATCTGGAGGCGGGACAGGTCGTGGTGGCCAAGCGGCTATCTGCAGAGAAGGAGTCGCTGGACCGCCGGGCGGCGGCGGCGTCCATCCCCGCTCGGTTGGAGGGCTTTCAGAAAGAGCTGTACGCTCGGGCGGAGTCATTCCGCGACGAGCACACCTTCCTCGCCGACGACTACGAGTCATTCCGCTGCCACGTGGGGCAGGGATGGGCGTACGTGGTTCACTGCGGTAAGCCCCAATGCGAACAGGCCATCCAACAGGATACCAAGGCCACCCCGCGCTGCATCCCCTTTGACGGGCCCCCCGCGGAGGGGACCTGCGTTCGGTGCGGAGAGCCCAGCGCATACCCTCGTCGGGTCGTGTTCGCGCGCGCGTACTAGAGGAGTGGGGACAGGCACCTTTCCGCCAGGAGAGAGGTGCCTGTCCGGTTTTGCTATCAGCTAGGGGTGGCGTTCTTGGCCTGGGGGCCCTTTGGACTCTGCTCGATCTCGAACTCTACGTCCTGCCCCTCGCGGAGGCTCTTGAAGCCAGGCATGTTGATCTCCGAATAGTGCACGAACACGTCCGGCCCGTCTACCTGTTCGATGAAGCCGAAACCTTTCGCGTCGTCGAACCACTTCACTTTGCCGGTGGCCACTGGTGTCTCCCTCCTTTCCTCTCAACTACGACCGCCTACGTGCTTGCACCGCTTGGTTGAGGGTCACCCAACAGCCACGCACTCACACTTCGTACGGTCCTCTCTCCATTACTATAGGGGCTTCCGGAGAGCTGTCAAGCGTACGCATACAACTGAACACACCGCCCGGTTGTCTCCTCTATCCCTCAAGCTAGAGTCCCGGGTTGAGGACACTTCTGCACTGGAGGATAAGGGCAAGGTGCACGATTAGCTCCTGGCGCTATGGTGCGGCTCTTGCCGAAGAGGAGACCGTCGAGTTCTCCGCCTGAAATTTCTGATCGACATGCCTCTTTCCCCTGCTCTCGTTGAGTGGCTGGAGCAACGTTCTGCATCCGGTCCGGCTGGGTCGGAAATCACGGTCGCCATGATTCTGTCAGGGACGATAGGCAGCGGTTTGGTGGAGACGACGGGACCGAATGTAGAACCTTCCTGGTCAGTTTCCCGTTGACTCGCAGGACCAAGAAAACCTAAACGAGATCAGGCGATGCGATGTTCACTGAGGCGGGGCGGCTTCAGTCCGCAGGATCGGTCCCCATGGAGGAAGGGGGGCGTTGACACGCGAAAGGCAGTGTGCTAGTGTACGGCATGGGCCCGTACAGAACCCGGGTCAATGATAGGGAGTGTCACCATGGCTGTTAAAGGTGAAAGAATCGAGCTTCGCGCAAGCCCCGACGAGAAAGCCTTGGTCAAGCGGGCTGCCGCGCTAACGCACCGTTCGGTCTCCGAGTTTGTGATCAACAGCGCCGTCAAAGCTGCCCGCCGTGCTGTAAAGGAACATGAGGAAGTGGCCCTCTCTCGCCAAGACAGTGAAGCATTTGTCCAAGCCCTTCTCCGCCCTCCGAAACCAAGCGAGGGACTGAGCACCGCCGTGCAACGATACAAACGAGACAGAAACCTGTGAATGGCATGCCCTGACGTCGAACACCTTGTTGAGCCATTGGGCGCTGACCACGACAGGAGTACCTTCTTCTCAGGTATTCCTGTATTGGATGAGTATCTGCAGCACCGGGCGAATCAGGACAAACGTCGGAACGTAACCGTTCCTTTTGTTCTTATCAGCCGAGACGACCCGCGGGTGTTGGGTTACTACACTCTCTCAGCCTGTGCGGTCAGGCTTGCCGAGTTACCGTCCGATCTGGCGCGCAGGTTGCCCCGTTATCCCGTTGTGCCCACTACCCTGCTTGGACGGTTGGCCGTGGATCAGAGGTGCCGTGGTCAGGGCTTGGGGGAATTCCTTCTGATGGACGCTCTGTTTCGGAGTTCCGTCCACGCTCAGGAAGTAGCTTCGTATGCTGTGGTGGTGAGCGCCAAGAACGAAGCTGCGCGGAGTTTCTACCAGAAGTACGGGTTTCGGGCTCTCATCGACAATGAGAACCGGCTCTTCCTCCCCATGAGCACGATATCTGGGCTGTTCTTGTAGACTCACCGTGCTGACCAGCATGCTCGTTCTGGATGACGTCGGAGAGTTCGGGATTCTCCCTCGCATTGAGAGCCGGGTGTAGCTGGGGAGCTCCACATGTGGGGGACCTGAGCATAGAAGCAACGCTGCCCAGAACGGATGCCTTCACACATCATCTGGGGGACGCGCTCGTTGACCCTGTAGACACGGTTCTACAATCGGTCAGGTTGGCTCGGTGAGGCCGATTGTCATGCCTGAGGTAGATGGATAGAACGCTTGGCGAGGTGGTGGAGCCGACGGGACTTGAACCCGTGACTTCTGGCATGCCATGCCAGCGCTCTCCCAGCTGAGCTACGGCCCCTTGCTACATCAATCTTCCCCCTGCAAGGCTGCTCTGTCAACGTGCGTGGCACTGGGATTGTGGAGGGGTATGGAGTCGAGCTCTCCCCAGGCAAGGGTACTGAGCAGGAGCTCGGCTGCGGCCTTGACTGCCGGGGTCAGGCCCTCCCCGGGTTCCAGGAGAGCAGGTTGCACTCCCACCAGGACCAGATTGCGGACACTGTCTTGTAGGAGAGACAGAAGGAAGGGAAGGGGGAGGCCATGGGTGCTCGTGAGCATGGCTGGTGCGGCGTGTACTGGAAGGCGACGAACTGTGCCGGGGGGCAGGTCCAGCTCCGCTGCATCCACTATCAGCAGGGTGTGTGGTCTGTCCCGTTGGATCTTTCCCACGATGTTCTCGGGCGTCGTGCCCGCCAGGTACACGGTCCACCCGTGCGCAGCAAGGCGACGGCCTATCCACAGGCCGACCCCGTCATCTTGGCGGAGCGGGTTTCCCACCCCCAGGAAGGCATGGTGCATCAAGCAAGGTTCTCCCGGAGGAAGGTCCGGAACGGGTGGGCCAGGTTGGTCATGTTGTCCATCTTCAGGATCAAGATGCGTGGTCCGTCCAGGGAGATGATGCCCCTCTCTTTGAGGTCGGAGAGCACGCGGATGGCGGTCTCGGTAGACACCCCAGCCATCTCTGCGAGCTCGGTTCGCGGTAGTTCAACGCCGATATCCAGGCCCTGCACAGTTTCCTTTCCAAAGGCCTGGTACAGTTCCACGAGCGCCCGAGCGACGCGCTCTTTGGCTGAACGGGAGGTGATCTCCACGAGTTTGTCGCCGAACACCTTAACCTCACGGGAAAGCATCTCCACCAGACGTAGCCCGACGTCGGGGTACTTGCGAACGAAGGCGAGGAAATCCTCCTTCGGGATGAACATAAGGCGCGATGGTTCAAGGGTCTTGGCATAACAAGTGTACGTCTCCCGGTCGAACAGCGTCTTCTCCCCCAGTATCTCTCCGGGGCCGAGCAGTTTGAGAATCTGAGAGTGCGACGGGCGGGTGTGTTTGGCTACCTTCACCTTGCCCTGACAGACAATGTACAGGCCAAAGGCGGGCATTCCTTCACGGAACACCGTCTCCCCGGCTGGCACTTCCGTGGTCCGCATGAGCTCACGGAGTTCCTTCCATGCTGGGGCAGGGAGGCTGTGGAACACATACGAACAGCTAACATCGCACCGCTCGCAGGGATCAAGTCTGGTCGGCCGGCTTACGGGCGCTTCCCGCATTTCGATATCGTTTGTACCGCAAAGCCTTCAGCTCGTCCAGCGAGCTCGAGGACAATGCGCGCAAGTGCTCGCCCAAGGCGCTTCGCAGCTCGTCTGCGGTTTTGTCGGGGTCGGTGTGCGCCCCGCCCACGGGTTCGGGGATTATCTGATCGGCGAATCCCAACTCCACGAGGTGGGGGGCGGTGAGGCGCAGGGCTTGTGCCGCCTGCGCTGCTGACGAAGAGTCCTTCCACAGGATTGCTGCTGCTCCCTCGGGGGAGATCACGGAGTACGTTGCGTTTTCCATCATCAACACGCGGTCGGCCGCGCCCAGGGCGATGGCGCCGCCTGAGCCGCCCTCCCCGAGGATGACAGCTACGGTGGGGACGTTGAGCGCGAGCATACGGGAGATGCACTGCGCGATGGCTCCGGCGATGTTCTGCTCCTCCGATTGAAGCCCGGGATACGCGCCGGGCGTGTCCACCAGAGTGACCACGGGCAGGTGCAAACGTTCGGCAATGTCCATCAGGCGCAGGCACTTGCGGTACCCTTGGGGGGTAGCCATACCGAAGCGACAGGCCCGCTGCTCCTCAGGAGTGCTCCCACGATGATGGAAGAGGAACATGATTCTCTCCCCTTGCACCAGGGCGGGGCCTCCGCGCAAGGCAGGGTCGTCCCCGCCCATTCGGTCGCCGCGCAGCTCGTAGAACGCCTCCGCGAGGGCCTCCACCAAAGGCAGCCCTCGAGGGCGTTCGGGATGGCGGGCGAGCTTTACCCTGTCCCAATCGGACATTCGTGCGTACTGCTCGCGCCTTAGGCTGAACAGCTTCTTCTCCAGAAGCGTAATCTCCTCACGGAGGTCCACGTCGCCCGTCTCCATCATCTGGCGCAGCTCGGCCACCTTGTCCTCCAGCGCGCGGATAGATGAGTCGTCAACCATGCGCACCTCCTGTGAGCACATGCAAGGCCTTTGCCAGCTCCGCCCGGAGAGACTCGCGGGTCACTACCTGGTCCACCACACCGTGTTCCAGAGCGAACGTTGCGGTCTGGAAGCCCGCGGGAAGCCGCTCTCCGGTTGTCTTCTCGATCACGCGGGGTCCGGCGAACCCGATCATGGCGCCTTGCTCGGCGATGGTGACGTCGGCCAGGCTGGCCACTGACGCCAGCATGCCGCCGCTGGAAGGGTAGGTGAACACGACGATGAACGGGACTCCCGCTTCTGCCAGCAGGTTGCGTGTGGCTACGGTCTTGGCCATTTGCATGAGCGAAACTATGCCCTCCTGCACCCGCGCTCCGCCGGAGGCGACGACTAGTACAAAGGGAATATGCTCTTCCGCAGACCGTTCCACCGCTGTGGCGATCTCGTCACCCACCACTTGACCCATGCTTCCGCCGATGAAGCGGAAGTCCATCACGGCGAGGAGCAGCGGGGAACCGTCCAAGGTCCCCCGGCCCACCAGGATCGCGTCGTTAAGCCCTGTGATGGCTTGAGCTTCGTCCAGTCGCTCCTGATAGGGGCGGCGATCGACGAACTCCAACGGGTCGGTGGATGTGTAGTCCGCTGTCAGTGTAGTGTAGCTGTCCTGGTCTACAATAGACGCAATGCGTTCCTGCGCTGTGAGGAAGAAATAGGCGCCGCAGCGGGGACAGATGTGGTTTGTCTCTTTGAGCTTGCGGCGGAATACGAGCTCTCCGCACTCTCTGCACCGCAGCCAAGCAGTCTCTTCGGCCCGACGCGGCTCTACTTCTACGTAGCGTCCTCGGTTATCTCGCCTGATCGGCATCGGGCACCTCCTTGGGTGTCGGCCTCCCCTGCAGCTTCTGCGGGACAACCACGCCCCCTGACAAAACGAGGCTGAACCCTTCGTCCATGGTCAAATCCAGGGGGACCACTTTGTCTTCCGGCAGGAACAAAACCCATCCCGAAAGCGGGTTGGGCGCCGTGGGGATATATACTGAAACCACGGGCCTGCCGAATACCTGGTCCAGCCGCGAAAGCTCATTGCTGGTCACGACCCCCAGCACATACGATCCTTCCTTGGGGAACTCCACCAACACAAGCCTCTTGTGCTGGGCTCCCGGTACCACCTCCCGCTTGAGCAGGGCGTGCGATAGCTGCCGCGTGGCCCAATAGAGCTTGCGCAATACAGGGAGCGAGAGCAAGCCCTGCTCCACGGTACTCACCAGGCGTTTGCCCAACCAGTAGCGGGCTACAGCTCCCACTAGCAGGACTACACTTGCGGTTACCAGGATCTCCGTGCCGGGGATATACCGTCCAAAGGCGCGAGTAAGAAGCTGCGACAGCGCAGTCTGTGGGCCTACCCAGCTGGCCACGAGACGGAAGGTGAGCCACAGGACATACGCTGTCAGTCCTGCGGGCAGGATCACCAACAGCCCCGAGACGAACGTATCACGTAACAGGCGCATCAGGCGCTTCATGTCTCCTCCTGCAGCTCCTTCCGGTTGTACGCCAAACCTGCTGGCTACGCAAAGTGGTCCCCCGGCGCTGGCGCCTGGCAGCGGTAGGCGTATTGGTTATGATTCTTCGACGAATCGTAGGGAAGTGTGTCGAGCTGAGAAAGGAGGAGTGCGCAAAGTGGGCAAGGGTGTGAAGTGGGTGGAGCCTGATCCGAAGCGTTCAAACTGGTATTGGCCAACCGACGAGGCCAAGCAGCGTGCCTGGGTGTCCGACCCCGAGGTGTACAAGAGGGCGGAGGAGGACCCACAAGGCTTTTGGGCCGAACGAGCGGACGAACTGCACTGGTTCAAAAAATGGGACAAGGTTTACGAAGAAGCTCCTTATGAGTTCAAGTGGTTCAGCGGAGGCAAGCTTAACCTATCGTACAACTCCCTGGATCGTCATGTGGACGCCGGCCATGGAGACCGAGTAGCTCTGATCTGGGAGCCGGAGCCCACCGACCAGCCCGGTCGTGTGTTGACGTACAGGGAGCTGCTTGCGGAAGTGGCCCGCCTGGCAAACGCTCTCAAGGAGATGGGGGTGCAGAAGGGAGATCGGGTGGGAATATACCTACCCATGATTCCCGAGGCAGTGATCGCCATGCAGGCTGTAGTGCGCATTGGTGCGGTGCATTCAGTGGTCTTCTCCGCCTTCTCAGCAGAAGCACTGCGTGACCGGATGCTTGACTGTGGGGCCAGGGTATTGATCACCGCTGACGGCTACTATCGCCGCGGGAAGCCCATTGCCTTGAAGCCGAATGCTGACCAAGCGCTGGCCGGCACTCAAGTGGAAAAGGTGATCGTGGTCAACCGCTCGGGGAGCGACGTGCCGATGTCCACGGGGCGGGACGTCTGGTACCACGAGCTGGTAACGGACCAGCCTGAAGAGTGTCCGGCGGAGGAGATGGAGGCGGAGGATCTTGCCTTCATCCTGTACACATCCGGCACCACGGGTAAACCCAAGGGGGTTATGCACACCACCGGCGGTTACGCTGTGCAGGCCTACACAACGTGCAAGTGGGATTTCAACCTCCACGAGGACGACACTCACTGGTGCACGGCTGACGTGGGGTGGATCACCGGGCACACGTACATCAACTACGGTCCCCTGATGAACGGGGTGGCGACGGTGGTGTACGAGGGGACCCCCGATCACCCCGACTATGGTCGCATGTGGCAGGTCATCGAAAAGCACAAAGTGACGGTGTACTACACTGCTCCTACGGCGATTCGCATGCACGTCAAGTGGGGCGAGGAGTGGCCCGCCAAGTACGACCTGTCCACGCTGCGTATCCTGGGAACGGTGGGCGAGCCCATCAACGAAGAGGCGTGGATGTGGTACTTCAGGAACATTGGCGGGGAGCGCTGTCCCATTGTGGACACGTGGTGGCAGACGGAGACGGGCGCGACTTGCATTCAGGCGCTTCCGGGGATGGGGCCGTTCGTTCCCACCGTTGCCGGCAGGCCGTTCCCCGGAATCAGGGCGGCGATTCTCGACGCCGGGGGACAGGAGCTCCCCGCGGGCGACGGAGGGTATCTGGTCCTCAAACCACCGTTCCCGCCAGCCCTTTTGCGTGGCCTGTACGGGGACCCCGAGAAGTACAAGGGGACATACTTCTCCGAGTACGGCCCGGGTTTCTACTTCACTCGAGATGGGGCGCGCATCGACGAAATGGGGAACGTGCGCATTACCGGTCGGGTGGACGATGTGATGAACGTGGCCGGCCATCGCTTGGCCACCGCCGAGGTGGAGGACGCACTGACGCAGCATCCGTTGGTGAGTGAGGTGGCCGTCGTTTCTCGCCCCGACGAAGTCAAAGGAGAGGTACCCATCGCGTTTTTGCTCCTGAAAAAGGGAGCGCAGGCTTCTGACGGGTTGAAGCGCGAGTTGGTGAAGACGGTGGACAAGCAAATCGGCCCCACGGCACGTCCTGCGGAGATCTACTTCGTGGAGGACGTTCCCAAGACGCGCTCGGGAAAGATCATGCGCCGGGTGCTCAAGTCCCTGGTCCGTGGTGAGCCGCTGGGGGACGTGGCCACGCTACGTAATCCTGACTCTGTAGAGGACCTGAAACGAGCTGTGGGCTACAAGAGCTGAGTGCAATAGGGCAAGCATGGGGATATAGGCAAGCTGCCGGGGGCGGACCCGAGCGGTCCGCCCCCGGCCATGTGAACGGGGGCGTGTATGGGGGAGCTAAAGGTGTTTGGCCTTTCTGTGGAGAGGGGACGCTGGCTGTACGTGGCGCTGGGGGCGCTTATCAACATGTGCTTGGGGGCGGTGTACGCTTTCAGCGTGTTCCGCAGGCCCTTGGAGGAGATGTGGGGCATCGGCGCCACGCACAGCGGCTTGCCGTTCATGGTGTTTCTAGGAGTGTTCAGTGTGGGGATGGTTGTCGCCGGCCGGGGGTTGGACCGCTGGGGCCCGAAGAAGACAGGCCTCGTGGGAGGGGTTCTGGTCGGCGCGGGGTGGCTTCTGGCCGGATTGTCGCCGAGCATCGGCGTGCTCACGCTGTTGTACGGAGTGCTGGCGGGGGCAGGGGTGGGGGTGCTGTACGGCTGTCCCATTGCCGTGTCTGCGAAGTGGTTCCCGGACAAGAAGGGCCTGGCCGTGGGGCTAACCGTAATGGGTTTCGGGTTGTCGGCGTTGGTGATGGCTCCTCTTCTCGAGCTGAGCATTCGGGCCCTGGGTCCCCTGGCGACGTTTTCCGTCTTCGGCGGAGGATTCTTGGCGTTGCTTGTTCTTCTTTCCCTTCCAATGCGCGTGCCTCCTGCGGGCTGGTCTGCTCCGGGCAGAGAGGCCGGCGCTGGTCGGGAGATGGGGGCGCCGGTGGACTTGGAGACGGCAGCCATGCTCCGGAGCAGCGCTTTCTACGGGTTGTGGGGCTCTTTTACGGTGGGCTGCCTGGCCGGTCTCATGGCCATCGGTATCGCGGCGCCCTATGGGCAAGAGGTGGCACGCCTGGCACCAGGAACTGCAGCGGTGGCCGTGTCAGTGTTTGCCCTGTTCAACGCAGCCGGACGGCCGCTGTTTGGATGGCTCACGGACCTACTCACTCCGAAGAAGACAGCGGTACTGTCCTTCTCCTCTATTATCGTTGCGTCGACTGTGCTCGCGATGTGGGGAGAGGGGAACCCGACGGTGTACTTTGTCGGCTTTTCCCTGTTGTGGCTGAACCTCGGCGGTTGGCTGGCCATCGCTCCCACAGCCACGGCGACGTTCTTTGGCACGAAGTACTACGGGAGCAACTACGGTTTGGTGTACACGGGATACGGGCTCGGGGCCATCCTGGGGATGGTACTCTCGGGGTTGCTCCGGGACTTGACGGGGAGCTATGTGTTGGTGTTCCCTCCGGTGATCGGGATGGCAGTGGGGGGCCTACTGCTGGCGCTGTTTCTGCTCAACCCTGTGACCGGTGAACCGAGGGCGATTGTGCCGCGACGTTCTTCCAGGGGAGCCTCCGGCGCTCGGCGAAAAGGGAAACGCTAGCGGAGCGGCTTCTCCGCGAACACCACTCCGTCCTCGACGACAATGCGGACCTCAAACCCGCGTCGTTGGAGAAGGGAGATCATGCGCACGTTATCTGGCGTGAGCTCACAGGTGATGCGCCGGGCCCCGAGTTCGGTGGCGGTGTCCACCATGTGGTCGGTGAGGAGGCTGCCCAGCCCTCTGCCCTGCCACGAATCAGCGACGAACACAGCGAACTCAGCGAGGTCACAGTCAGGGTCGAGGAACAGCTCTCCCTCTCCGGCTAGGCTCGGCCCTCTCTCCCCTTTCACCTCAGCCACCATGACGAGTTCGCGGCGGTAGTCAATGCAGCAGTGGCGGCGGCCCATGCGCCTGGAGGGTTCATGATGGACGGAGTGGTACCGCAGCCGCAGCGAGTCCGGGGAAGAGGAAGTGAGCATCCGCCGCCACAGGGGCTCGTCGTCGGGGCGAATGGGGCGGAGCGTGGCGCAGGTCCCGTCTCTTAGGCGAATGCTCTGTACACTTCCGTCCGGGTACGGACAAAGGGAAAGGTGTGCCTGCGAGCACGTCGGGTCGCTCCGGCCACGGGCTCCCAGGGCAGTTGCCTCCCCGTCGACGACGAAGACAGGACCGAGGTCCAATTCCACCAGCTGGGGCAGCTTGACAGCCAGTCGGGAGAGCTGCAGGAGGAGGAGCACCAACCTGCGGGAAACGGCCGGCGCCAGCCTGGGGAAGAGCTCACTGAGCATGGACCGGGCCAACGGCTCGGTCAGGGGGGGCAGACCGACTGCGGGATGCTCCCCGAGTTCGTCCGGAGAGGAAGCGAGCACTACCGACCCGAACACGGGGTGACGGCGCAGGCGAACGAGCAGTGACGGGGGATTGTGGCCCGCTGCTGCGGGGTCCACACGAACTCCCCAGCGGGCCAAGAGCGCGCGGAGCTCTTCCTTTGGTATCTCTCCAGCGGTAAGGGGGAGAGAGCCTCCTTCTGTGGGCCCGGCGGGAAGAGAGCCCCACGGCTGGTGGAGGAGGTCCAGGTTGCGCGTACATTCGGCCAGGCATCTCAGCGCGTCGGCAGCGTCGGCGAGAAGAGTGTACACGGCAACTCCCCCCGTACGGAGCGCTTGTGCGGTCCGTTGATCGGAGGTCACCGCTACGAGTGGTTTTCCGCTGTTTGTGGCTGCTGCGGCCAGTCTGTTAGCTACCTGGACGTTCGTCCCACTGGGCAGGTTGGCGAGCAGCATGTGGACAGCGGAATCGAAGAGCAGCGCCTCCGCGGCGGACAGAAGAGCATCTGATTCCACCTGTGGGGGGAGAGTGATTCGTGCGTTCTCTTCACGACAGCCTCCCTGGCGAAGGAGGGCACGAGTGGCAGGAGCCAGTTCGCGTGTCTTCGTAGCGCAATCCTCCAGAACTTCTTCTGTTCCTACCTCGGTGAGCACTGCCATCTTGTGCCCTAGCGGAGGGTAGTCTGCTCGGGCCAGGAGTTCCACCAGGTTGATCAGGTCGTGGCCCCGGCGTACCGGCACTCCACCGGCACGGCGCAGGGCCTCGGCGAACACCTGCCATTCCCAGTCACAATCGCACCTACAGGCGACAACGGGTCTGTCCCGGGAGAAGGACCACACAGCGGGCAGAAGCTTGTGTGGGGTGGGCAGTCGGTCCACGTCCAGCAGGAGAGTCTGTACGCGGCCGCGCCCGTGCAGGTAGTCCGTCACATCGGCCAGGTCGACGTCGACCTGGTCGCCGAGAGAGAGGAGGTGGCTTATTCCGAGGTCTGCGCATTCGGCCCGGGCGGTGAGCTCGGTCCATAGGGGGGAAGAGCTCGATACCAGGGCCAGTCCTCCGTGGGCGGGCATGCCCGGCATGACGCTTGCGTTGAGCTGTAGCGCAGGAACCAGCAACCCCAGGGATCCCGGACCGATTATACGAGTGTCGGGGTAGTTGTCGTTTAGGGACTGTAAAACTCTGTGCGGCGCGTCCTGCGTCATTATGAGGACGCCGGGTAGCCCCTCCTCAGCACAGGATCGGACCAATCCCGCGACCTCTGACTCGGGGGCGTCTACCAAGGCCAGGTCTACTTCGACGGGAAGTTCCCTCACTCGGCGCATTGCGGGCAGGGGTCTGTATTGGGCAAGGGCTTCGCCTACAAGGAAAACGTCGCCTCTGTAGTTGTGCTGGAGAAGGTTTCGTAGCACCAGACGGGCGAGTTCGCCGGAGCCTTCGGAGACGACGGCCAGCCGTCTGGGCCGCAGCGCGCGCTCGAGGTTACGGATGCCCACTGTCGACTAGGAGCCCTCCAGGTCTTTGTGAGCCAGGACGACTCCCTCCTCAGAGCGGTGTTCCAGGCGGAAGCCCCGGCTCTCAAAGATGGCCAGCATGCGACGGTTGTCGGGAGTGGTCTCTGCTGTCACGTGGGACACCCCCCACCCAGCGGCGATCTCCAGGCAGTAGTCCGTGAGCTGATTACCCAGCCCCTGCCCTTGCCAAGGATCCGCCACGAACACCGCGTATTCTGCAGTACTGGGATCTGGACCGGCGACCAGCCTCCCCACGCCGGCGATCTTCCGTTCACCCTCTTCTTCCAGCTCGGCGACGATGGCCATCTCGCGATCGTAGTCGATGAAGCAGTACCGGGTGGCCATCTCATGGGTGCTCTCCTTGAAGATGTACTGAAACCGAAAACGGATCGACTCGCGCGATGAAACACGCAGCATTTCATGCCACAGCGGCTCATCCTCCGGGCGGATCGGGCGCAGAGTGACAGTCTTACCGTCTGTCCCTGTCACCTTGCGCACGTACTCGTCCGGGTAGGGGCGGATGGCCAGGTGTTCGTACGGCCTCACGTCGCGGCTGAGTCTCTCCGGATCGACTATTAGCCGCGCATCCAGGGCCACAGCTTCGTGGGGAGTGACCAGCAGCGGGTTTATGTCCAGTTCGGCGATCGCGGGGTGTTCGGCCACGAGGTAGGAGAAGCGCATCAACACCTGGAGGAGCTTGTCCAGGTCTATTGGCGGTCGGCCCCGATAGCCTGTGAGCAGGGGCCAAGCATTCAATGACTCCAACAACCTTCGGGCGAGCCGCTCGTTCAGGGGGGGCAGTCCCAGTGCGCGATCGCGGAACACCTCGGCCGCGGTTCCCCCTGTGCCGACCATGATCACCGCGCCGAAAGCTGGGTCGTGCTTTGCGCCTAAGATGAGCTCGAAGCCGTGTTTGGCGTTTACCATCCGTTGAACGGTGACCCCCAAAACTTCGGCCTCCGGCCGCTGTTCTCGAGCCGCATCCACTATGCGTTCGTAAGCCCGGCGAACCTCTGGCTCGTCGTGCAGATCGAGCACTACTCCCCCCACGTCTGTCTTATGAGTTATGTCTGGAGATAACACCTTGAGCACCACCGGATAACCTAGCTCATGTGCGACGGCCACGGCCTCGTCCGCGCTGTGAGTTTCGTGGACTTCGGTCACGGGGATGCCGTATGCCTCAAGGAGATCTTTGGAGGCTTGTTCGCTCAGTGTAAGGGAGTCAGCAGAGGTTAGGCTGGCGAACTTGTCCTTGATCGTGTCCCGGTCCATGGACAGCTGCACGGGGATCTCCCGAGGGGTTTCGTAGAGGACTTCCAGATTGCGCGCGTAGTGTACCAGGTGCATGAACGCCCGCACGGCCTGTTCGGGAGTAGTGTAGGCGGGGACCCCGTGTTGAGCCAGAGTGCGCAGTCCCTGCTGAACGGTGCGACCGCCCATCCATGCGGCGAGAATCGGTTTGGAGGACTTCTCGGCGAGGTTGGCCAGCGACTCGGCGGTGACTGAGGGGTCAGTCATGGCCTGCGGAGTGAGGATGACCAAGGCGGCATCCACCTCCGGATCGGAGAGAACGATCTCAGTGGCCTCGACGAACCTGTCCGGTCCGGCGTCTCCGAGCACGTCCACTGGATTGCCCCGGGACCAGAACGCCGGGAGAGCCTTGTTGAGTCTCTCCAGCGTATCATCTGACAGTGTGGCCAGAGCGCCCTCCCGCGCGAGCAAAGCATCGGTGGCCATCACCCCCGGCCCGCCCGCGTTGGTCACTATGGCCAGACGGGAACCCGTTGGGGCCCGGGTTCTCGCCACCAGTTCGGCGCAATCGAACACGTCATCTATCTCGGCAACGCGCACGATGCCGGCGCGTTGCAGCGCGGCGTCGTACACCGCGTCCTCTCCGGCCAGGGCGCCGGTGTGTGACGCTGCAGCCTGAGCGGACTCGGCGAAGCGGCCCGATTTGTACGCTACTACCGGCTTGTGCTTGGAGAAAGCCCGGGCTGCGGACATGAACTCGCGGGACTCTGTGATTGATTCCATGTACAGAATCATGGAGCGGGTATGAGGATCCTCGCCGAAGTAGTCGATGAGATCGCCGAAGTCTACGTCCAGCATGTTCCCAATGGACACGAAGAACGAGAACCCGATGTTGCGCTCGAGCGCCCAGTCCAGCACCGAGGTACACAGTGCTCCCGACTGAGAGATGAACGCCACATGTCCTGCCTGGGGCATTGCTCCGGCGAAACTCGCGTTGAGCCGCAGCGAAGGGACGATGACGCCGAGGCAGTTGGGCCCGATTATGCGAGTTCCCGGGAAGGCGGCCGCTTCCTCGCTCACTCTGTCCTCGAGATCACGTCCCTCTTCCCCCGTTTCCTTGAAGCCTGCAGAGTTGATGACAATACCCTTAATGCCGGCAGTGCCGCACTCTCTGACCAGTCCCGGTACCGTGTGCGCGGGGGTGCAAATCACTGCGAGATCAGGAATGCTGGGCAGAGCGGTCACAGTGGGATAGGCGTGAATTCCCTGGACAGACTCCCGCTTGGGGTTCACGGGGTAGACTACACCGGAATAACCTGAGCCGACGAGGTTGCGAAAGACTGTGTACCCGACGCTGGACCGGTTACCGCTGGCCCCGATTACCGCCACGCGCTTAGGCTTGAAAATCTTGTCCAGATTGCGGATGCCCACCAGTGCCCTCCTTGCCTGTCATTGCCCGCGCAACCACCACTGCACCTGAGGAAGCAAGGCGGCCTCCCCCGAGGAAGTTGACAGCCTTACCAACCAGCGGGTACTATTTCACCGCAATTTCGTCTCGGAAACAAGGATCGGAGGTGAGTCCCCTTTTGGATCCCGTAGCTACGCAAGAGCAGCGTCTGCCCAAGAAGGTGGGAGACGCCTATCATGGAGTGGGCCGGCGGAAAGAGGCCGTGGCCCGCGTGTACATAAGCGAAGGCAGCGGTCGGGCGACTGTCAACGGTCGGCCGGCGGTGCAGTACTTCGGGGCGTTTGAGGACGCGTCTGAGTACCTGAACCGACACCTCATGACGCCCTTTTATATCACGGGGACAGTGGGCCGGTACGATGTGCGCGCCCGAGTCAGAGGAGGAGGCCCCACCGGCCAGCTGGAAGCAGTGCGGTTGGGGATCGCTCGTGCATTAGTAGGGGTGGCGACGGAGTTCAAGAAGGGGCTGAAGGACGCTGGCCTGCTTACACGGGATGCGCGGGTGGTTGAGCGCAAGAAGTACGGGCGCCGTAAGGCGCGGAAGAAGGAGCAGTACTCCAAGCGGTGAGGAGAACATGAAAAAGGACATACATCCCACGCTTCACCGGACGGTAGTCCATTGTGGCTGTGGGGCAGAAGTGGAGACTTTGTCCACGAAGAAGGAGCTGCGAGTGGACGTTTGCTCTAAGTGTCACCCCTTCTTCACCGGCGAATCCCGGCTTGTGGACACGGAAGGCCGAATCGAGCGGTTCGAGCGCAAGTACGGCAAAGACTGGCACGAAGACCGCGGGAAGAAGAAGTAGTTCATGCCCATCGGGGGGCAGGCGGTTATCGAGGGAGTGATGATGCAAAACGGCCACCGCGTAGCGGTGGCCGTTCGTACGCCCAGTGGCCGGATAGCAGTCCGCGATCTAGGGCGTCCTCCCCGTTTCCCCAGGGCGACGAAAGTGCCTTTTGCACGGGGGCCACTCCGAATGTTCGAAATGCTGTCATTGGGGATCCGTGCCCTGAATGTGTCCGCGGAGCTCTCGTCCGGCGAGGAAGGGGAGATGGGCAAGTGGGCCATGGGACTTATGACCCTCGTCGCGCTTGCTCTGGGACTGGGAGCTTTTGTCCTCCTACCAAACTACTTGGCCACGTTCACCGGGATTCCCCAGCGCGTGTTGTTCAACTTGGCGGAGGGGGGCATCCGTGTCTGTGTGCTGGTTGCCTACATGTACCTGATCTCCCGACAGAGGGATATCCGTCGCGTTTTCCAGTACCACGGGGCGGAGCACAAGGCGGTACATGCTTTTGAGGCAGGGCATGGGGCTTCTGCGGAGGCCGCCCGAGGGTTCAGCCCTACTCACCCCCGCTGCGGTACAGCTTTTCTTCTTTTGTTCGTTGTGGTAGCGGTGTTGATGTTCTCGGTACTTCCCGCGGAGCCTCTGTGGCTGCGCCTGGCGGGGAGGCTGGCCCTACTGCCTGTTGTAGCGGGATTCACCTACGAAGTGCTTCTTCTGGGCGGGCGACATCCCAGGGCATGGTGGCTGAAGCCGTTGGTGTTGCCGGGGTTGCTTCTACAGAAGCTGCTTACAACGCAGGAACCCACCGACGATCAGATTGAGGTGGCTGTGGTGGCCCTGCGTCACGTGACCGAAGATGCAGCAGCGGCGAGCGCCTCCACAACCTCATAGGGTACGTGTACGCTGCCCAAGCTCTCGTTGACCGAATCGGGCCCGTGGTCGTCGGAGCCACCTGTGGGGATAAGCCTTAGGGCCTCGGCGAGGGCTGCGAGTTCTGCTGATGAGATGTATACAGGAACGCGACCCACCTGGTATGGATAGTGCACTTCCATCGCTTCTAGCCCCATGTTCCGCAGTGCTGTAAGAATGCCCTCCCAATCGTCGATGGGCAGAAACGCCGGATGGGCTAGCGCTGCCACCCCTCCGGCTGTACGGATTGCGTGCACAACTTCGGGAAAGCTGGGGCGGGGCAAGGGTGCGTAGCACGGACCCCCGCGGGAAAGAAAGCGCTGGAAGGCCTCGTCAGTGCTTTGTGCTGCCCCGACGTCGACCAAGGCCGCGGCCAGGTGTGGGCGCCCCACCGCGCCGTCGGTCAGGCCAGCCACCGCTCGGTAGTCGAGCTGCAACCCCAGCGACATGTTGCACAGGGAGATCATCTCCTTCATGCGTTCAACGCGCGCGTGAGCCATCTGACCGAGGAGCTCCTGAAGCCGGGGAGAAGACGGGTCTACGAAGTACCCCAGAACCTCTCCTCGGTGGCCGAGGATGTCGGCTTTGATCTCCACCCCGGTGATGACCTCCGCTCCCTCCAGCGTCTGCACAGGAGCGGTCAGCTCGGGGCCTATGGTGTCGTGATCTGTGATTGCTAGGCAGTCGAAACCCGCGGCCCGGACACGCTGAACAGCAGCCTTGAGTTCCAGTGTGCCGTCGGACCACCGGGTATGGAGGTGCAGGTCGGCGTGCCGCTCAGAGGCCATGAACTCAGTCTAGTTGCTCCTGTGTTCACGTGCCACTCCAATTCACTCAGCGCCGGCGGGCTTCCCCGAGGCCTCGCGCCACACGCGGTCAAGGATTCCGTTGACAAAGGAGGGCGCCTTATCTGTGCCGTAGCTCTTTGCCAGTTCCACCGCCTCGTCCATCACCACTTCGGGGGGGGTAGCAGTATGCAGCAGTTCGTACAGAGCCAAGCGGAGGAGGTTAAGATCGACCAGAGCCAGGCGATCAACCCCCCAACCTTGTGCTCGCCGGTCTATAATCTCGTCCAGTTGCTCCCGCCGCTCCAGAACTCCCGCCAGCAGGGTCAGCGCCAACTCGGCCTCGGAAGGGGAGATGTCTCCATCGTCGGCCAGTAACTCGTCGGCCGGCGCTGCCAGGTACTCCCAGCCGTACAGGGCACGTAGCACCGCCTCGCGGGCGCGCCGCCTCACGAGTTTCTCACTCCACAGGTTCGGACGGCGGCGTGGGCGGCTCGTGGCTGGCCGTTCCACGGATGGCCAAGTTGATCTCGTGCACCGGTATCCCTGTCTTGCTTTGGATCTCCCTGCTGAGCAGCTCCTGGATCCGGTCGGCGAGCTTGGGAGCCTCTTCTCCCGCAGGGAGGCGCATGATCACCTTCAGGTATACTCCGTCGGCCCCCGGCCGTAGCGCAACACGAAACCCACTCAACCCGAGCTCCCGTGAAAGGAGGGCGGTTGCGAGCTCTCGAATCGCGCGCGGGGCAATGATGATCTCCCCCTTGGGTCCCGGCCTGCGGACCGCACGTTGGGAGGCGCCGTATTCGCCAGCGTACTTGATGGCGAGCGCCGCCGCCCCCAGGAAAGAAACCGCCAGCACGCCCAGCACCGTCCGTCCCCACCAGGTGGTGACGCCCGGCAGCCACCCTTGCGGAACACCGGCCACGGCAAACCACACCGCCAGGCCTGCGGCGCCCGTCATCACAATCAGCGCTGCCGTCGCAACGACTAACACCTCACGCCTCCTCAGGTTGCTCGCCTTCTTCAGGGAACAGCAGGCGAGTCACTTCCACATCGACGGAGCGAACTTGCAGCCCAGTCATGCGCTCCACATCGGCCTTGACCCGCTCCTGCAGCTCTTGAGCGACGTTGCTCACCGCATATCCGTAGACGATGGCCACTCTAATAGCCACCTTCACCTCTCCGCCGTCGATGACCGTCTCCACCTGGCGTTTGGCTGCCTCCCCCTTGCGGAACTGCCCCCCGCGGGGAGGCGTGACGCCCTCAACCTCGGCGGCGGCCAACCCGGCTATTGTGGCGATGACGTCCTTGGAAATGCTGATGGCACCGCTGCCCGCCACTACTTCTTGCGTAAGCTCCTCTTCCTTCTCTGTATGCTCTGTGTGTTCCTTTCGCTCAGCCATCGCTTTCCTCCTCGCCGTTCAGTACCAGTTCTTCCTCTGGGGGGATCACGCGCTTGACGAACACGTTCACCTTACCCACGCGGGCGCTGGCCAGCTGCTCCAGGTCCTCGCGCACTGCTTGTTGCACTCCCTGGGCGACCTCGTGAACCGGATAGCCTAGGATGACGGCGATGCGCAACTCCACATTGACCGTGTCGCCCTGAGCATCCAAATGCACGCTCTCTTCACCGCCGCCGAAGATGGCTATCACGCCACCCCCTCCGCGAAGCGGGCGCACTCCTTCCACCTTGTCCAACGACTTGGCCACGGTAGCGGCGAGCACATCGCTGTGTACCGAGACTTTCCCCAGCGCCAGCTCCATCACTACTTGCTGTTCCGCCATTGTTCCTCCTTAGGAGACCCTTTCCACATACACGCCGGTACGAGTGTCCACCTTGATCCGGTCGCCCGCCCTGACGAACAAGGGGACCTTGATCACCGCACCAGTCTCCAGTGTAGCAGGTTTATCTCCGCCGGTAGCCGTATCGCCCTTCACCCCCGGCGGCGTGTCCACCACCTCCAGTGTCATGAAGCTGGGGGTTTGGACTTGCAGCATTCTCCCGTCGTGGAAAAGCCCCTGGACGTCCATGCCTTCAAGCAGGAAGTCCTTGAACTTGTCCAGCAGCTCCGGAGGTACGCGGTATTCCTCGAATGTTGATTTGTCCATGAACACGTACGCAGAGCCATCGTTGTACAAGTACTGCATAGGACGCGTCTCCATGAACGCCGGCTCGAGGTGATCCGAGTCGCGCAGGGTGTCGACGATGGTGCGCCCGGTGCCCAGGTGTCGCAGTTTAGCTCGTACAAAGGCGCTTCCCCGCGCCCTCTTCACGTGCTCGAACGATGCTACCTCGTACAGCTCCCCGTTGTACACAAGGGTCATGCCTCTGGTTATCTCCCCTATAGAAATGGCCACACATGTCCTCCTCCGCAGCGTGTCCTCTGCTTCATGTGTACAGCATTGTATAACATTCCGAGGTGCGTGCCGACAACCCCCGTCAGTTTGCTCTCGGTTTTCGGCTACACGATCTGTCGACGAGGACGTGAAGTAGGTGTGGAAGGTACAGCCCCGCGCACAAAGCCGGAATGTGCGGTCCTAGCTGCGGCAGCCCCCGGGGGATCTCCCAGAAGGCGGAGAGCAAGGCCCACGCTCCTGCGGCCAGAACCAGGAGATACCCTACACGGGTCAGCGGGCCCCACAGGAGTGAGTGGGAGAGGCCGCGGTGGCGAAACAGATGTGAATAAGGCCCCCACAGGGGGCGTAACAGCCCCCACCGACGACTGGGGTCTGTCCGTCGCAAGTCTAGATCGGGGGATAGCAGAACGCTCGCTGCCGTGTATGATAGGGCGAACAGCACGAGCTGTTCGTGCTGTACACCGAGCGCGACCCCTGCGCTGACCCACAGGGGGAGCGTTGTCAGTTCCAGGGCCAAGTGTGAGCGTCCCGTGGCCACGAGACACTGTAGCCGGGAAGGACAAGGGGGGGCAACCCTTGACCGGGCCCAGGGTAGCGGCTACAATCCGTGCGTTAGCAGCTAAGGCACCCCAGTGCTAAATTTGAGGAGGTGGGTGATGACTGTCAAACCATTGGGGAACCGTGTCCTCGTACGCGTCATTGAGGAGGAGGAACGCCGCACCCCGGGGGGAATCGTGTTGCCCGAAGCGGTGAAGGAAGAGAAGGCTGTTCGGGGGCAGATTAAAGCCCTGGGGACCTCGGAGAAGTTCGATATGAAGGTAGATGACAAGGTGCTGATCTCTGCCTACGCCGGTACTGAGATCCGCATTGGCGAGGAGAAGCACCTGCTGGTGAAGACCACAGACGTCCTCGCCGTCATCGAGGAGTGAGGGGGTAACAATGGCAGCAAAAGAACTCCTATTCGCTGAAGAGGCACGACGGAAGTTGCTGGCCGGCGTGGAAAAACTGGCCGGGGTTGTCCGAGTGACGCTGGGTCCGCGTGGGCGGAACGTGTGCATCGAGAAGAAGTTCGGCTCGCCGGACATCGTGAATGACGGCGTAACTATCGCCGAGGAGCAGGAGTACAAGGACTCGTTCGAGAACATGGGGGCGCAGCTGGTGAAGGAGGTTGCGTCCAAGACGAACGACGTGGCCGGAGACGGCACCACTACCGCCACCATTCTGGCCCAATCAATGGTCAAGGAAGGGTTCAAGATGGTGGCCGCAGGGGCGAACCCCATGGCCCTCAAGCGGGGTATCGAGAAGGGCTCGCGGGCAGTGACCGACGAGCTGAAGAAAATGTCCAGGAAACTCGGCACCAAGGCGGAAACAGCACAAGTAGCCACTATCTCTGCCAACGATCCGGACATCGGTAAGATCATCGCCGACACCATGGAGGTCGTGGGGGAAGACGGCGTCATCACGGTCGAGGACTCGGACACCATCGACACTTACTACGAGGTAGTGGAAGGGATGCGCTTCGACCGCGAGTACGTGTCCCCGTACTTCGTGACCGACCCCAAGAAGATGGAAGTGTCACTGGAGGACCCGTACATCCTGGTCACGGATCGCGAGTTGAAGAATGCCATGGAGGTCATCCCTCTTCTGGAGAAGATAGCCCAAACCGGAAAGCCCCTCCTTATCATCGCCAAGGATGTCACTGGAGAGGCGCTGTCCACGTTGGTGTTGAACAAGCTCAAGGGGACGCTCTCCTCTTGTGCGGTCAAGGCACCCGGCTTCGGGGAGCGACGGAAGGCCATGCTCGAGGACATAGCCGTTGTGACGGGCGGCATTGTCGTGGCGGAGGATGCGGGCATGGAGATCAAGAACACCACGCTGGAAATGCTCGGCCGTGCGGAGAAGATCCGTGTCACAAACGAGGACACGACCATCATCAGCGGCAAGGGCGATGCGGAGCAGATCAAGGCCCGCATTGAGCAGATCAACGAGCAGATCAAGACCACCGACTCCGACTACGACCGGGAGAAGCTCGAGGAGCGAAAGGCCAAGTTGGCCGGCGGCGTCGCAGTGATCAAGGTCGGCGCGGCTACGGAGACCGAGCTCGAGGAGAAGAAGCACCGCATGGAGGACGCGCTTGAGGCCACCAAGGCCGCAGTGGAGGAGGGGATTCTCCCTGGCGGAGGAGTAGCCATCCTGAACGCCGGTGCGGTGCTGGACAGCCTGGACAAGGAGCTCGTCGGAGAGGAACGGGTAGGAGTACAGATCCTGCGACGCTCTCTCCAGGAGCCCGCCCGCCAGTTGGCGGAGAACGCGGGGTTCGAGGGTGCGATCATCGTGGAGCGGCTGAAGAGCGAGAAGCCGGCGGTGGGCTTCGACGTCGTAGCCGAGGAGTACCGCGATATGTTCGAGGCGGGGATCATCGACCCGACCAAAGTCACGCGCTCTGCCCTGCAGAATGCCGTGTCCATTGCCGGTATGCTCCTGACCACAGAGGCACTTGTGGCCGAGGTCGAGGAGGAGAAGCAAGACCAGCACTACCCTACTCCGCCGATGGGATACTGAGCAGCTGATCGTCGGCAGAAGCTGGGGAACGAAGCGGGGCCTGGGCGCTGAAGGCGCCGGGCCCCGCAGTTTTCTGTGAGGGCCGTGTTGCGTTGTCTGCGGTGACGCCCCATAATCCCCGGCGCTGTGGGGGGAGCGAGCACATGTCGAAAAAAAACGTTCTGATCGTTGAATCTCCGACCAAAGCCCGGACGTTGACGGGGTACCTGGGACGGGAGTTCGAAGTGTACTCATCCAAGGGGCACGTCCGCGATCTGCCGGCAAAGGAGCTGGGGGTAGACGTCGATAACGATTTCACCCCCACCTGGGTGGTACGGGACAGGCGGGTGATCGGCAGTCTGAAGAAGGCGGTCACCGATGCGGAGCGCGTCTACCTGGCCACTGATCCGGACCGCGAGGGGGAAGCCATTGCCTTCGACTTGGCCGAGCTTCTAGGCAATGGAAGGGGAGACCGTTTCGCCCGGGTGCTGCTCCACGAAATCACTGCAGACGCTGTGCGCTCGGCGCTGCGTAGTCCGGGAAAGCTCGATCCGCACAAGGTGGAGGCGCAACGTACCCGGCGAATACTGGACCGCTTGGTGGGCTACCAGGTCAGTCCGGTGCTGTCGTTGGTCCTGGCGGGGCGCAGGTTCGAGGGCCTGTCGGCAGGCCGGGTGCAGTCTGTAGCCCTGCGCTTCATCTGCGACCGGGAAGGGGAGATTCAAAGGTTCGTCCCACAACCATTTTGGGAAGTGAGGCTGTTGTTCCCCACCCAGCCGGAGTTCACCGCGGAGCTCAGCGAACGGATTACCGACAGGTCGGAGCTTGATTCTCTCCATGAGGTGCTGACTGAGGCCCAGATTCGTGTCACGGGGGTGGCGGAGGAAGATGTCAAGCGACGTCCTTCCCCGCCGCTTATCACCTCTACGTTGCAGCAGACCGCGGGAGCAGAGCTGGGATTCTCTCCTCGTCGGACCATGCAGGTGGCGCAGGGTCTGTACGAAGGAGTGGAGATCGAAGGGAAGGCTGTGGGGTTGATCACCTATATGCGAACTGACTCCACTCGTGTCTCCGACGCCGCTGTCTCGGAGGCGCGGGACTTCGTGCGCAAACAGTACGGGAAGGACTACGCTAGTCCCCGCCCGCGTCGGTTCAAAAACAAACGGCGATCACAGGACGCTCATGAGGCCATCCGTCCCACCACGGTAGCTCTCACTCCCGAGGAAGTGCGCCGCTACTTGAAGCCGGAGCAGTTGAAGCTGTATGAGCTGATCTGGCGCAGATTTGTGGCGACGCAGATGGCCGATGGGCTGTGGCGAAGGCGCAAGGTGGAGATAGAGGCTGCAGGAAGGTCCTTCCGCGCTTCCTCTTCCTGGGTAGTGTTCCCCGGGTTCACCTCGGTGTGTCCGGTAAGCAGCCTTGAAGACGAGGGACTGCCCCTGCCGGATAGCCTCTCCCCGGGGCAGTCGCTCCCCCACCCGGAAGTGGATGTGCGGGAGAAGCACACCGAACCCCCGGGCAGATTTACAGAATCGGGATTGGTGCGCAAACTGGAGCGCGAAGGGGTAGGAAGGCCCAGCACCTACGCCCAGATCGTGTCCGTGGTTCAAGAGCGGGGCTATGTACGGCGAGAGGGAGGGAGTCTACGCCCGACTCTCCTCGGACAGGCGGTGAGCAGCTTCCTAGAGGAGTACTTCCCGGAGACTGTGGAAGAGGGATTCACTGCGCGCATGGAGGAGAAGCTGGACAGCATTCAGGAGGGGCAGGCCGCGCGGCTCGATGTTCTGCGCGAGCTGTACAGCCGGTTGGAGCGGAGGCTGGAGAAGGTGGAGGACGTGCTGGCCGGGGGGGAGAAGCCCTTTCAGGTGCTCACTGATGTGGACTGCGAGAAGTGTGGAGCACCGATGACGGTCCGCGTGTGGAAGGGGGGACTCTATCTAGGGTGCTCCAACTACCCCAGCTGCCGCAGTACGCGGAACCTCCCGCCTACAGTTCCGTTCGGGCTGGGGGAAGATCGCATAGAATTGGCCGAGGCTCTCGCCCAAGCAGATGAGGCACCACACATCCAGTGCCCCGCCTGCGGACAGCCTATGGACCTTAGGCATGGGAGGTACGGAAGGTACATGTCCTGCCCCAACTGCCGGCAGACAAGCCCTGTGTACACTGGGGTCGCCTGCCCATCATGCGGTGCGGGGGAGCTGGTGGAGAGATTTGCCAAGGGACGTGGTCCGTTCTATGGCTGTGACCAGTATCCCAGCTGCAAGTTCACTCTGCCCGGGCAGCCGGCGGAGCCGTGTTCTTCCTGCGAAAAGGGGGTCCTTTATGAGGCCCCCCGTCATGGTCGTCGCTGCTCCAACAAACGCTGCCCGTCGCGCGGCTAAAACTCCTCTTCGCTTAGCAGGCGGAACTTCTCCAGCTTGCGAATGAGATCAGAGTTCTTCAGCTTCTCCAGGGCTTCCTTTTGGATCTGGCGCACCCGCTCGCGGGAGATGCCGAACGTCTCTCCGACTTCGTCCAACGTCCGCGGTTGGTTGTCGTCCAGCCCATACCTCAGCTCGAGGACGCGTCTCTCTCGGGGGGTCAACCGGTCTTTCAGCGCCCGCTGCAGCTCCTGCTGGAGCAGTTCCTTGAATGTTTCCCGCGTCGGCGAGACGGCGCCGCCGTCCTCCACGAAGTCCCCCAGCACTGAGCCTTCATCCTCGTAGCCAATGGGGGAATCGAGAGAAGCCGTGTACTGCGCCGTCTTCTTTGCCTTGATGACGTTCTCCACTGAGGTATCCAACACCTCCGCCAGCGCCTCCACGGTAGGTGGTTTGCCGAACTCCTTGCTGTGATCTCGCTCAGCCTGGTAGATCTTGCGGATCAGCTCGTTGATGTGCGTCGGTACGCGGATGGTGCGGGAGCGATTGGTGATGGCCCGGAGGATGGCCTGCCGGATCCACCAGGTGGCATAGGTGGAGAACTTGTACCCTTTACGCCAATCGAACTTCTCGGTGGCCTTCATCAGGCCGAGATTCCCCTCTTGGATCAGGTCTAGAAAAGGCAACCCGCACCCACGGTACTTCTTGGCAATGGACACCACGAGGCGCAAGTTGGCCGCTGCCAGGTGCTCCTTGGCCTGTTTGTCCCCGGCTTCGACGCGCTTGGCGAGCTCCACCTCCTGCTCTTTGGTCAGAAGTGGCACGCGTGAGATCTCGTCGAAGTATGTTCTTATTGGATTTTCGGGAGAACGGCGTTCCGTTCCCTCCTCTTCAAACCACTGCACGTCATTCTCCTTCACTTCGTGCTCGTCGAGCCTTGCCTCACTGGGCAGGTCCCTGCGCACGCTTGTCACACCGTTCATACTAGTCAAACCCTCCTCACAATCTTCTGCCAGTCAGGCATAAGTTGGGAGGCCTTGGCTCCGGCGTCCGTACGACTATACCATAAACTCGGCTGCTTGTGAAGCGCAACAAAACGTTGTCCGGAGCAGGGTTATCTCTCGGTCGGAAGTCGGACTTGCATTGCCGCTATCCCTAGTCAACAGCCCGCGCGAGGTGTGTCGCTCAACAGCCGCTCCAGAACGCGCGTTGCCTCTTCCAGATGTGGGACCTCGGTGAAGGAGGCGTCTGTCGGGAGCATGCGCTGGACCCAATCTCCGGGCGCCACCAGGATCATGTGGGCGATACCCGCCGCCTGGGCCGCCAGCACGTCCAGATGGGAGTCCCCTATGGCCACCGCCTCTTGGGGTGTACACGCGAGCCTGCGCAGGGGTTGAAGAAACGCTTCCGCCGAGGGCTTCATGGGGATATCGTCCCGACTGACAACAACATCGAAGTGCAGCTTGTTCTGGGACAGCACCGTGCGTACACTTGCGCGGGAATTGTTGGTAACTAGCGCCGAGCGCAGTCCGCACCTGGCGAGGAAGTTCAGAAGTTCGTGTGTTCCCGGCATGAGCCGGCCGTAGGCGGCACCATGGGCCTCCCTCTCCTCCAGCAATGCCCGCCCTCGTACCCGTGCTGGGGAAGGGGCGCGGTTCAGGTGCTCCACGATGGGTACGCCGTCGTCGGGCAAGGCCAAGGAGCGTCTGAGGCCTTCCCAGTCGATGGGGGAGTCCCAGATAGTTCCGTCCATGTCCAAGAGTACAGCTCGTACAGCCACACCCACATGGTATCCCCTTTGCAGGAGGTCGCCAGCAGCAGTGCCCACGGACAAAGTGGGGCAAACGGTGTCAAAGCGGGCGTAACGGGTGTTACAAAACTGGCGTAGAGCGTATGCCCCTACCAGGATGACAACACTGTCAACTGGATACGCGCCGGTTGAACTCCTCGATGAGCCTGTCGATCTCCGAAACCTGATTGTGAGTGCGGTCCCACCACTCCGGCCACTCGTCCCATTGGGCGAGGAGTTCGTCAGCGCTCTTGCCTATCTGCTCGACCCAGGTGAAGTACTTCAAGTTGTGAATGCGTCGGCGATCCCAGTGTCCAAGCTCCGCCACGTGATCGGCGCCGAGGCCGAGCAGACACCGCTCATGATCCAGTTCAGCTTGTCGGTCGCTGTACGCGCCCCGCGCGTCGCGGAGCTCCTGCAAGCGGCTTTGGTACAGCTCCTGGGAGTCAGTGAACACGGTAACCAGTGCATCGCGTTGTGAGAGCTCGTAGTACCGGGCCAGCTTCACCGTGGCGATTAGGTTTGCCGCTGAGGAGATGCCCATGAGAGGCAGCTGCTCCACCAGAGACTCTGGCATGCCCTGACTCCTCAGATAATCATGGCCGGCCGGCTCTCCGGTGAGGCGGAGGAGGCGCATGGGGAGTTCGTCGTCGACAGCTATCACGAAGTCTGTGTTGCGCACGTTGTGGATCCAGGGGACGTGCTTGTCTCCGATCCCTTCTATCCTGTGTGAGCCGAAGCCGTTCCACAGGAGAGTGGGGCACTGGAGGGCCTCCGCGACCGCCGCCCGTAGGTGGGGAAAGCGCTCCTTCATGTAATCGACGGCCCCGGTTGTCCCCGCTGACCCGGAGGCGAGCACCACTCCCGCGACCCTTTGCCCAGGCCGCAGCTCTTCGTTCAACACCTGTTCCATGGCCGGACCGGTAACAGCGTAATGCCACAGCTGGTTGCCCATCTCTTCGAACTGGTCAAAGATCATCACGTTGTCTCGGGTACGTTCCAGCTCCTTGCACTTCTGGAAGATCTCCCACACGTTGGACTCGGTCCCTGGGGTGGCGATCACTTCCCCGGCGACGTGGGACAGCCACTGAAAACGCTCCTGTGACATGCCCTCCGGGAGGATGGCGATGGACTCACAGGCCAGGAGGGCCGCTACATACGCCCCTCCCCGGCAGTAGTTGCCGGTGGACGGCCACACCGCCTTGTGGTAAGTAGGGTCGAACTGCCCGGTGACCAGGCGCGGGACGAGGCAGCCGAAGGTGGCCCCCACCTTGTGCGAGCCCGTGGGGAACCACTTGCCCAGCAGGGCGAAGATGCGGGCGGGCACTCCGGTGAGCTCCGAGGGGAGCTCTATGTAGTTCACCCCCCCGTAGCCTCCTCCGTGAGGGACAGGCTCGTTCTTCCAGGTGATGCGAAATAGGTTCGCCGGG